>CANJMQ010000001.1 GCA_947475225.1 Bradyrhizobiaceae bacterium
CGTCGAGGCCGTTGCGGAAGGCGTCGTTCGTCCTGGCCATGTTCGCGCACGGAAGCGTTTCTGACGGCAGCACGTTTGAGACCATCCGGGGACTGAGGAAGGGAGGATTTCCGGCTCATCGTAGCTCTGTCGTCGACCTCGTTGCGGACAAGTTCGGTCGATGTGATGGCAGAAATCTGATCAGTACTCGTGATCTCGCTCACCGGTCAGAACTTCGCCGCCATCGTTTCTTCAGCCACTCGTCTCCCTGCCCCCGCCGCTCGGCCCGACGCCATGCAGCCTCCTCCTCCGGCGACATCCTCTTCGAAACGTAGCGCCACGCCAGCGGCAGCAGTACCTTGGCCAGCCGTGACCCGAACTTGAACCAGAAGGAGGGCCGCTGCGCCTCGATCGGTCCTCTGCCGGATCCAGCACAATTGGGGTGTTATCAATTACATCGTTATTTCAACAATATACGAGTTAGCGTCTTCATTCCGCATGGTGCGCCGGGCGATTTTCTTTATCCTGCAGGGTAGTGCCATTGCCCAACCAGAGCTGCGCCGCCACCTTGAGGGCATCAATGCCCTGAGCCGCCCACCACACACGCTCGTCCCCATGCTGGTGGAGCTCCCGGTGGTGGGTCGAGCAAAGAGGGACAGTGAACTCGTCAGAGACTTTTCGCCCGAGTGCGGTCGGCTGGGCGAATTTGAGGTGGTGCGCGTGCGCGCGGTTCCGTCCGCAGATCAGGCAGGGTTTGGAGGCGACGAGGGCGAGGTGGCCCGAGTTTCTGATCCGTCGCGGCTCGGAGAGTGCCAGTGCTGACTTGTCGACGCGTTCCTGGCGATCGACGTTCATTCGCTCCGCCTCCTCAAGGGGGTTGAAGTGCGGCCAGTTAGGATGTGGCAGAGCGACAGGGACATAAAGCGTCGAACCTTTGGGACTTGCAGGGGTAGTCGCTGCGTCATCCGCTGAGGTAGCAGTTTCTGGTTTCGGCAAGGAGATCTCGACTGTTTTTGACTGAGGCCCTGGGCTTGTCGTTGGGGTATTTGTTCTTGTCGGTTCTGATGGAGCAGCGATGCCGCCACTCGGGAGCTTCCCCCTCGCGTCGGTTGCTCCACCATAGAGCGACAGACCGAAGGCATTGCCAAACGTCATGAGGGCGCGTTTTGTGGCATCCGTCTCCGCGGCCTTGGCGGCAAACTCATGCGCCTGGGCAGGCGACGAGGCATTCGACTCACCGGTGCCGCTCCCCTCCCGAACCACAACCTGGTCCCCGGCCCGTACACGAATGCGTATCTGGGCGATGTAGGCGGCGCAATACCGGCCATTTGCCTGCGTCTTCCACACGCACTCGCTTGAGATGGTCTCGCGATCCCACCCGTCGAAGCCAAAGATGCGATTGGCTTCGGCGATGACGTGCCAGCCCTCAAGGTAGGAGAGGGTGATCCCATCCGCGGCGCGGGTCTTGACGTGCTGCGGCTTCAATTTCGAGCGCAGCTTCCTGACCTGGTTCTGGGTGAAGCTCATGGCTACTTCGTCCTGATGGCGAGGGAGACTTTGGAGTTGGCAAAAGTGGCACCGGGAACCGTCGTTCCGCTCTTGAGTGCGTCGAGGACGCCCTTCCGGTCGAGTTTCGGCGGCTGGGGTATCCAGTAGGGCTCGGGTATCTCGGCCTCGTTCACGACAGCGATGCTCGGAGGCGAGACGCGGAGCGAGACCGTGAAGTCGGGCTCGAGGATTTTCTCGATCCCGGCGTCCTCCATCACGGCCTGAGCGACTTCCCGTTTCTTGGAGCAGGCTGTCTCGATGCGATCAAGGCGCTCCCGCATGGCGCCCATCCTGTCTCGCAGGCTGTCAGCCAGCGCCTCTTCATCGAGGGCGGCGCGGATGACCTCGCCCAAAGCCTCGTTCAGGTTGGTGGCACCCTCGAGGGTATCGAGGAGGGTCGTCTCGTCGATCTCCGGGTCTGCCTCAATTAGGCGGCGACGGAGTTCGGTGTATCGGTTAAGGTCGGTTGAGAGTTGAATTTGGTTGGGCATTGAAGACTCCATTAGTGCTAATTACCCTACTAATGGTGTTTTTTGCATTATTAATGTGGCAAAATTGTGATAACTGGAAGTCAGATCAGGGCAGCTAGGGCATTATTAAACTGGTCTGCCGCCGATACTGCGGAAAGGAGCGGTATTGCTCGGAATACGATTCAGCGCCTTGAAGCTTTTGACGATGTTCCGCCAAGCCGGACACAATCACTCGTCGACCTTCGAAAGATATTCGAATACGCCGGCATCGAATTCACCGGTTCTCCAGACAATGGTCCTGGAGTAAGGCTCTGGAAGAAGTAAGCTCTGGTACGGCGAACACGAGCATGACACATACGCCGTCTTGCCCTCTCCCTAAATAGACAATGATTTATTCAGTCCGATCAGCAACTTCGCATTCCGAGTTGATCGCACTGGCAAGGTCAGAGTAGCAAAGACCAAATTGCGCAACTCTGTTCAAAAATTTCTTCTTTCCCGAATCGAGATACTCCCATAATTTTGCGTTATCGCTCAGCTTGAGGAGGCGAGGAGCGTCGTTCGGCCATTCAGTGGGGCAGGACGTGAAGTGCTTTGCAGGAGGCCGCAACGAACGGCGTCGGGCTTTTGAGCCCGATCTCCGGTCGTCCTTGTTGCGACGTCAAAACCTAGCAAAGGAACTAAGTGATGCCTCCAAAATCTTCTTCCAGCAACGACAGTCCCAAACTCGAAAAAATCCTGCCTGAGAGAATCCTAAGATTTCTCGGGAGGAATCCGGCCATCGGCCTAGACAGCGAAGAGGATTTCAATGCCCTATTTACCAGTCTGATCGTGGACTTGGACTATCAGGACACTCTAGAAATCTTTGACATCAGAGACATCGCTGAAATTCAATGGGAGATGCAAAGGATACGGAGCATCCGCCGTGCCGCAATCGAAAAGCATCTCCCTCTTGCAGGAGCTGAATTGATGCTTAGCGCCTATAGGAAAGCCGCTGGTGCGGAAGCGTTAAACGAAAAACATGACTACATTGACGAAGATTTTGTTAAACGAGAGCTAACAAAGATGTTCCGCGCAGCAGATCAAGGAAACGCATCTGCACGAAGGTCGATTGAAGCTTTGGCTAAGTCGGCAAGAGTAACAAATCGGATGCTCCAGCATGATGCCTATTGCAAAGCATTATCGACAATAAGTCACTTAGATGAAGCCATTGCCAGGCTTGAGCATCGACGTGACCTCGTCATCCGAAGATTCGAAAATCGGCGGAAAAATCTCGGCGCCATGACGCGAGGTCTCGTTCGTTCGTCTGAAGCAGTTGATGCCACTTTGGTCAGCGACAGCAATCCAAAGAAAAATGGTTCGACATGAAAATAAGTACTGACCTCGGTCCAACGAAGCCTTCCAATCGCCTTTCTCACGGAGTGTCATCGCGTGCGAGGGAAGAAGAGTGGTTCGATGAAGCTAGGAATCTGGCGATCGAACTCATTGGCGACGTGCCTGTCACCTCAGAGATAATCAGCGTTGCAATCGATCTTGCTCAGACAATCTTCCGGATACAGGCCATAGCTGATGAAAGGAGAAGGGTCCTCTCAACACCGGCACCACCTCCGCATTACAAAGCATTCCTCGCAGATAGGGACTTTGAGGACTTTAGGCAGGATGTAATTGATAGCGGATTTTGCAAGAACCCACCACGTACCAACTGGGCGCGGAGTCTTTTACGCGTGATCAGATATCGTGATGTTGTCGCTGCCTATAAGCCTACTACGCCCAATCACTATCCCAATCAGCTTCGAACAAGAAAGCGGGATTTGCTCCGCATAGATGAATACGAGCGAAGGGCAAGGTCGCGCCGATTTAAGCTCAGCAACCACCTTGATTACCTAATTCTGGAGGCCCGGCGTCAGAAACGTGAAGAAGAGATGCGTGCAAAGCGGGGTCAGAAGAAGTGAATGATCGCTCCAGGCATCAAATTCTACTTCTGGATGCCTCTTGGCAATTAGAAACGGGAATGAAGGACCCGTTTCAGGTGCGTGGTGTATCCAAGTGCAGCTTCAAGGACAGTGTTTTACTGCTTGGGAACGACATACCCGACGAAGGGCAGTTCGCGGAATTGGTGCGCCATGTCCATCCCATAACCAACAACAAACTTGTCCGGGCACTCAAAGCCCTGGAAGTCAGCCGAGATATCCGCCGCGAGATGTCCCGGCTTGTGGAGCAGTACCGCCGTGTAGGTGCACTTCGCGCCCCGCGCCGCCAGGAGGTCCTTCGCGAAGGCGAGTGTGCGGCCCGACTCGAGGATGTCGTCGATGAGGAGGACGTCGCGGCCCTTCACGTCGGTCTCGATGTCGCGGAGAACGTTGACCTGTCCCGAGGACTTCGTCGACGTCCGGTAGGAGGAGAGGATCATGAAGTCGACCTCGGGCGAGAGACCGGCGTGGTGCATCGCGCGGATCAAATCCGCGGCGAAGATGAAACTGCCCTTCAGCACCGGCACGACGAGGAGGTTGGAGGGTTTGCGGGCTGCGATCTCAGCCGCAATGACCTTAACGCGGGCTGCGATTTCGGCCTCGCTGAAGAGGACGCCGATGCGGTGGCCGTCGATGACAAGTTCGCTCATGAAGGGCATTTGAGCCGATTTCCTCTAGTCGAGCAATTGATGCTTCGGCCCCAGTCGGAAGTGCATGTGGATAACGCGGTCTGGTTGAGTTCATTCTTTGGTAGGGTTAATGCCCCGTTAAAACTCGGGTGGTTTAACAGTGGCTGGTGGAATGGGGGGACACGCTCGTGCTGCGGCTTGAAAATGTCGGTCTCAGATATGGCGATGGGCCGGAAATCTTGCGTGACGTGAGCTTTGCCGTGCGAACGGGGGATTTCTATTTCCTCACGGGTCCGTCGGGTGCAGGAAAGTCATCCCTTCTTAAGCTGCTGTTTCTCGCGTTGCGTCCAACGCGGGGAACATTGCGCATCTTTGGTGAAGATGTCGGTAGCCTCAGCCACAGCAACTTGCCCACCATCCGCCGGCGCATCGGTGTGGTCTTCCAGGAGTTCAGGCTCCTCGATCATCTCTCGACCTATGACAACGTGGCACTCCCGCTCCGGGTCGCGGGCAAGTCGGAGTCTTCCTACCGGCGAGACGTGATGGACCTTCTTGACTGGGTTGGGCTTGCCGAAAAATCAGCCGACCTTCCGCCTGTTCTGTCTGGCGGTGAAAAACAACGGGCAGCAATCGCGCGTGCAGTCATCGCCAAACCGCAATTGCTGCTCGCCGACGAGCCGACCGGAAATGTCGATCCTGTTCTGGCAAAACGCCTGCTACATCTGTTCCTCGAACTCAATCGCCTCGGTACCACCATGCTGATCGCCACACACGACAAGGGTCTCGTGCGCCAGGCAGAACGCCCGGTACTGCATCTCGAACAGGGAGCGCTGAACCTGCAATGAAGCCGGGCGCAATCATACCTTCGACTGCCGCATCTCTGACGTCGCTCACCGTCACGATGGCCGTTATGTGCTATCTCGCCTGCCTTGCAATCGGTGCGCTGATTCTCGTCGACCGCGCAGTCACCAGTTGGACGAGCGGCCTGTCACGGGAAATGACCATTCAAGTGCGTATGATGCGTGGCACCGACATAGTACAGGAGGTGGAGAAGGCGCGCGCCATCACCGCCGCATTTCCTGGGGTTGTTTCGGCGGATATTCTCGATGAAAGCGAAGGCGCCAAGCTTCTCGAGCCGTGGCTTGGCACACGCTCCCTCGAGGGATTGCCAGTTCCGCGGCTAATCCGGGTCGTTTCTGATACTGCCAATCCACCGAACATCCCGGCTCTCGAAGAGGCTCTCCTGCAGGTGAAAGGTGCGAGACTTGATACGCACCAGAAGTGGGAAGCGGAACTGACGCGCATGGCGCGGGCACTTTCCGCGGTCTCCTATGCAATCCTGCTGCTGATCTGCGTATCGGCCATCGCCATCGTCATCTTCGCGACCCGCGCGGTGCTGCAGGCCAATCGCCATATCGTCGACCTCCTTCATCTTGTCGGAGCGCGCGACAGCTATATTGCGCGCCAGATTGACGGCCGCTTCCTGCGCACCGGCCTCCTAGCCGGATTCATCGGTGTAGGGTTGGGTCTGTTCACTTTCCTGCTGCTTGGACTGTTGGGTGGCGGCAGCGAGAGCGGTGTTGCTGCGGCAAGTCGGGGGCTGCTGTTTTCCACCCCGAGCATCGCCATCTGGAGCTATGGACTGCTGTTCGCCGTACCGGGTGCGGCAACACTCATTTGCCTCATTACCGCGCGCGTCACGTTAATGCGCCGTCTTGGTGTCGCGACGTGATCTATCTTCGCTCCACGCTTTTCAATATCGTTTTCTACGCGAACCTTGCACTGTTCCTGTTGCTGGGGTCGGGATTCTATTTCACGCCCCGCAAGTGGTCGATCCGAGCATTGCAGGTGTGGGCCAAGGTCTCGTTATTCTGGCTCCGGGTGATTGTCGGGATTCGGATGGAGGTAAGGGGGGAGAAAAACATCCCCCAAGGCGCCTGTCTCGTTGCCGGCAAACATCAATCCTTCTGGGAGACCTTCGCCATCCTGCCGTTGCTTGATGATCCTGCGGTGGTGTTGAAGAAGGAACTGACCTACATCCCCTTTTTTGGCTGGTTCATCTACAAGTTCCAAATGATCCCGGTGCAGCGTACGGCCGGAACGCAGGCGCTGCGGGCCCTTGTCGGGGCCGCAGAAAATGCCATCGCCATGAGCCGCCAGGTGGTCATCATGCCAGAAGGAACCCGGCGGGCGCCGGACGATCCGCCGGACTACAAGCCAGGCGCCGCCGCGCTCTATGGCAAACTCGATGTTCCCTGCGTGCCGTTCGCGCTCAACTCCGGCCTGTTCTGGCCACGGCGGCGGTTCTTGCGCCGGCCCGGCACCATCGTGATTTCCTTCCTTGAGCCCATTCCCCCCGGACTCAATCGGAAGGTTTTTCAGTCTCGACTCGAAACAGTAATCGAGACCGAAACTGCTCTCCTGGTCGCCGAGGGCCAGCGCGGGTTCGGGTACAAATAGAGAACAAACACTCGACTCTTGGGTGTCTCCGGACTACAGTCGGTCTTCCCCGGAGGTTCTGCAATGGATGTCCCTGCACGCCCGACACTCGATCCCATCGCGCGCGAGATCTGGGCTATGAAGTACCGCTATGACCCGGGTGACGGCGTAGGTGCAGAAACCTGCATCGAGGACAGCTGGCGGCGGGTGGCACAGGCCGTATCCGCGGCCGAACGCGACAATGAGCGGCTGGTCTGGGCTGACAGTTTCTACAGAATCCTCGAGGATTATCGCTTCCTGCCCGCCGGGCGCATCCTCGCAGGCGCGGGGACGGGTCGTCAGGTCACGCTCTTCAATTGCTTCGTGATGGGCCGCATCCCTGACTCCCTCGACGGCATCTTCATGCAGCTCAGGGAGGCGGCTCTCACCATGCAGCAGGGAGGAGGGATTGGGCACGACTTCTCCACCCTGCGTCCACGCGGCGCACCGGTAAAGGGCGTGGGCGCTGATGCCTCGGGGCCGATCAGTTTCATGGATGTGTGGGATGCGATGTGCAAGACCATCATGTCTGCCGGGACGCGTCGTGGCGCCATGATGGGGACCATGCGCTGTGACCATCCGGACATCGAAACCTTCATCACCGTCAAGCAACAGGCTGGGCGACTGCGCAACTTCAATCTCTCGGTTCTGGTTACCGATACCTTCATGGCCGCAGTCAAGGCGAAGGCGGAATGGCCGCTTGTTTTCGAGGGGCACACTTATCGATCCGTCTCCGCGGCTCATCTCTGGGAACAGATCATTCATGCGACCTATGATGTCGCTGAGCCAGGGGTGATTTTCATCGACCGCATCAATGCGGAAAACAATCTCTCCTACTGCGAGACCATTACCGCCACGAACCCCTGTGGCGAGCAGCCGCTGCCTCCCTATGGCGCTTGCCTTCTTGGCTCCTTGAACCTCACACGTTTCGTCATTGATCCTTTCGATACAAATGTGCGCATTGATGAGGAGGCCCTTCGCCAGACAACCTCTACGGCTGTGCGATTCATGGACAACATCATCGATATCTCGAACTATCCGCTGCCCCAGCAGCGGGCGGAGGCTTTTGCAAAGCGGCGCATTGGGCTTGGTATCACGGGCCTCGCTGATGCACTGGCGATGTGCGGACTGGAATATGGCACATGGCCGGCTGCGGAGGCGGCGCAGCGGTGGATGGCGGCAATCGAGCAAGCTGCCTATCAATCGAGCATTTCTCTCGCCGAGGAGCGCGGGCCATTCCCTCTCTTCGATGCTGGCCTTTTCGGTCAGACCGGGCACGCCTCGAATCTCGGCCAAGAGCTACGCAGGGAAGTCACGCGCCATGGTCTGCGCAACGGGCTTCTGACATCAATTGCCCCGACCGGTACGATTTCACTGGTCGCAGGAAATGTATCGAGCGGCATAGAGCCGATCTTCAACATCCAGTATGAGCGCAAGGTGCTTCAGCCAGACGGCACTCAGCGAACCGAAACGGTTACGGATTATGCCGCCGCGCTCTATTGGCAGATGCACGGAACCAACGCGTCTCTTCCACCGGCCTTCATCACCGCCGACCAGCTCACGCCTTCGGCGCACCTTCTTATGCAGGCAGCGGTGCAGAAGCACGTGGACAGCTCCATTTCCAAGACCATCAATATTCCGGAGGACTTCCCCTTCGAGAGTTTCAAGAACGTCTATGAAGAGGCCTATGACCTCGGCCTCAAAGGCTGCACGACTTATCGCCCGAATGCGGTGACGGGGTCGGTGCTCTCCAGCACCTCCCTGACGGTGAGCGAAGCGGATGCAGCCAGCCATGGGCCGCGGGATCGCGAAGAGGTACTGCCAGGCATGACCTACAAGCTGCGCTGGCCCGAGTCCGACCACGCCATCTACATCACTGTCAATGACGTAATGGAAGACGGTTTACGCCGGCCCTTTGAAATCTTCATCAACTCCAAGAACATGGAACATTACGCGTGGACCGTTGCGCTGACGCGGATGATCTCTGCAGTTTTCCGGCGGGGCGGCGATGTCTCCTTCGTGGTTGACGAGTTGAAGGCGGTGTTCGATCCGCGCGGCGGACAGTGGATGGGAGGGCGCTATGTTCCAAGCCTCTTGGCCGCCATTGGAGGCATCATCGAAAGACATATGATCGACACCGGCTTTCTTGATCCAGCACGCGCCGGGATGCTGCTGAACGGGCAGGCAGGACGAGGGCGCAGCGGTGTGAGCTGTCCGCGCTGCGCAAGCGGTGCGCTGACGTTCCAGGAGGGCTGTGCAACCTGTCTGTCTTGTGGGTACTCAAAATGCAGTTGAGGACTTGACAGGCTCGCGATGTGTTCTATATTTGTTCTCATGATGCAAGGCTATCCCCTCTCAGCTACCCTTCCCGAGGAATCAGGCCTCGGGGATCGTTTTTGGTACTGGCGCGGCGCTTCAGGCCAGTCCTATATCCACTCCATCTATGCTCCCGACCTCTGCCCGCCGGTTGCCGGAGCAGTCTTCGTCATTGTCCGCAAGACCCTTGGCGTTCGTACGGTGGTCGCCCTTGGGCGATTCGGTACCGATGGGCAGCGGCCTGAAGGCATGTCCGCTCCCACCGCGAGTGACGAGGTCCACGTCCACCTCCTGACGCGTGAGGGTGAGGCGGCCGAGCGGGTGCTGGGGGATCTGGCGGCGACGCTGGGGGAGAGCGCGGCCCCTCATGTTGAACTCAAGGTCTGGCGAAAGCCGGTTCAGCTGGAATTGCTGGCCGCCTGAGTTTCAAGTTTCCGGCCAAGTCGCTCCAGGGCAGGGTCATGTATCTTCATCTCGCGCAGATGCGCGAGTGTGTTCATCACGTAGTCGACGCAATGCCCGGAGACTCCCTGCCCAAGGCGTACGTGACGCTCCAGCACATCGTCATCCAATACTCCCGCATACTGGCGGTGCGCCCTGTCCACCACATAGGTCACGGCTTCAACGGTACGGCCGCTGGCAATGAGCGCAATGGCCTTGCGTTTTTCAACATAGACCGAGGTCACCTGCTCCCGCGCGCGGAGATAGGCAATCGTCTCCTCCCACGTCTCCGGCGCCACCTGGAAGGCCATGCCGTGGCATGACCCGCCGCGGTCAAGGCCCAGCACGAGGCCTGGTTGCTCCGGTGTGCCGCGGTGAACGTAGGAGTAGACACACAGGCTGCGGTGGTAACCATGGACGCGGGCCGCCTCGCTCCGCACAAAAGCGAAGCCCGGCCGCCACATCAGCGAGCCATAGCCAAAAATCCAGAACTGTTCCATTCTGATGCCTTGACTAACGCAAAAACTGATCCGGGATCAAATGCCGAATGCCAGCCCACGCCCGTGGAGGATGTTCCTGCCGCTGACCGTTGTCGTCCTCCTCGCTTTGATCTGGTCGGGCTACTGGTACGTGGCCTCTGGCATCGCCAGGCAGAACGTCGCCGCTGAACGCGCGAGAATGGCTGAAAAGGGGTTCACCCTGAGGTGCTCGCAGGAAAGCTGGGGCGGCTATCCATTCCACTTCGAATTCACCTGCAGTTCACCCATCTTGACCTATACTGGTGAAGCGGAGTTCCGCTCCACCAACTTGCTGCTCGTGGCACTTGCCTATGCACCTTGGCAGGTGGCTGCACTCATCGATGGCCCCTCGGTCGCCTCGATACAGGGTTTTGCCCCCACCGAGATCAAGCACCAGCGGGCGCTGGCTGCGGTCACCTTCGACAAGGCATGGAAACCGTCATTCTCGGCCGATCTCCCTTCAGTTTCGGTGGCAAACCTCGGTCAGGCTGAGAAGCTGATGCTGTTCACGAGGCCGTCGGCGGCGGATGGAACCGAGCTTGCTCTTCAGGGAATTCACGTGACCTACGTCCCAGAGGGCAAGCCTCCGGTGTCCATTGATGACGCCAGCCTGCTCGGCAAGCTTCAGAAGGATCAGACATTTGGGCTCGACAAATTTGAACTCAGACAGGGCCAGCTTCGTTATTGGGGATCAGGCACCCTTTCGGTCGATCAGCAGCATCGCATCTCCGGCCAGATCGACACGGAAACAAACGACATCGGAGCGCTTCTTGCCATTGCAGGACCCCAGCTTGGCCTGTCCGAAAGCAAACTGACCAACCTCCACACCATATTGGGCCTGCTGGGTAATGGCGCTAAGGCGGCGATCATTGCAAAGGACGGCGCTCTCTATCTGGGTCCCTTCCAGATTGCCGAACTGAAACCGCTTTACTGAACCTTCGGCGCTCCACGTCCGAAGTCCGGCGACGCCGTGTCCTGACCAGCCGCGATAATACCACGGCGGATCTGCCGCGACCGGTTAAAGACATCAAACAGCATTTCGCCGTCGCCCCAGCGAATGGCGCGCTGCAAGGCGGAAAGATCCTCAGAAAAGCGGCCAAGCATTTCCAGAACGGCATCCTTGTTGTTGAGGAACACGTCCCGCCACATGGTCGGGTCAGATGCGGCGATGCGCGTAAAGTCGCGGAAGCCACCGGCGGAATACTTGATGACTTCGGAAGACGTCACCTCCTCGAGGTCAGCAGCTGTCGATACGATGTTATAGGCGATGAGATGTGGCAGGTGGCTGGTGATCGCAAGCACCAGATCATGATGCTCCGGCGTCATGATCTCGACATTGGAGCCGCAGGATCGCCAGAATTCACCGAGGCGCTCCACTGCGCCCGGATCAGAGTCTGGCAACGGTGTGAGGATGCACCAGCGATTGATGAAGAGCTCGGCGAAACCCGATTCAGGGCCAGACTGCTCAGTTCCTGCAATGGGATGGCCTGGAATGAAGTTCACACCCTTCGGTACATGCGGCAGTACGTCCTTCACCACAGCACCCTTGACCGAACCGACATCGGTGAGGATGGCACCGGTCTTCAGTGCCGGGCCGATCTCCTGCGCCAATGCACCATAGGTGCCGACGGGCGAACAGAGGATGACAAGATCCGCATCCTTCACGGCTTCCGAGGCCGTTGGAAAGATATGGTCGACGAGGCCAAGCTCCAGCGCCTTGGCGCGCGTTGCCTCGCTGCGCGCATAGCCGGTGATATCCCCCGCCAGATTCTGCTTGCGCAAAGCATGAGCAAGTGACGAACCAATGAGGCCAATACCAATGAGCGCCACGCGATCAAACAGCACGGTCATGACAGGAAGGCCTTGAGACAGGCAACGAGGCCCCTGTTTGCCTCTTCGGTGCCGATCGTGATGCGAAGGGCATTTGTCAATCCATAGGCATCCATCCGGCGCACCACGAAGCCATGCTCCTGCAGAAAGGCATCGGCTACATGCGCATGATGCTTTTGATCATTCGGAAAATGCACCAGCAGGAAATTCCCGACACTCGGCGTCACCTCGAGGTGCAGACCAGCGAGCTTACTCGTCACCCAAGGCAGCCATTGCTCGTTGTGGGCAAGTGCGCGCTCGATGAAGTCATGGTCCCCGATGGCCGCAACGCCAGCTGCAATCGCCGGCGCACTGATGTTGAAGGGTCCGCGCACGCGATTCATCACATCCGCAACATGCGATGGGCAATAAGCCCAGCCAAGCCGCAGCGCCGCGAGGCCGAATATTTTCGAATACGTCCGTGTCATCACCACATTGTCGGAGGTGGCGACCAGCTCGATTCCTGCTTCGTAATCATTGTTGCGGACATATTCCGCATAGGCCGCATCGAGTACCAGCAGCACATGACCGGGGAGACCGGCGTGCAGCCGCTTCACCTCGCTGAACGGAATATAGCGCCCTGTCGGATTATTGGGATTGGCGAGGAAGATGATCTTCGTCCGCGCCGTCACGCGAGCGAGGATCGCATCAACATCAGCAAGATAGTCCTTCTCAGGCGCCACCACCGCAGTAGCACCGTTGGACTGAATGGCGATCGGATAGACGAGGAAGCCATACTGGCTGTAGATGGCCTCGTCACCAGGGCTGAGATAGGCGTGAGCAATCAACTGCAGCAGTTCGTCCGATCCCGCACCGCAGACAATGTTCTCAGCCTTCAGGCCGAAGCGCCCGGCAATGGCGTTGCGAAGCAGGGTAGCTGCACCGTCAGGATAGAGTTCAAGTGTTTCGGCCGCTGCCTTGTATGCTTCGATGGCTTTCTGGCTCGAGCCTATGGGCGACTCGTTGGAGGAAAGCTTGTGCACCTTTGTTCCCTTGGCGCCGCTCTTTCCGGGTACATAGGCCGCGATGTCGAGGATGCCAGGCTTGGGCTGCGGACGTGATGCTGTCATGGCGAAACCTTGATGGGCCGGGGATAGCGCCCGGCGATACGGGCGCCGGGAGAAATGGAGTTTATGGCGTCGTCGTGAAAGCCGGGCAGGCCGGCAAGCGTGACGGCGCCAGATCGCGCCTGCCACAGCGCATCAGGAACCTTGGCTTTATCATCTGGGATAAGGACAAGCGTCTCATCGTCACCACTCGGTTGCGGCGCAGCATGGCCAAAGATCAGAAGTTGCGGCTGACCGCCAGCGGCAAGCACAGGAAGTGTGACAATCACCTGGGCGCGACCCGCCTCTCCCGCCGAGAATCCAGCAGCCCAGTCCGAACTCGGAGCGACCAGGGCCAGGTCACCCTGCGCCTTGCCAAGCGCTGCCAACGCGCGCGCGGGGGTTTGATGAAGATCCACCGTCATGCCGCAGAAGTGCTGGGACACAAGAAGCCGAATCGCAAAATCATGTCCGAGCACGGAATCCATATGGAGCGTAACGGGGGCCTGGGACTGGATCGAGGCGGACAGGATCACACGCCAAAGACGCACCACTATCTGGGGGTCGAGAGACGTGCCAGCCGCGCTGATCAGCCGCTGCATCATTGCGGTCTCGCGGGCGGGCCGAAAAGGCGACGAGGCAATTGACCCGTCATGCGCCTTGGTGGCTTTGACCCTTTCGGTCGCGGCGAACCGTTGCAGCAGGAGGCCCAGAATCTGGTCGTCGATCGAATCGATTTCCCGCCGGATGGCGTCCAGGGATGTGTCAGGGGTCACGGCAGTCATCGATCGGCGGGCTCGCTGGTGTCCGGCGAAGGAGGCCGCCGGGGCGGGCTATTCATAGGCACCGGGCTAAAAAATGCAATCCTGACCTAGGGATGCCGCCATGCACCCTTGGCGGGAACTGGCGCCAGCGCCGGTCGCGTTCGATTGGGAATACGGCGCAGCCGCTTGCCTTGCGCCACTGCATAGACCTGCTTCGCCGCTTCCACGATGATGGCCCCGGAAAGCGCCGGCATCAACCACGAGCCCAGACTCTCGATGGCGGGAGCCGCTGAGAGCACTGCGGCACGGGTGGAGGGTGGAAAGTAGAGCGCGTAGGACCAGGACACGACGGAGAACTGGCTTTCCTTCAGAAGCGCCGAAAGCTGCGGCTTGGAAAAGGGCTGGCCATGCCCAAATGGCGACGTATCGAACCGCGCCCAAACGCCGCGACGGTTTGGCACCACCAGGAACAACCGCCCTTGAGGTGCCAGCACCCGCCAGATTTCGCGCAGCATTTCCTGCGGGGCGTCGGTCAATTCAAGGGCGTGAACCACCAAAGCCACGTCCACCACGCTTTCGAGCAACGGCAGGTCGCATTCATCCACCAACGCCGACTGCACGGCACCATCCTCCGGCCAGCGGAAGACCCCTTGCCGGGCCATCATGAAGGCCAGCTGAGCCTCTGGCTTTACAGTGCAGTCCGCAAGATAGGGCATGGCATAGCCAAGTCCCATGATACGCCCGCCCGACAGGCCAGCCAGCCGCGGCTTCAGCTGCCCGGAAAGCGAACGCCGGGTGGCCAAGCCGAGCCTGCTGCCGTAGAACTCTCTCAGGTCGACAGTATCCATCACAAATCCAGCCTAACCCGCCGCGGCAAAAAGATCATCCGGCATCACAGAATCGGAAAAATTCATGACAGACCTCACCTTTCACCAGTTCATGTGCCGTTCAGACAATTACGGCCTTCTGCTGCATGACGACAAGAGCGGCGCCACTGCAGCTATTGACGCGCCAGATGCTGCCGAGATCGAACGCCAGCTCGATGCCAGGGGCTGGAAGCTCACCCATATCCTGACCACCCACCACCATGGTGACCATGTGGAAGGAAACATCGCACTGCAGAAGCGATACGGCTGCAGCATCACCGGCCCCAGGGGTGAAGCTTCGAAAATACCGGGGATCGATCGAAAAGTCGCTGGCGGTGATCGCTTCATCTGGGAAGGGCGCGAAGTCACAGTGCTTGATTGCCCGGGTCATACGCTGGGCCATGTTACCTATTACATGCCATCGGAGGAGGCAGTTTTTGCAGGTGACACATTGTTCTCGCTCGGCTGTGGCCGCGTTTTCGAAGGCACGGTGGAGCAGATGCATCAATCGGTGAGGCAGTTTGGCGCACTCCCCCCCGCCACAAGGCTCTACTGCGGTCATGAATACACGCAGTCCAACGCCCGCTTCGCGCTCGCTGTTGAGCCGGGGAACATCGTGCTCGCGCAGCGTGCCGCAGAGGTCGACCGGCTGCGCGCAGAGGGGAAGATGACCTGCCCATCTACGATCAGTGCTGAACTTGCTGCCAATCCCTTCTTGCGCACCGGTAGCCCTGAGATCAGGAAGATGCTTGGCATGGAAGATGAGACGGATGCGAGAGTGTTTGCCGAACTTCGTGATCGGAAAAACAGCTTCAAATAGACGCAGGGGCGCGCTTGAACAGCATGTCCTTGGCAGCGATGACGGCGCCCAGCGTGATGAGCAGGCAGGCGACGAACACGGGCCATGTGAAGGCGGCGAATCCTGCAGCAACCAGCACCAGCGTTGAAAGCAATGGTGACGCATAGGATGCAGCACCCAGCACCATGATGTCGCCGTGCTTCACGCCATAGTCCCATGTGTAAAACGCGGCGCCCACAGGGAACAGCCCAAGGCCAAGCACCGCAGCCCATTGCGTGGCATCCACTGGCCAAACTGTCGTCTCGAATACCATGTGGCAAATGGTGGAAAGCAGTGCGGTGATGAGACAGAAGCCTGCCACCACATCGGTCGACACGTTTCCGAAGCGGCGCGAAAGCACCGAGTACACCGACCAGATGAGCGAGCACAGGAAGGCAAGCGCGTGGCCCATGGTGAAGCCTTCAGCCAGCGACAGCCCCTTGCCACGGGTGATGATGAGCACAGCGCCCGCCAGTCCGAGCACCACACCAATCACATGATGGAGCCGCAGCCGTTCGCCTGGCAGGAAGGATGAGAACACGACAAGGAAAAGCGGCCATAGATAAGCGATCAGGCTGACCTCAACAGCCGGTGCCGCCCGGATGGCGCTGAAATAGACGAAATGATAGCCGAAGAGCCCGGCGACCCCAAGAAGCCAGACCTGCCAGCTCTGGCGCAGGGCGGAGACGGCACCCTTGCGAAATGGCCAGGTAGCAGCACCCATGAGACCGCCGATCAGGAAGGTCATCGCTGCCAGTTGAAACGGTGGCACCTTGCCACTTGCGGCGCTCAACAGCGCAAGCAGCGCCCACATGAGCACGGCGGTAAAGCCAATGAATGTTGCCGTCGACCGCCGCATCAAACTGCCTCTAGGGTGCGACCGCTGAGCCAGCGGTCACCGAAAATCGACAGCAGCACGGCACTGATGATAATGAAGCCGCCAATGAAAGCAGCATGGGCAGGAATTTCACCAACACCAAGCCAACTCCAGAACGGATTGAGCACAACATCCATCATGACGAGGAGAGTTAGTGTCACCGCCGGCACTGATTTGGCACCCCTGGCATACCAGGCCAATGGAACAGAAAGCTGCACCGGCCCCATGAGGGCGAGCAGCAGGACGTCATGTATGTTGACCTGGAAGCCTCCGCCGGAATGGCCGCCAAAAATATAACCCAGGACACCCGCCAGGAAAAAAGTAGCAAAGCCGCCAACGCAGATGGCCGGCACCAAGTCAAAGGCACGATAACGCCGCAACATGATCGTCTGGAAGGAGAATGACAGCGGCACAAGAAGTGCCAGAAGAATTCCGACGATATTGCCGGCCGAGAAACCATCCCATGCAATGATCCCCACGCCGATGACGGCCATGATGGCCGCCACCCATGACGCAAGCGAAGGTTTCTCTTGTATGAGCCAGGGGCTGAGCAGGCCGGCGAATATCGGTGACAGCGCACCAATCACCGAGACAGTGGCAGTACCTGCCAGCGTCAGCGATGTCACGTAGAGTGTCGAGCCTGCAGAGAAGAATCCGGCGACGGTCAAAAGCGCTGGCAGCGGAATCGCGCGGAACTTGGCGATGGTCTGCCTGCCATAGACGGCAACCAGATAGGCAAGCAGGAAGACCGACATCCAGAAACCGCGCCAGCAATTGATCTGCCAGCCATCGAGGCCAGGCATGAAGCGCACAAAGATGCCCGCCAGGCTCCAGCCAACGGTGGCGCCCAGCACGAGCAGAATTCCCGTTCCGTATCCCGGTGTGTCCGTCTGCATGGACGTCGACTGATTCGCTCCGTTCACGATCAAGTCTTGCGCGCCGGAGAGCTGTTCCGCAACGCTCGGAAAGGCTCGTTGCAGAAAAAAGGCCGGGTTACTTACCCGGCCTGTTGTGTGATTACGCGTTCGGTCAGGCGCGAAGTGCCTTGTTCTCCGGATCATAGGGGCTCTCGGGGATCACTGTTGCCTTGAACAGCTTTCCGAGGATCTTGATCTCAAGCTCGGTTCCAACCGCTGAATGCTCAGGTTTCACCATTCCCAGAGCAAGGGACTTGTTTACGCGGAAGCCATAGCCACCGTTGGTGGCGCGGCCGATGAGCTGGCCATTGCGGTAGATCGGTTCAGAGCCACGGGCATCCGAGTCGCCGTCACCAACACCATGTACTTCCATGGTGACGAAGTTCCAGCCGAGGCCGTTCTGCCTGGCCTCAACCAACGCGTCACGGCCGATGAACTGGCCCTTGCTCGGATGAACGAAGCGGTCGAGGCCTGACTCATAGGCATTGTACTCGATCGACAATTCACGCGGCACGAGGCGATAGCTCTTCTCGATCGACAACGACGACATGGCCTTGATGCCATAGGGACGAATGCCGAATTCCTTGCCGGCCTCCATGAGGAGATCGAACAGTGCAATCTGCTGCTCGATCGGGTGGTGGAACTCCCAGCCGAGTTCGCCGACGAAGTTCACGCGCAGCGCATGGGCCGTGCAGTGACCAACACTGATCTCCTTGCCGGATAGCCAGGGGAAAGCCTCGTTGGAGAGATCAGCATCCGTGAGCTTCTGCAGCACCTTGCGCGAATTGGGACCGGCCAGCACCAGAACACCGAAGCGGGTGGTGATGGCATTGAGGCGCACCGAACCATCGCTCGGGCAGAGCTTGCGCAGATAATCATGATCATGACGCTCATAGGCGCCGGCAGACACGAGATAAAAGCGGCCCGGTGCCCATTCATAGACGGTGAACTCGGAACGCACGCCACCGCGCGGCGTGAGCAGATGGCAAAGCGCAATGCGGCCCATCTTCTTCGGGATCTTGTTGGCGAGGATGGACTCGAGCCATTCGCGCGCAGCAGGACCCGAGACTTCCATCTTGGCGAAGGCTGACATGTCCTGGATGGCGACGTTGCTCATCACGTTGCGGCATTCTTCGCCCACGAAGGGGAAGTAATTGGAGCGGCGGAACGACCATTTTTCGACGACGCGGCCATCATCGGTCGCCGGCGCATGGTTGTGGTTGGTGAGCACATCGGGGCTCGCCAGTTGTTCCTTGGTAAGCGAATAGCCCTTCGGCGCAAACCAGCCCGGACGCTCCCAGCCATAGACGGAGCCGAACACGGCACCCAGATCCTTCATGCGGTCATAGACCGGCGTGCGCTTCAGCGGGCGGGCAGCGGCGCGCTCCTCATCCGGATAGTGCGGCGTAAAGACGTTGGCATAGGCTTCCTCGTTCTTGGTCTTGAGGTAGCCGCGCGTCGCATAGGGGCCGAAACGGCGCGGGTCGACACCCATCATGTCAATCGAGGGTTCGCCCTCGACGATCCATTCGGCCAGCTGCCACCCCGCACCACCCGAGGCCGTAACGCCGAAAGAGTGGCCTTCGTTCAGCCAGAAATTCTTCTTGTCCCAGGCGGGTCCGATGATCGGCGAACCGTCGGGCGTATATGCGATGGCACCATTGTAGACCTTCTTGATACCCACTTCGCCAAAGGCCGGAACGCGGGCGATGGCCGTCTCAATGTGGGGTGCCAGGCGGTCGAGGTCTTCCTGGAAGAGCTCGTACTCGCTCTGGTCCGAGGGCGCATCCATGTAGCAGCAGGGCGCACCGTGCTCATAGGGGCCGAGCAGCAGGCCGCCATTCTCCTCGCGCATATACCATGATGAATCGGCCTCGCGCAGCACGCCCATCTCGGGCAGGCCCTTGGCCTGGCGCTCACGGATGAGCGGATGCGGCTCGGTGACGATGTACTGGTGCTCGACGGGGATCACCGGAACATCAAGGCCGACCATCGCGCCGGTCTTGCGGGCGAAGTTACCAGTCGCAGAGACCACGTGTTCGCAGGTGATGTCGCCCTGGTCGGTCTTCACGATCCATTCGCCATTGTGCTTCTGTTCGATGCCGGTGACCGTGGTGTTGCGATAGATCTCGGCACCGCGCGAGCGCGCGCCCTTCGCCATGGCCTGTGTCAGGTCAGCCGGCTGGATATAGCCGTCATCGGGGTGCTGGATGGCTCCGAGCAGACCGTCCGTCTCGCACAGCGGCCAGATTTCCTTCAGCTGGGCGGGCGTAAGCATGTTCACCTTGACGCCGATGGTCTCGGCAACACCAGCGTAATACATGAACTCGTCCCAGCGGTCCTTGGTGCGGGCGAGGCGGATGTTCGATACCTTCTTGAAACCGACATGCTGACCCGTTTCGGCCTCCAGAGAGTCATAGAGCTTGACGGAGTATTTGTGGATCTGGCCCACCGAGTAGGAGAGATTGAACAGCGGCAGGAGGCCGGCGGCATGCCACGTCGAACCGGAGGTAAGTTCCTTTCGTTCGATCAATACGACGTCGGTCCAGCCCTTCTTGGCCAGATGGTAGAGCGTACCGACGCCGACCACGCCACCACCGATGACGACCACGCGCGCATGTGTTTTCATATGGGCAAATCCCTGAAAGAACCCCGTTGAATTGAGCGCACAATAGTGAGCCCTATTCAACAGTCGTGAGGTGGAACGACGGGGGCAGGCCGGATTCCGACACTAACCGGCAAATCCACCCGACTTCAGGAAGTCCAGCTCCTCCGGCGTGGACACGCGGCCGAGAACCGGATTGCGGTGGGGAAAGCGCCCGAAGCGGAGAATGATATCGAGGTGGATCTTGGCCGAATAGGCCAGGTCCTGCTGACCCATGGTCTGGAACAGGGATACGCCGCGGTGCTGGGCATCGAGGTCCTCGGCGTGTTCAAAAGGCATGATCAGCCAGCGCGCCCGGGGAGCGGGGAGCTTCTGGTGGAATCCCTGGCTGATCCACTGTTTCGCAAGGCGCAGCGCCTTGGCATCTGCAGCAAAGGCCAGCGGGCTGCCGCGGTGGATATTGCGCGATATCTGGTCGAGCAGGATGATGAGACCCAGCGCCCCCTCCGGCGTCTTGTCGCAATGATCGAGTGCCCCCTCCCGCGCTGCTGCCAGAAGATCTCCGAAACGCACCTTTAGCGCGCCGTCGAAGGCGGCATCCTTCAAGAACCAACGGCCCGGCCCGGCCTGTTCCCAGAAATCGGTCACATCCAAAGGCGTCATGTGAGCTTCATGTGCTCTTCGATGAAACTGGCGAGGGCTGTTACGTCATCGCGGTCAAAAACCGGAACTGGCGCATCCTGCAGGGGCCCGTTCGCAGCTATGGCGACGACCGTCGGGTCTTCCCCCGCAAGTTTTGGATGCAGGAGATCAAGATTGCGGACCTCGATCTTGTCATGCGTGTCGCGCTTGTAGCCTTCGACGAGCACCAGATCACAGGGCGCGAGCTTGGCAAGGATATCCTCCAGCGTCGGCTCTGCCTCTTCGCGGGCTTCATGTATGATGGCCCAGCGATGGCGCGACACCACGGCGACCTCAGAGGCGCCCGCCTTGCGATGGCGAAAGCTGTCGCGCCCCTCATGATCGATATCGAAGGAATGATGCGCATGCTTGACCGTCGAGATGCGGTGGCCGCGCCGCGTGAGCTCGGTAACAAGCTTCTCGACCAGCGTGGTCTTGCCCGCATTCTTGAATCCGGCAACGCCGATGACCTTTTTCATAGGCTGAACTCTGCCGCAATCCGCTCAGCCTCCGCAAGCTCCTGCGGTGTGTTGACGTTGAAAAATGGATCATATGGCTCGGCAGGCCATTCCACCACTGCAGCGCCGCACAGCCGTACCCAATCCTGAAGGCGCGGCGTGCGAGGCTCACTCAATGCTCGCTCAATCTCGGGGAGTAATTCATGGGACCATAACCCGGTCAGATAATGCTGCTGCCCGCAAGATGCGGCAATTGCCGCTGGGCGTTGTCCACCCAGAAGACGTTTTAGCAGATCGCGGGGAAGGAATGGTGCATCGGAAGGCGCAGTCAGCACTGCATCAAAGCCGTTTTCCCGCGCATGGTTCAGCGCAGCATGAACGCCCGCCAGTGGTGTCGCAATATCCGTTCGAATATCCGGGATAACGGAAAGTCCCATATCGTGGAAGCGATTGACATCCCCGCTGGCATTGAGAACGACGGCTGCAGATTGGTATCGCAAACAGGAAGCCACTCGGTCCAGGATTGTCTGCCCACGGATCAGTTCAAAAGCCTTTTCACGACCCATGCGGGACGATCGTCCGCCTGCCACGATGACGGCACAGATCTTCATGCGTGCCCATAGATCCGCTGCGGGGGGACCCAGACCGTGACTGCGTCGCCGGTGCGGACAACACC
Organism: Bradyrhizobiaceae bacterium; assembly: GCA_947475225.1. Taxonomy (GTDB): domain Bacteria; phylum Pseudomonadota; class Alphaproteobacteria; order Rhizobiales; family Aestuariivirgaceae; genus Aestuariivirga. The sequence continues at coordinate 21,944 of CANJMQ010000001.1, forward strand.
TTCCGCTTCGACCCAGCCCACCACGCCGCGCTTGTGCATGGCGGCCGCCACGAAACCCTTCTTCTGTTCCGGGTGATGCCTGGCGATGATGTCTGCCGGATAGCGGCAGGGATGATTCTCGGCGTCGACCACGATCATTGCACCTGATGGAAACTGCAGCCGTGCCGAGGGCGGCAGCATGGTGAGTTCGGGGATACCGCTCAGCAGCATGTTGGCGCCCACCCATTCGGGCTTCACGTCAGGAATACCCATGATCCCCGCCACGGCTGCGAGTTCTTCCGCCGAGAGGATGGACAACTGCCGTGAATTCCGGACCTCAGTGTTGCGTTTGTATTGCTTGAGCATGCGGCTGTCCGACTTGCGGGTGATACCACCATGGCAATCGCCCTCCATGCCAGAAAACAGCAGCCGTGCCTCCGCAACTCCCTGCTTCTCAAGGCCACCGTCGCGGTCCGGATTTGCGAGGAGCAGTTCCACCCTGCCCGCCAAGCCGAGTTTGGTAAGAAGTTCCGGCAAGCCTGTATCTCCCTCTGCTGCAATGCTAACGTCTAGCCCCAGCATGACCGAAAATCATTCCGAAAACACCCTCGACCTGTCAGGCCTGCTCTGCCCGCTACCCGTGCTGAAGGCCCGCAAGCGCCTGGAGGCCATGGCCCCTGGAACTGTTCTCAAGGTCATTGCCACAGACCCCATGTCCGCAATAGACATGCCCCACTTCTGCAACGAGCAGGGTCACATGCTGCTGGACCAGCAGCAGGATGGCCCTGCCCTCATCTTCAGGATCAGACGCAAATGAGCTTCGATTTCGGCGCATTCAACAACTGGGGCAGCCTCAGGAAGGTGGCGATCCGTGATGTCGACCAGGCCTTCATCAGTGACGCCAAGATCGACGCCGAGTGGCGGGACCTGAACTTCCATTCCCGCCCCGACCTCGCCAACGCCCGCAAGGAATACAAGGTTGTGGAAGATATTCTCGCCGCAACCGGCGCCGAGGTCATCAAGCTTCCCGCCGCCCTGGGACTGACGCTCGATTCGATCTATACGCATGACGCGCTGATTGTGACGCCCCGCGGCCTCGTGAAGCCACGCATGGGAAAACCACAACGCCGTCACGAATCCGAGGTGAATGGCGGAGCCCTTGAATCCCTTGGCTTCCCGGTCGCCGGCGAAATCACCGGAGAAGGCAAGGTGGAAGGCGGGGACCTTGTCTGGATCGACCGCTACACGCTGCTTGCCGGTGTCGGTTACCGTACCAATCTGGAGGGCTTGCGACAGCTCGGTGAACTGGCAGGATCGGACGTCGAGATCCTGTGGTTCGACATGCCGCACTACAAGGGTCGCTCGGACGTGTTCCACCTCATGTCTTGCCTCTCCCCCCTCGACCATGATCTTGCGGTTGTCTACCCCCCGCTGATGGCCGCCCGGCAGGTCGAGTTCTTGGAATCGCGTGGCATCAAATTCGTGGAAGTTCCAGCCGAGGAATTCGACACCATGGGCTGCAACGTGCTGGCCCTGGGGCCTCGCCATGCCCTGATGGTCGAGGGCAATCCCGAAACCGAACGCCGCATGAAGGCGGCGGGCGTCAAGGTGGACGTGATCAAGGGGTACGACATCTGCCGCAAGGGGGAAGGTGGCCCCACATGCATGACAAGGCCACTGGTTCGCGGCTGACGGCAGAATAAATGGCCGGGCATTCCCGGCCATTTCTCGCTAGGCAAGCAACTCCTGGATCTTCTTCGAGAAGCCCACCGTCACGCTGCCGTCCTTGTGCTCGATGAGCGGGCGGCGGATGAGTGAGGCGTTCTCCACCGCCAGCGCCACGGCCTTGGCTTCGGTGAGATTGGCCGTCTTCTCCGGCGGCAGGCCGCGCCAGGTGTAGCCGGCCCTGTTGATCATCTTCTCCCAACCCCCCAATGCCTTGGACCACTTGGCGACCTGGTCCTTGGTGACAGGGTTGTCTTTCACATCGGAGAAGCTGTGCCTGATCTTGTGCTCATCGAGCCAGTCGATGGCCTTCTGGCAGGTGGAGCACTTGGAAAGTCCGTAGAGCTTGAGGGTCATGGCGCCGTTTACCTGTTGAGCGAGAGGGTTTTGTCGGTGAAAGCCTCTGCCCCGCCGGTGATCTGGTCGGTGAAGGCGCGGAACAGACCCTCGATCATCGGCTTCTCGATGTCCTTGACGATGAACACGAGACGGGTCCGCTCATCCTTGTCCGGCCAGGCGGGAAGCCTCACTGGTGGGTGGAATACGTGCTGTACACCGTGCAGGACCACCGGGCGAGTGGGATCATCCGATACCTTCACGATGCCTTTCATGCGCAGCATGTTGGCACCGTGATAGGATTTCAGGAGCTCCAGGAAGAGTTCCAGCCCCTGTGGGCTGATGGCATTGACCTCGCTGAAGCTGAAGGCGCGGATGTGTTCATCGTGACGCGACACATCGTGATGGTGGTGATCATGGTCGTGGGCATGTGCCTGCTTGTTGCGCCGCCCGCGCTTTTCGCCCGTTTCATAGGCCTCGGCAGCAAGCCAGGTCTGGACATCCACCGTCTTGGTCCTGGGGTCGAACAGACCCATGGTGAACAGCCGCTCGGCAGTTGCCTCATCGCGGTGCGTGGTCAGGAGGCGCGCCGCAGGATTGAGCTTGCGCAGGCGTGCTATGATGGCGAAGAGCATGTCCTCGCCCTCGCGACCGACCAGCAGGTCCACCTTGGTCAGCACGATCCGATCCGCCACCGCCACCTGTTTCACGGCCTCCGGGTGGGCATCAAGCGTCGCCATGCCGTTGAAGGCATCAACCACGGTGATGACGCCCTCGAGGCGGCAGGTGGCCAGCAACCCGGGTTCGCTCATAACCGAATGCAGAACAGGAGCCGGATCGGCCAGGCCTGTCGTCTCGATGACAATCCGGTTGAAGGCCTTGATTTCGCCGCGGCCACGGCGCGCCAGCAGGTCATGGATGGTATCAATCAGGTCGCCTCGGATGGTGCAGCACAGGCAACCGGACGCCAGTTCAATGACGTTTTCGTCCGACCGTTCGACCAGCAGGTGATCAATACCGACGTCGCCAAACTCGTTGATGATCACGGCGGCGTCCGACAGGAACGGGTCCTTCAGCAGGAAGTTCAGCAGGGTGGTCTTGCCGGCTCCGAGGAAGCCAGTGAGGATCGCGACAGGAATGGGAGTATTGGCCATGACGCTACTTCTTCCACTTTCCGAGGGCGCTCGATGCAACGAGAGCGGCGAGAACAAGCCCGCCTCCGGCATATTGGTTCACCTGCAGCCGTTCGCTGAGAATGACGGCCGCCGTAGCCGTCGCCACCACCGGCTCAAGATTATAGAAGGGGGCGACCGTCGATGCCGGGGCAAATCGCAGGGAGAGCATCTGCGCCATGTAGGCGACGATATAGACGATGCCCACACCGGACATGAAGAGGAGCCCCGTACCCGTTGCGGGTCCGCCCGGCAGAAAGCGCAGTGTACCCGACCCCGCATAGAGGGCGATAGCCAGAATCGGCAGCAGAATGACGATGTGCACGAGGCTGCCGAAGACAGCGGGCGACATGTAGCGGGAGATGGCGCGGCCAGAGAAGAACTGCAGCGTCGCTCCCGCCGAACCAAGTGCCGCCAGCAGGATGCCGCGAACATCCAGGGTATCGAAACTCGGCCCCACAGCAATCGCCAGTCCGAAGAACGCCACAATGGCGATCAGGATGCGCAGAACGCCAGGATTACGCCCCTCGACTACCGGAGCCAGAACCATGATCAGCACCGGGAAGAGATAGAAGATGATGACCGCGAGCCCTACAGGGATGAACTGCACGGAGCCCAGATAGGCGACGGAGACGAAAAGCGTGGCAACCGATTGTCCAATGAAGCTGGGCAGTGCACCCTTGGGGATCGTCAATCGTTCGCCCTGCACCACGGCAATCATCGAGAAGACGACGGCGATCATGAACGTACGAAACAGCGTGCTCTCGATTGCCGGAACGCCATTGCTGATTGCAGCACGAACGAAGTTCGGCACCAGGCCGTAAAGTCCGGCTGCGCCCAGTGCGCAGGCAATTCCCAGTCCCGCCCGGTTGATCATCCCAATCAGTTCTTCTTCTTTTTCTTCGTGGGCGGTTTCTTCTTGACGGGCTTGGCTACCTCATCGCCTTCGGCATCGGCCATGACCGGTGGCGGTGCCGGATCGGGAACCAGTGCCGCGATCTTGGCGAAGGTATCGGGCGGGATCACCTCGCAAGGTGCCTTTTCGGCACGGTAGTGCGCGCAGGCGGCTTCGCTGGTTGGCTTGTCGAGGTTCCACATGGCCGCGGCAAATCCACGCTGTTCCGGCAGGCGGATGACACCCGGCGTCCCCGGAAGTTCCATGCCGGACGGGCTCAGCATGCGGCCGCGCAAGGCCATGTCGGCGGTCATCGAGTTCTCATAATTTCCGAAGGAAATGCCCCAGCCGCCGAGGCTCTTTGACAGTGCCAGGGTCACCGGCTTCTGCTTGCACACCAGCCCCGTCATATCGGTCGGCACGATGCTGCCCGTCTGCACGTTGGGAATGGACTGCAACGTCGGGCGCGCCGTCGCTGGGCGCGAGAAGCCATCAGTCAGCAGCATTTCAGCAAGGTCGACGCGATGCTTGCCGCTGTTGGCACCAAAGATGACTGCAGCGAGGCGATGCCCGTCATGGGTGGCGGTCGCCACCAGGTTGAAACCGGAATTGCACACGAATCCGGTCTTCATGCCATCGGCTTCCTTCATCTGCCGCAGCAGCGAATTGCGGTTGGCGAGTCGCCGCTTGCCAATTGTGAGGACAGGTTGGGAGAAATAGTGGCCGTATTCCGGGAAGTCACGCAGGATGGTCGAGGCCAGAATGGCGATGTCGCGGGCCGTGGTTACATGCCGGTGGTCGAACAGGCCGTTGGGGTTGACGAAGTGGCTGCCTGTCATGCCGAGCTTGCGAGCCACCGCGTTCATCTCGGCTGCAAAGGCCGGAATGCTGCCGTCGGCTCCTTCGGCCAGCACATAAGCCATGTCATTGGCGGAATAGACGAGCAGCGCCTGGAGTGCGAAGTCGACACCCACGGTCTGGCCCACCGGAATGCCGATCTTGCTGGGCGGCTGTGAATGGGCAAGTTCGGAAACGGGAAGCTTCTGGTCGAGTGTCATCGCACCGGATTTGAGCTTCTCGAAAATGATGTAAGCCGTCATCAGCTTGGTGATCGAGGCGGGGTACCAGGGCTCGCCAGCCCGGTCCTGGGAAATCACCTCCTGGGTGGCGGGATCAAACAGCAGCGTCGGCCCGGCGGCAAAAGCCGGGGGGGCCAAAGCGAGCACCAGAAGTGCCAGAAGAATGCGCCGGAGTGTCATCAAGAGGGGTCTGCTCCCGGTCATGCGGATGTGGCCAAGTCTCTCTGACATCACAGAAATCGGTCCAATCTGCGGCAGCCACAATGCATTGCTGGTGCCCCTGGAGGGACTCGAACCCCCACGCCCTTACGAGCAACAGATTTTGAGTCTGCCGCGTCTACCATTCCGCCACAGAGGCAAGCCGAACCCGCATAATTGCCCGCCCTTGCGCCGTCAACCGTAAAGGGGGAGAAGCATTTTCCATGATCCGGATCACCGACTCACTGGCCATCGACGAGAACGAGATCACCTGGTCCGCCATGCGCGCCTCCGGGCCCGGCGGCCAGAACGTCAACAAGGTCTCAACCGCGGTCGAACTGCGCTTCGACGTGGGCAAGGCCTTCCTGCCCGAGGACCTCAAAACCAGGTTGCGGCCGCTGGCCGGCCGGCTGCTGACGCAGGACGGGGTACTGGTCATCACCGCTCAGGAAACCCGCTCGCAGGAACGAAACCGCGAGATTGCGCTGCACAAGCTGGTGGAACTGCTGCGCAAGGCTGCCCATCGGCCAAAACGACGTATCGCCACGAAACCAACCCGCGCTTCCAAGACCCGCCGCCTCGACTCAAAGTCGAAGCACGCCCGGACCAAGCAACTGCGCAGCACGCGACCTGATACGGATTGACCCTCACATGCTGAAACGCCTCTATGACTGGACGCTGGGACTGGCCGGACGGGAAACCGCCGAAGTATGGCTCGCCATCATCGCCTTCGTCGAAAGTTCGGTATTCCTCATTCCGGCTGACGTGCTGTTCATTCCGATGGGCCTGGCCCGGCCCGGAAAGGCCTATCGCTTTGCCCTGGTCGCCACCATTGCCTCGGTGCTGGGCGGCATTGCCGGCTACATGCTCGGGCATTTCGCATTCGAGGCCTTCGCCAAACCGGTGCTGAGCTTCTATGGCAAGCTCGACGAGTTCGACCACCTGCGGCAATGCACCGGCGAAGACACGCTGATGCTGCTGCTCGTCACCTCCGGGCTCGCGCATCTGCCGCCGATCAAAGTGGTGACCATCCTCGCCGGCGTGGCGGAAGTAAGCTTCCTGTTCTTCGTCATGTCCTGCATCGTGGCGCGTGGTGCGCGATTCTTCGCATTGGCCTGGGCACTGCGCCGCTATGGCGATCCGATCCGTGCATTCATCGAGAAGCGCCTCGGCCTGTTGGCCGCCAGTGTGGCGGGCATCGTCATCCTGCTCTATATCATCGTCAAATACTCAGGCATTGCCGGAAGCATCACCTCATGCTGAATACCCTCACCCCGCAGCGCGCAGCACTGCTGATCTGCCTCGTGGCCTTCGCCACCATCACGGGTGCGTGGGTATTCGAATACTTCGGCTACGCCCCGTGCGAACTCTGCCTCAAGCAGCGCTGGGCCTATTACATTGGGGTACCGCTGGCACTCATCGTGATGCTACTCGCACCGCGCAATCCGGGCGTGGCAAGAGTCGGACTGACATTGCTTGCCATTCTATGGCTCGGCAGCATGGTGTTTGGCATCTATCATTCCGGGGTTGAATGGAAGTGGTGGCCGGGCCCCGCAACCTGCACAGCACAGGCAGGTTTCACCGGGGGGCTTCCCGATCTCTCGAAGCCGGCAGTGTTGTGTGACACGCCTGCGATTCGCATATTTGGACTGTCGCTTGCCGGATGGAATGCCGTGATCTCGCTTGGCCTCGTGTTCGTGGCCTTCGCCGGTCTGCGGCGAATTCAAGGATCGAGCTCGGTATCCCAGTAGAGATAATCCTGCCAGCTGTCGTGCAGATAATTGGGCGGGAAAAAACGCCCGTTGCGATGCAATTGCGCCACGCTGGGCCGCGCTGGCTTCTGCGCGGGGAACATGTTGATCTGGTGCGGCAGATAACCACCCTTCAGCAGGTTGCAGGGTGAACAGGCCGCGACAACATTTTCCCACGTTGTCTGCCCGCCCTTCGAGCGCGGGACAACATGGTCGAAAGTCAGATCGTCATGACCGCCGCAATACTGGCAGCTGAAACGGTCGCGCAGGAAAACATTGAATCGGGTAAAGGCCGGTGTGCGTGAAGGCTTCACATAGGTTTTCAGCGATACGACACTGGGGAGCCTGAATTCGAAGCTGGGGCTCCGCACCACCTTGTCGTATTCAGAGACGATGTTGACGCGGTCGAGGAAGACGGCCTTGATCGTGTCCTGCCAACTCCATAGCGACAGGGGATAGTAGCTCAACGGGCGGAAATCCGCGTTGAGGACCAGGGCAGGACAGGCTTCCGGCGCAACCGGCGCGAATTGCAAGCACACCTCACAGGGTCGAATCCACCTGAGCTTAGTATATCTGGTGTGGCAATCATGTGAAGACCCCTGATCACGCCGGGGGTATGCCCCGCAGACCCCGATAATGTTGCCAGAGCAGCAGTGCCGCCGCCGAACGGTAAGGCCTCCAAGGCTCCCCCAGTTCCGCCATCTGGCGTATGGAAGGACGCTGCCCAAGGGCGAGCAGCTCCTGAGCTGCGACCTGCAGGGCAAGATCGGCAGTCGGCCACGCATCCGCCGCCCGCCCGGACATGAGAAGGTAGATGCTGGCTGTCCACGGCCCTATTCCCGGAATATCGGTCAGGCGGCTCTGCAATTCTGCCTCGGTCAGGTTCCGGCTCCCCTCGAAATGGCCTTCGGAGAAAGCCCCGGCTGCGCCCTGGAAGGCGCGGGCCTTGGCACCTGACAGTCCGAGCGAGCGGAGTTCCTCATGAGTTGCGGCCAAGACATCACCGGGTGCGAAGCTGCCGAACCGTGAGGCAAGACGGGCCCAGATGGCCTCCCCCGCCTTCAGGGAAATGAGCTGGTCCGTGACGATCCGGAGCAGGCTTTCAAGACCGGGGTCAGCGTGGCGCAGGGAGGGCATGCCGTGCCGCCCAACGACTGCCAAAAAGCGCGGCTCGACCGCGATGAGCCGTTCAACTGCCAGTTCAAGATCTTCGTCGGTTTCGAGCCGCTGCATGACCCTGTTTGACCTTTGTGTGATTTGACCGCAAGACCGCATCATGAGCCAACCTGTCTTCCGCTTTGCGCCGAGCCCCAATGGCTTCCTGCACCTGGGCAATGCCTATTCAGCGCTGCTCAATGACCGCATGGCGAGGGCGGCTGAGGGCCGCCTGCTGCTGCGGATCGAGGACACCGACGAGACCCGATCACGCGCCGAATTCATGGAAGCGATCTTCGAGGACCTCGCCTGGCTTGGCGTCTCCTGGGAAGAGCCGGCGCGCGTCCAAAGTGAGCACTTTGTCGACTACGAAGCCAATCTCGCGCGGCTGTGGGATATGGGCGCCATTTATCCCTGCTTCTGCTCTCGCAAGAAAGCGCAGGCGCATGCCCTGCCGTCACGCGATCCGGACGGCCAGCCGCATTATGGCGGCACCTGCCGGGCCCTGCCGCGCGCCGAAGCAGAACAGCGCATTGCCCGCGGCGACGCCCATGGCTGGCGCATCGACATGGCACATGTCCGTGACCCCGCAACCATCGTGTGGGGAGACGCCATGATCGCCAAGCGCCTTGTGGGGTCGAGCTATCACATCGCGGTGGTGACGGACGATGCGCTGCAGGGTGTCACCCATGTTGTACGCGGCAAGGACATCGAACCGGCCACACCGCTGCACAGGCTGCTGCAGCGATTGCTCGGGCTCCCGTCCCCCGTCTATTTCCATCACGATCTGATCCGCGACGCGGAAGGGCATAAGCTTTCGAAAAGCCTTGCCAGCACGTCTCTCCGCCAGCTTCGCGCCGAGGGGGCGACGGCGGACGACCTGCGCCGCAGGCTGGGCTTTGACTGATCAGAAGTCGGACGTGATGCCCTTCTTCTCCCAATCGCCGAAGCGCGTGGGTTCGGGTCCGTCGCGGCCATTGACTTCCTTCGGCAGATTGACGTCGGGCTTGGTCCGGCGGCGCTCCGCGGCCTCGGCCAGCGCCCGCCGGGCTTCGGGGGACAGCGGCTTTTCGCTCATGGTCTTGTGGTCCGTGGTCATTGCCCTCATATGGAGACCGGCCAAGGCGTTTGGCAAGGAGGAGTTGGCGGCATGAACACCATGCGCACCGGATTGCTGATGGCGGCCCTTATGGGCCTGTTCCTGGCGGCGGGCTATCTGCTCGGCCGGCAGCAGGGCATGTTCATTGCCTTCCTGATGGCGGCTGGCATGAATATCTTCGCCTACTGGAACGCCGACAAGATGGTGCTGCGCATGCATGGCGCCCGGCAGGTCGACCGGCAGACCGCGCCGGAATTCTATGATCTGATCGAGGAGCTCTCACGACAGGCCGGGCTTCCAATGCCCAAGGTCTACATCATGGACAATCCCCAGCCCAACGCCTTCGCCACGGGCCGCAATCCCGAGAATGCCGCCGTTGCCGCGACCACCGGTCTGCTGGGGCTTCTGGACCGCGACGAGATCGCTGGCGTCATGGCACATGAACTGGCGCACATTCGCCACCGCGATACGCTGGTGATGACCATGACCGCAACCATCGCCGGCGCCATTTCCATGCTGGCGACCTATGCAAGGTTCGGCATGATGTTCGGTGGTGGTCGCGATCGTAACAATCCACTCGGGGTGGTCGGGGCTATCGCCGCGCTGATCGTGATGCCGCTGGCTGCCGTGATGGTACAGATGGCGATCAGCCGCACGCGCGAATATGGTGCCGACCGCGGTGGTGCTGAAATCTCCGGCCGGCCACTGGCGCTGGCATCGGCGCTGGGCAAGATTTCCGGTGCGGCGCACCGGATCGTCAATCCCACTGCTGAAGCCAATCCGGCATCCGCGCCCATGTTCATCATCAATCCGCTGTCTGGAATGCGCATGGACAATCTGTTCTCCACTCACCCTGATCCTGGCAAGCGCATCGCCGAGCTCCAGACGATAGCGGGCGAGATGGGGGACGCGTCTGCGCGCTCCCGCAATGCCGGCCCATGGGGAGCCGCACCCGACCACGCGCCCGGTCCCTGGGGATGACATCACCGGCTGCCCAGGGGCTTGAGGTCCGCCGCCTTGCCCCCGTTCTCCTGCGCTCTTGCGTCGATCGCAAGCTCACCGTCGAGGAAGCGATTTCCGGCAGCAAAGATGCAAGGATACTGGAACCGCGTGACCGGGCTCTACTATCGACCCTTTTGCTCACTGCTTTCCGGCACGGGGGGGAAATCGATGCGATCCTCGCAAAGCTCGTCGACCGTTCCCTGCCACGCAAGTCTGGCACGGCGCGCGAAATCCTTGTGCTCGGTGTGGCGCAGCTGCTGTTCCTCGGCATGGCGCCGCATGCGGTGATCGACCTCGCAGTGCAAAGCGCCAAGGCGGATCACAATGCGCTGCACTTCTCTGGCCTGATCAATGCCGTGCTGCGCAAGGTTGCACATGGCGGGGCGGACTTGACAGCCGGGCTCGATGCGCCGCGCCTCAACACACCAGACTGGCTGTGGGCCCGCTGGGTGAAGGCTTATGGCGAGGGCACGGCACGCGCCATAGCCATTGCGCATGGCGAGCGGCCAGGCATCGACATGAGTTTCAAGGGCGATGCGTCGACGTGGCGAGACGTGCTGGAAGGTGAGCTTCTGCCAAACGGCCAGTTGCGGCTGCCGGCCGGTCATGTTGCTGTCCCGGAACTTGCGGGCTTCGCCGAGGGCGCCTGGTGGATCCAGGATGCGTCCGCAACCATTCCTGCGCGCCTGCTTGGCGACGTGCGGGGCAAGTCTGTCCTCGATCTCTGCGCTGCCCCCGGCGGCAAGACCCTGCAGCTCGCTGCCATGGGCGCAATCGTCACCGCCGTCGATCTTTCGGAGTCTCGACTTCGACGGGTGGAGGAGAATCTCCGGCGCACAGGACTTGAGGCGAGCATGGTTGCCCAGGATATCCTGAGCGCGGAGTTTTCAGGAGAATGGGACGCAGTGCTGCTTGATGCGCCCTGTTCAGCCACCGGCACCATTCGACGCCATCCGGAGCTACCCTATCTGAAGGACGAGGCCCAGGTCAGAGAGCTCGCCGGGCTGCAGCGCCGTCTGCTGCGAAAGGCGGCACAATTGGTCAAACCCGGTGGACTGCTCGTCTATTGCACCTGCTCGCTGGAGCCTGAAGAGGGCGAGATGCGGGCGAGGGGTTTCCTGTCCGACAACGCTGATTTCGAGATCGTTCCTGCCAGTGGCGACTGGTTGCCGCAAGATGCACTGACCACGGAAGGCTGGGTTCGCACGCTGCCGTCGATGCGCTATGGTTCATCGCTCGGGCTGGACGGGTTTTTCGCCGTGGCAATGCGCCGCCGCGCCTGAGTTTGTGCCAGCTCACGGAAGTGCTATGCGGGCGGGAGGCATAACTATTCGAGACTATCCGAGGCCCCGATGACCGAACCCGTGCGCCGCGCGCTGCTCTCCGTTTCCGACAAGACCGGGCTCGTTGCCTTTGCGACGAAGCTCGTATCTCTCGGCATCGAACTGATCTCGACGGGTGGCACGGCCAAGGCGCTGGCGGAAGCTGGCCTTCCTGTCGTTGAGGTGTCGAGCGTCACCGGTTTCCCGGAGATCATGGACGGCCGGGTGAAGACCCTCCACCCAGCCATACACGGCGGCTTGCTTGGCATAGGCAGCAATGCCGAACACGCGGCGGCAATGACGAGGCATGGAATCAGTCCCATCGGCCTTCTTGTGGTGAACCTCTATCCGTTCGAGGCGACTGTGGCACGCGGCGCTTCGTGGGATGATACGGTTGAGAACATTGACGTGGGTGGCCCGGCAATGATCCGGGCGGCAGCCAAGAACCATGACGACGTGACTGTCGTTGTTGACCCGGCAGATTATGATGTCGTCGCTGGTGAACTTGCATCCGGCGGCAATGTGACGACGCTTGCCACGCGGCGCAGCCTTGCGGCCAAGGCCTTCGCACGCACTGCCAGTTATGATTCAGCCATCAGCCAGTGGTTCGGCACCCAGTCTGGCAAGCCCTTAGGAAGCTATTTTGCAACAGGCGGCGCCAAGCTGCAGGGGCTTCGCTATGGCGAAAACCCGCATCAGCAGGCTGCCTTCTACGCGGCGCCAGGCAAGAGCTTTGGAATCGCTGCCGCGCGCCAGCTGCAGGGCAAGGAACTCTCCTATAACAACATCAATGACACGGATGCGGCATTGGAGTGCCTTGCCGAATTTGCGGGCAGTGAGAGGCCGTCCTGTGTAATTGTCAAGCATGCCAATCCGTGCGGTGTGGCGGTGGGTGCGTCTTCCATTGAGGCTTATCGCAAGGCGCTGGCCAGCGACCCGGTGAGCGCCTTCGGTGGAATAATCGCCCTCAGTCACGCCCTCGATGCGGCAACAGCTTTGGAAATTACCGAATTGTTTACGGAGGTAATTATCGCTCCGTATGCTGATGATAAAGCGATCGAGATCGTTGCAAGGAAGAAAAACCTACGATTGCTGCTGCTGGATGGACGGCCGTTGTCAGGTGATGGTCTCGCCGTGAAGTCGGTCGGTGGCGGATTGCTGGTCCAGACGCGTGACACCATGACGGTCGAAGCGATGGAGTTGAAGGTGGTGACGAATCGGCAGCCGACGGCAGCGGAATTCGCCGATCTGCGGTTTGCCTTCCGGGTCGCCAAGCATGTGAAATCCAATGCCATCGTCTATGCGAAGGATGGTGCCACCGTCGGCATCGGTGCCGGCCAGATGTCGCGTGTTGACTCGGCCCGCATCGCCGCGCGCAAGAACGAGGATGTTTCTCGGGAGGCAGGCCTTGCACAGCCTTCGATCCGGGGCTCGGTCGTTGCGTCTGACGCGTTTTTTCCGTTTGCCGACGGCTTGCTTCAGGCCGCAGAGGCTGGTGCCACGGCGGTCATCCAGCCTGGCGGTTCGATGAAGGACGATGAGGTGATCCGTGCGGCCAACGAGAAAGGCCTCGCCATGGTCTTCACCGGAATCAGGCACTTCCGTCACTAGTCGTTATTTCTGCAGGCGGCGGCAGACGTCTTCAAGCTGGTCCAGCGTTTTGTAGGTGATCAGCATAGTGCCACTGCCGTCACCCTTGTGGGTAATTTCCAGCTTCAGGCCAATGGCCTCCGAGACGAGTTTCTCAAGGGCCCGTGTATCAGCATCCTTGTCAGGCTTCGTCTTTGATTTCCTCGTCGTGGATGCACCACGGGCGAGGTTCTCCGCTTCGCGCACCGAAAGGCCAAGTTTTATGATCTGGGCCGCCAGTTTCGCAGGCGAATCGGTTGCGACAAGCGCACGGGCATGGCCAGCGGTGAGGTGGCCCTGTTCGATCTCGGCGCGAACGGCCTCCGGGAGGTTCATCAGGCGCAGCGTGTTGGCAATGTGGCTGCGGCTCTTGCCAATCGAGTCCGCAAGCTGCTGCTGGGTGTAGCTGAACTGCTCGAGCAGCAGTCCATAGGCCCGGGCCTCTTCCAGCGGATTAAGATCCGAGCGCTGGATGTTCTCGATCAGCGCGATCTCAAGTGCCTCGCCATCGGTGAGGTCGCGGATCAGCACGGGCACGTCGTGAACACCCGCGCGTTGCGCCGCACGCCAGCGCCGCTCACCTGCGACGATTTCATATTCGCCATTGGCAACGGGTCGCACCACGATGGGTTGGAGAAGCCCTTTCTCGCGTATCGATTTCGAGAGATCTTCGAGGTCGGCTTCGGCGAAGCTCTTGCGTGGATTGTTGGGGCTGGCCCTCAGCAGGTCGACGGGCATATGACGAAGCGTGCGCAGATCCTGCACCACTGCTTCCTCGCTTGTATCCTCACCGATGAGTGCGGCCAGTCCGCGGCCAAGCCGCTTCTTCGGGGGGCTGCCCATGTCCATGTCTCGTCCTACTCTCTGGATCGTCACTCGTTACGGAATCGAATCTAGGCGGCGCGCAGATCACGCTCGCGGCGGATGATCTCCGATGCCAGCCGGATATATGCCTGCGAGCCAACGCAGGCATTATCGTAAAGGAGTACCGGCTTGCCGTGCGAGGGTGCCTCGGAGATGCGCACATTACGCGGTATGACCGTCTGGTAGACCTTGTCGCCCAGCACGCTGCGCACGTCCTCGGCCACCTGTTCGGAAAGATTGTTGCGGCGATCGAACATGGTCAGGACGACGCCCTGAATGGTCAGGCGCGGATTGAGATTGGCCTTCACCCGTTCCACCGTCTTGATGAGCTGGCTCAGACCCTCGAGTGCGAAGAACTCGCATTGCAATGGCACCAGAATGGCATCCGCTGCCGACAGCGAGTTGATGGTCAGCAGGTTGAGGGACGGCGGGCAATCAACCAGGACGTAGCTATAGCTGCGCTCCGGGTCATTCTCCCTGCACAGCTGCGCGATCGCGTCGGCCAGGCGGTAGGTCTTGCGGTCGATGTCGGCGAGTTCGAGTTCGGCACCCAGTAGATCCATCGTAGAGGGGGCGCAATGAAGGCGCGGGATGCCAGAATCGACGATCACATTGCGCAGCGACGCCTCACCCATCAGCACATGATATGTTGATTTCTGACCAGCACGGCGATGCACGCCAAGGCCGGTGCTGGCATTGCCTTGCGGGTCCAGGTCAACGATCAGGACCCGCTCGCCCACGGCGGCCAGCGCCGTGCCGAGGTTGATGGCCGTCGTGGTCTTGCCCACGCCACCCTTCTGGTTGGCAACCGCAAGAATACGCGGGGCCGGAGCAGGTGAACTGCCAGAGATCGGATCAGACACGTGAGGCCTCACGAATTTCAAGAATGACACCGCGCGAGTCGCACTGGCTCGCATGTTCGGTGACGGCCATTCTCCAATATTTTGTGGCTTCGGTCAATTCAGTGTCTACATCTTGTCCCTTGTGAAAGAAGCCAACGGCCCCCCGAGACAGGAATGGTGCCGCGTAATCGAGCAGCAAAGGGAGCGGCGCCAGGGCTCGTGCCACCACGCATTGTACCTCGGGAAGGTCCGACTGGGCACGCAACGTCTCCAGCCGCACATTATGAACCACCGCCAGCGTGCCCGTTTGCCGGGCCGCCTCGCGCAGGAAGGCAGCCTTCTTGCCGTTGCTTTCGTAGAGATGGGCCTTGAAGCCACCCGCCATCGCCAGAACGAGACCTGGTATGCCCGCCCCCGATCCAAGCTCAGCAATCATGCGGGTATCCTTGGGTAAAAGCGGCAACAACTGCAATGCATCGCAGATATGCCGATCCCAGACCGAAGCCACTGTCGCTGGGCCGATAAGGTTGATGCGCTGTTGCCAGGTAAGCAGCAACCTCACGTAAGTCCTGATCTTGTCTCGTGACTCACGTGAAACATTGAAGCGGTCGAGTAGGGCTTCGATCTCAAGGTCGGTCATGCCGCAGTTTGCCGGTCGCGGCGTTTCACATGACCCAGAATGACCGCCAGCGCAGAGGGGGTCATGCCATCGATCCGTGAGGCCTGACCAAGTGTTGCCGGTCTTACCGTGGTGAGTTTCTGCCGAAGCTCCGCCGAGAGGCTTGGCATCGCGGTATAGTCGAGCCAATCCGGTAGGGCCCGCTGTTCCTCTCGGCGCAGGGCTGCAATGTCCGCCTCCTGACGCTGGAGATATCCGGCATAAAGTGACTCTGCCTCCAAAGCTTCAACCACATCTGGCTTGAGGTCTTGCAGTTGGGGCCAGAGGTCGACCACGCGTTGCCAGCCAATATCCGGCATCGCAAGGAGGTCGAGCGCCGACCGCCGAAGCCCATCCTGATTGACTTTCAATCCCTTGCGGGCAGCTTCGCCAGATGTAAGGCTGAGGGACCGGGCCAGTTGGAGACCGTGTCGAATTGCTGCTTCCCGGCTGCGGAAACGCTCCTGGCGCTCACGACCCACCAAACCTGATGCAATACCGAATGGCGTCAGGCGGAGATCGGCGTTATCGGCACGCAGGCTGAGGCGATATTCGGCACGGGAGGTGAACATGCGGTAGGGCTCGGACACACCGCGTGTCACCAGATCATCGATCATCACCCCCATATAGGCTGCCGAACGATCGAGACCCAAGGGTGATTGCCCACCCGCCTTGCGGGCAGCATTGGCACCGGCAACCAGGCCTTGTGCGGCCGCCTCCTCATAACCTGTCGTCCCGTTGATCTGGCCGGCGAGGAACAGGCCGGAGATACGCTTTACCTCGAGTGAAGACGTTAGTTCACGCGGGTCGACATAGTCATACTCAATGGCATAGCCCCAGCGCTTGATGGTGACGTTCTCCAACCCGGGCATGCTGCGGATGAAGCTTTCCTGCACGTCCTCGGGCAGCGATGTGGAGATTCCATTCGGGTACACCGTGTCGTCGTCGAGCCCCTCGGGCTCCAGAAACACCTGGTGGCTGTCCTTGTCGCGAAAGCGCTGAACCTTGTCCTCGATGGACGGGCAATAGCGCGGCCCAACACCCTCGATCTGACCGGAATAAAGCGGCGAGCGATGCATGTTTTCGCGGATCAGGCGATGGCCTTCCGATGTCGTCGAGGTGATGAAGCAGGAAATCTGCGGCGTTTGTATTTGCCGGGTCAGAAATGAAAAGGGTACTGGTTCATCATCCCCCCGTTGCTCTTCCAGGCGGCTCCAGGCGATTGTCTTGCCATCGAGGCGGGCCGGAGTGCCGGTTTTGAGGCGACCAAGCTTCAGCCCAACCTCACAGAGTTGCTCTGAAAAACCACGGCTGGGTGGCTCTCCGTGCCGCCCCGCGGGAATTCGGCGTTCTCCGATATGGATCAGTCCGTTAAGGAAGGTACCGGTGGTCAGGACAGCGGTCGCGCAACTGAAAACGCGACCGTCCTCGCAAACAACTCCGCCAATCGCCCCTCTTTCCAGCTGGAAGCCACGTGCGGCTCCGGAAATAACGGTGAGATTTGGTTGCGCGGCAATGGCAGCCTGCATTGCCTGTCGGTAGAGCTTGCGATCAGCCTGTGCACGGGGACCGCGAACGGCTGGTCCCTTCGAGCGGTTGAGGAGCCGGAATTGAATACCAGCTTGGTCCGCCACCTTGCCCATGAGACCATCCAGGGCATCGATTTCCCGGACCAAATGGCCCTTTCCAAGGCCGCCAATGGCCGGATTGCAGGACATTTCACCAATTGTGTCGGCACGATGCGTCAGGAGGGCTGTGTTGGCGCCGTGACGGGCGGCAGCAGCAGCAGCCTCCGTTCCGGCGTGTCCGCCGCCTATCACGATGACATCAAAATGGAAATTCATAGGGGTTTCTCTACGCCAAGCGAAGGGTGGGGTCAAAACACGTCAGCGTTTCACGTGAAACACGCTACTTGCCAATGCAGAACCGGCTGAAAATGGCGCCCAACCATTCTTCCACATCTATCTTGCCCGTCAACCGGCCAATTTCCTCCGATGCGCATCGAATGTCCTCGGCCTTCAGCTCGAGCTGGTCTGAAGACCGAAGAAGAGCATCGTTGAGGAGCCGAATCGAATTCCGAGCCACCGTGGTTTGCCTTGCGGACACCAGGAGAGCTGACTCTACGTCGCCGTAACGATGCTGCAGTAGTGCCTCTAAGTGCTCGAGAAACTCCCGAATGCCGCCACCCGTGCGGGTCGAAATCCGCAATTCGTCTTCAGGACGTTCGTTTCGGATGAGTCCTGACTGGAGGTCACATTTGTTGCGAACGGTAATGTGAGATCGTACGGTCCCCGGATCCTCGCTGCCCGTCACGTCGGAAGACCACACCCAGACCACGACATCCGCATCCGATATATGCTGGCGCGAACGGCGAATACCCTCCTGCTCAACTTTATCAGCCGCATCTGCCCGAAGGCCAGCGGTGTCTGTGAGAAAGACCGGGATGCCTCGCACATCGAGTGACACCTCGATGGTGTCGCGGGTAGTGCCCGGTATATCCGAGACGATGGCCGCCTCCCGGCGGGCAAGCGCATTGAGCAGGCTGGACTTGCCGGTGTTGGGAAGCCCCGCAAGCACGACACGCACGCCATCACGCACCACTTCGGCTGTCGATGAACGATCCACAGCTTCCGTTAACTCTCCAAGCAGGGCGTGGATCCGCGAATCGATGCCATGGGCGGCCTCGTCCGCAACACCGGGTTCGTCAACAAAATCGACAACAGCCTCTATGTCGGCACGAATGAGCAGAAGCTGATTGCGCCAGGCGTCGAATACATGGCTGGCCAATCCTGACATCTGCCTGAATGCCTGCCGCCGCTGATTGCTGGTTCGGGCCTCAAGAAGGTCAGCAAGGCCCTCCACCTCGACGAGGTCCATTTTACCATTGAGAAAGGCGCGCCTGGTGAATTCCCCGTGCTCTGCGGGCCTTACGCCCGGATGGCTGCTCAAGGCTGCCATGACGGCGCTGACGATGGCAGCGCTCCCATGCAAATGAAGCTCGGCACAATCCTCACCAGTGAACGAACGGGGCGCAGGGAGCCAAGCCACAAGGGCCTTGTCAAGCAACTCTCCCGAAGACGGGTCACGAACAGACCTAAGGGCAAGATCACGCGGGTTCGGAAGCGCGCCACTTAAACTGGAGAGAACCGCGGCAGAGGCCGGCCCAGACATACGGATCACCGCGACAGCGGAGCGCCCAGCCCCGGAGGACAAGGCGAAAATCGTGTCTATGGCTGTCATTTCGACCTCGAATCGAACGACGACGCCGAGTTCGTCAGGCGTTCATGGAGTCGAAGAAGTCGCTGTTGCCCTTGGTCTGGCGCAGCTTGTCGAGCAGGAACTCAATGGCGTCCACAGTGCCCATCGGGTTGAGGATACGGCGGAGCACATAGGTCTTCTTGAGAAGATCCGGCTTCACCAGCAGCTCTTCCTTGCGGGTACCGGAGCGCAGGATGTCGATCGCCGGGAAGACCCGCTTGTCGGCCACCTTGCGGTCAAGAATGATTTCCGAGTTACCGGTGCCCTTGAACTCTTCGAAGATCACTTCATCCATGCGGCTGCCCGTGTCGATCAGCGCCGTAGCGATGATGGTCAGCGAGCCGCCTTCCTCGATGTTTCGCGCCGCGCCAAAGAACCGCTTGGGCCTCTGCAGGGCATTGGCATCCACGCCACCCGTCAGCACCTTGCCGGAGGACGGAACGACAGTGTTGTAGGCCCGGCCGAGCCGGGTAATGGAGTCCAGCAGGATGACCACGTCACGTCCGTGCTCAACGAGGCGCTTGGCTTTCTCAATCACCATTTCGGCCACCTGGACGTGCCGCGACGCCGGTTCATCGAAGGTGGAGCTGATGACTTCACCCTTCACCGAGCGTTGCATGTCTGTGACCTCCTCGGGCCGCTCGTCGATGAGCAACACGATGAGGTAGCACTCCGGATGATTGGCGGTAATGGCATGGGCGATATTCTGCAGCAGAACGGTCTTGCCAGTGCGCGGCGGGGCCACGATCAATCCACGCTGGCCCTTGCCGAGCGGCGACACGATGTCGATCACACGCGAGGAATAATCCTTCTTCGTCGGATCGCCCGTTTCCATCTCCAGACGTTCGTCCGGATAGAGCGGCGTCAGGTTGTCGAAATGGACCTTGTGCCGGGTCTTCTCGGGATCCTCGAAATTGATCCGGTTGACCTTGACCAGGGCGAAATAACGCTCGCCCTCCTTGGGACTGCGGATCTGCCCTTCCACAGTGTCGCCGGTACGCAGGGTAAATTTCCGGATTTGGCTCGGACTGATGTAAATGTCATCGGGACCGGCCAAATAATTGGCGTCAGGCGAACGCAGGAAACCAAACCCGTCCTGCAGTACCTCCACCACACCTTCGCCAATGATTTCGACGTCGCGAACAGCAAGGTTCTTCAGGATTGCAAAAAGCAACTCCTGCTTGCGTAGCGCACTGGCATTTTCAACTTCAAGATCTTCGGCGAGTGAAACAAGCTCAGCCGGCGTTTTCAATTTGAGATCCTGAAGCTTGATCTCTTTCAGGTCAGCAATAACAGTCATTATCTTTTCACTATGGGGGGTTCCGGCCGAGCGGCGGGAACGTTGAGGCAGGGGTGCATCAAGCCGGAGGCGATGCGAAGGAAACTCAATATAGCCGTTAAGCCCGCCCCCGCCAACAACAAACTCAAAACGGCTTGATAATCACGAAAATCACGATGCCCACCAACAACACTGTCGGAATTTCGTTGATGATCCGAAAATAACGACCCGACCTTGTCTCACGATCATCCCGGAAGCGCGCAGCATGGACCTCCAGAAGGCCATGGAAAAACAACATGCCGGCCACAAGAACAAGCTTCAGCCACAGCCACAACGGCATCGGCTGGTCCCAGCCTCCAAGGTGAACGAGGCCTGCTCCCGTCACGACAACAACCAGCGCTGCCGGGCGCATGATCGCCTTCAGCAGCCTGCGCTCCATGACCATGAAAACCCCGGAAACATCTTTTTCTCCATCGTTTTCAGCATGATAAACAAACAGCCGCGGCAGGTAGAACAAGCCAGCCATCCACGAGATGACAGCAAGAATATGAACAACCTTCACCCAGCCATACGGATCACTCATCGAAGCGCCTGACAGCCTCCACAACAGCGCCTACAACCGAAGGTTCTGTGCCCAACCTGATCCCATGACCAAGGTTGAAGATGTGCCGCTGCCGATCGACACGCGAACAAATCCGCCGTACCTCGGATGTCACCACGTCCGATCCGACGAGCAGAGCCACGGGATCCAGATTACCCTGTACGACGATATCCGTAGACAGGTCAGACAAATCAAATTCCGACTCCAACCCTATGGCGTTGGCACCAGCTATGGCTGCAACCTTTCGCTGCGCCATCCCGACACCGCGCGCAAACAGGATCACCGGCAATGCTGGGTGTCGTGACTTCACACCTGCCACAATTGCCGCCAGCGGCTTCATGACGAAATCCTCAAGTTCAGTGCCAACCAGGTCCCCCGCCCAGGAATCAAACACCTGCACCACCTGCGCGCCCGCATCGGCCTGAGCCGACAGATAATCGACTGATTCCTTCACCAATCGATCAATCAGCGCACAGAACCACGGCTGGCGCTGGTAGGCAGCGATCTTGGCCATCACCCGGTCTGAGCTGCCACCTCCCACCATGTAACTCGCAACAGTCCAGGGCGCTCCGCAGAAGCCGATTAGTGCCAGATGAGGCGCGAGTTGCGCCCGCGTGAGCTCAACTGTCCGACAGACCTGTTTTACCTCATGAGTACCTGCAACAGGCTTGAGACGATCCAGATCGTCCAAACTGCGCACCGTCCCCAATATGGGACCTTCCCCCTCAGCGAACTTCAGCGGCAACCCCATGGCGTGAGGTACCACCAGAATGTCTGCAAACAGGATAGCAGCGTCCAGATCATAACGCCGGAGAGGTTGCAACGTGACTTCGGCGGCAAGATCCGGGTTATAACAAAGATCGAGAAACGAGCCCGCCTTCTCCCGTACCGCACGGTACTCCGGAAGATAGCGGCCTGCCTGCCGCATGAACCACATCGGGCGCCGTTCGGCCGGTTTCCGGGTCAGAACATCAAGTAATGCACTACGGGATGCCGTGACACCCTTCACTGTCTCTACCATTCTGACTCTTCTTGTCTCTTTTGTTTGAACCTTGGAAAGCGGGATACAACCCAATCCAATGATCGTCCACAGGTCAAGTGCATCCTCGATCCAAAGATGTCACCAGTCCTGGTTAATCTGAAATTAACACGTGTTAACAGACCGTTAATGCACTACAACAAGCCCGGTTAAAGACCCTGACAGACCTGATCTCATCACCTTCTCCACATGCTTTTCCTGGCCCTCTCTGTTTCGTTCGGTTTGTGGATGGGGACCGGGATAAGTCGGAAAGAGTCACCGCTTGCCCTTCGGATCTCCAAGTCATCCACATATACTCAACACCATGTCAAACGCCGGTTCACAGCGCTACTTCCATCTCCATCTCGTGTCCGATGCCACGGGCGAGACGCTGAACACCGTCGCCAAGGCGGCTGCGGCGCAATATTCGGACTTCCGCCCGATTGCTCACATCTATGCCCTCGTCAGGACACCTTCGCAACTCAACCGCGCGCTCCGCGAGATCGAGGAACAGCCTGGTATCGTGCTGTTCACACTCATCAATCCGGATATTCGTCGTCATCTTGAAGAACAATGCGAGGCAATGGGTGTTCCCTGCCTGTCGATCCTCGATCCGATCATCTCAATTCTCTCACAATATCTGAATGCCGCGTCGCGGCCCCAGGTCGGTGGTCAGCATGCGTTGAATTCCGATTATTTCCGCCGCATCGATGCCCTGAACTACACCATGTCGCACGATGATGGACAGAACATCGACGATCTCGAAAAGGCCGACATCGTCATCCTCGGCGTCAGTCGAACGTCTAAGACGCCGACGTCCATCTATCTCGCACAACGAGGTATTCGGACGGCCAATATTCCCATTGTACCCGGTATTCCTGTTCCGCAGAAACTGATCAACCTCAAGGGTCCGCTGATCGTCGGTCTCATTGCCAGTGCGGAGCGTATCGCGCAGATCCGGCGGCACCGGTTACTCTCCTTGAAGGAGAGCCGCTCAACGGATTATATCGATCCCCGGCAGATTACCGATGAACTGATGGTGATGAAGAAACTTTGCTCCACCAATGACTGGCCGATCATCGATGTGACACGACGCTCCGTGGAGGAAATCGCCGCCACCATCCTCAACATGCTCTCAGACAACAAGCGTATCGACAAGTGACATGATTGTTCTCGCCTCCACAAGCGCAACACGCCAATCAATACTTCGCAACGCCGGCCTCCATTTCGAAGCGGAATCACCAAACGTTGACGAAAAGGCGCTTGTCGCCGCCAATCCGCAATGGTTGCCGCGCGAGATTGCGATCAAGCTTGCCGAAGCGAAGGCCTGTGATGTGTCGATGCGGCGTGCCGGTGCTGTCGTCATCGGTGCTGATCAGGTGCTGGCTCTTGGCGATCGAGTCCTTGGAAAGCCGCATGACCGCGCTCATTGCCGCGAGCAGTTATGCCACTTGCGCGGCCATGCCCACGCATTGATCTCGGCCGTTGCAATTGCGCGAGATGGCCAGGTTATCTGGACCTACCATGATGAAGCATCGCTTCTCATGCGTGACTACAGCGAGGATTTTCTTGATACCTATCTTGATGCCATCGGTGATGATTGCACAAGCTCGGTTGGTGGATACAAGATTGAGGGGCGCGGCGTGCAGCTTTTCAAGTCCGTTTCTGGCGACCATTTTACCATCCTCGGATTGCCACTGGTGCCAGTGCTTGAGAAGCTGCGCGAGATGGAGGAGATCCCCTCATGATCAAGGCTTGCGTCATCGGCTGGCCGATCAGTCATTCACGCTCACCGCTCATTCACGGCTACTGGTTGAGACAGCTTGGCATCGACGGTAGCTATACCCGTCAGCCTGTCGAACCAGCGTCACTATCAAAATTCATAAACGAGCTCGGCACGGCAGGCTATGCCGGTTGCAACGTGACCATCCCACACAAGGAGGCTGTGTTTGAGCTGGTGGCAGGTGCAGACGCGTCGACTGAACGGCTGGGCGCGGTCAACACCGTCTATCTGCGCGATGGCAAGGTTCTCGGCACCAATACCGACGGCGAGGGTTTCATCAATAGTCTTCGGCAGGGTGCACCAGACCTGAAGCTCGCCAATCAACGCGCGGTCATACTCGGTGCCGGTGGCGCCTCTCTTGCCGTTGTGAATGCGATCCTCGAGCAGGGCGTTACCGAAGTGGCAGTGGCCAATCGCACGCGCGAGAAGGCAGAAATGCTGCGGCATCGCTTTGGTTCGCGTGTCACGCCCATTGACTGGGTGGAGACTGCCGATCAGCTTGGCGAATGCTGCCTGCTTGTCAACACAACATCACTGGGCATGAAGGGTCAACCGGCGCTGGAGCTGGACCTGTCACGCCTCGGCAAGCATGCGGTGGTGACCGACATCGTCTATACGCCGCTCCGCACCAGGCTTCTTGAAGATGCGGCGGCTCGTGGCAACAGGGTTGTTGAGGGACTTGGCATGCTGTTGCATCAGGCAGTGCGCGGCTTCTCCCTGTGGTTTGGCGTCACGCCTCAGGTGACCGAGGAACTTTATGAACTGGTGGCGCGCGACATCGATCCGGATTTCAGACGATGATCGTTGCTGGTCTCACGGGCTCCATCGCAATGGGAAAGAGCGAAACTGCAAAGATGTTCGCTGCGCGCGGCATTCCAGTCTTTGACAGCGATGCGGTTGTGCATGAACTCTATGCAGCAGGCGGAGCAGGGGTCGCGCCCTTGCAGGCGCTGGCGCCGGAAGCGGTGGTCGGAGGCAGCGTGGATCGCCGCAAGCTTGCGGACCTGGTGCAGACCGATCCCGCGCTACTGAAGAAGATCGAAGCCGTCGTGCACCCGCTCGTGAAGGCGCGGCAGGCGGCGTTCCTGAAAGATGCCGAAAGACACACGGATATCGCTGTGCTCGACATTCCACTCTTGTTTGAGACGGCGCGAGAGAAGGACGTCGATATCGTGATCGTGGTATCGGCCGGTGCAGCCCTCCAGCGAGAGCGTGCCCTGGCGAGACCGGGGATGACGGCAGAAAAGCTCGACTTCATTCTCTCCCGGCAAATGCCTGATGCGGAGAAGCGTAGGCACGCCGATTATGTGATAGATACATCAGTGAGTCTTGGTGAAACGGCACGCGCGGTCGAGCAGGTGATTGCCGCAATCAGGGCGAAGGGGAAGGCGTGAACATGGTGCGGGAAATCATCCTCGATACTGAAACGACCGGGCTTGATCCCGCCACCGGTGACCGCATCGTCGAAATCGGTGCGGTGGAGTTGCTCAATCACTTGCCCACCGGGCGCACCTTTCACGTCTACGTCAATCCCGAACGTGACATGCCAAGGGAGGCTGAAGCCGTCCATGGCCTGTCCATTGCCTTCCTGAAGGATAAGCCGGTCTTCGCAGCCGTCGCCCAGGACTTTCTTGAGTTCATCGACGACGCCGCGCTGATCATTCACAATGCCAGTTTCGACATGGCATTCATCAATGCTGAACTGGGGTTCCTGCGGCTTCCCTCGATTCCGCCAGAACGCGTTGTCGACACCCTGCTTATTGCGCGGCAGAAGCACCCCGGTGCCGCCAACAGCCTCGACGCGTTGTGCCGGCGCTATGGGATCGACAACAGCCGGCGCACCAAGCACGGGGCACTTCTCGATTCCGAGCTTCTGGCCGAAGTCTATCTCGAACTCATTGGTGGCCGGCAGACCGCCCTTATCCTTGAGGCAACAGCTACAAAAAAGGCTGCAACAATGGTTGCAGCCCAAATGGCTCAACATCGACCTGTCCCGCTCGCCTCGCGTCTGACAGATGAAGAGCGTGCAGCTCATGCCAATTTCGTGGTTGAGCTTGGTGAAAACGCCCTCTGGAAGCAGGCCTGAAAGAGTTCAGGCCTGGCCCATTGTCTGCTGCTGCATGCGACGCTGGTACATGGCGGCGAAATCGATCGGATCCAGCATCAGCGGGGGAAAGCCACCATTTCGGGTCGCTTCGGCCAAAATCTGGCGGGCGAATGGAAAGAGAAGGCGCGGGCATTCAATAAGAACGGCTGGGTGCAGCAGCTGCTGCGGGAAATTTTCCAGCCGGAAGGTGCCAGCGTAAACGAGTTCTGTCGCAAAGGCGACCTTGTCCTTGGCCGTGGCCTTGGCATCGAGATGCAGTTCGACCTCAAAATCCGTATCGCCGATCGGTCTCGCGTTGACGTTCACCGAAACGCTGATTTCCGGCTGTTCCTGGGTCAGCGATTGCGGGGCGTTCGGGTTTTCGAAGCTGAGGTCCTTGAGATACTGCCCGAGAATCCGCAGCGATGGCTGCTCCTGGGGCGTCTGGCCCGGCTCACCGGCTGCGCTAGACGCTCCATTCTCAAGGGTCGCCGGCGCGGCGTCGGACTTAGGGGTATTGGACATCATGGGCCTCTTTCTGGAATTCGACCTCGCTAACATGGGCTCTCCCGGCCTGCAAGCGGGAGTGGCGCTTCATCTTAACGCGTGGAGGTGTTGGGTGGTTCGATCTCTCCGGTGATCTCCACCGCCTCAGCTTCGATCACCCTGTCGAAGTGCCGGTCGTCGGTCGGTGGCACCGTGTAGGTATCGACTCGGAACTTGGAACCAAGCCAGCCTCGTACCTGTGGCAGGAACAGCAGCAGGCCCAGAGAATCACTGAAGAAGCCCGGCAGCATGAAGAGCAGGCCGGAAGCCGTTCGTGCGGCCGCCTGTCCGCCGAGGCCCTTGAGCGGGGAGGCCGTACGGACGGGCGAGCGCAGTGCCGCTGCCACGCTCATGCCCGCCGATTTGATCATCCGGATGCCCGCCACGGCGCCCAGCAACATCAAAAGGAGCGTTGGAACCACCCCGAGCAGCCTTCCCACCCAGATGATGGAGGCGATCTCGGTGGCGGCAGCAGCGAGGAACAGGAGCGGAAAGAATCGCATCATGGTTCTGGGTTTTGTCCTTTGGCCTTGGACCGTGCAGGTCGGACCTATATATAGGGTTGCGTGTCCGCGGCGCCATATCTCCGCGGGCAACGCACCCCTTGAAGCCGCCAACTGGTTGATGGAATGAGTTTTGATCCGCTGAACATTCTTCTCCTTGCCGTGGCCCTCGTGGTTTTCTGGCGGCTCCGCTCTGTACTTGGCAGCCGGACTGGCACTGAAAAATCGCCTTTCGACCTGTTCGGCTCGAAGCGTGGGCCCCAAGATGCCAGTGGAACCGTCACCCGGCTTCCTGAACCTCCCCCCGTTCCCGCCAATGACCTGGGCGACAGGGAACCGCCACCACCGGTTTGGAAGGGCTATGCCGAAGCAGGCTCGACGCTGGCTGAGGCTCTCGGGCGTATGGCCGACAACGACACCACCTTCACACCCCGTGCCTTCGTCGAGGGGGCCAAGCTTGCCTATGAGATGATCATCGACGCCTTCGCCAAAGGTGACAAGCCGGCCCTCAAGAACCTTCTCTCCAAGGAAGTCTTCGACGGCTTCTCCCGCGCCATAGATGCGCGGGTGAGCCAGGGTCAGCGCGTGGAATCCCGCTTTGTTGGTGTCGACAAGGCGACGATCCAGCAGGCGAGCCTCGTGGCCCGCAAGGCCTCGATCACCATGGAATTTATCAGCGAACTCATCTCTGCCACTTATGACAAGGCGGGTGAAGTGATTGATGGTGATCCGAAGGAAATCCGCCAGGTAACGGATGTCTGGACCTTCGAGCGTGAGGTCGGAACGCGCGACCCCAACTGGAAACTGGTGGCCACCGGGGCCCCGGCCTGACCGCGGGCTGCGGGGCATGGACGCTCACCTTGCGCCTTTGAATTTCGCCGAACTCGAGGGCTGGGCGAACCATGACCATGAAGGCGCACGCGAAGCCTTCCGCCGCTCCTGCCGCGAGATGCTGGAACCAGGCTCTGGCTTCAAGCGGCCGGTCCGTTTCGGCGGCAGTCCGATCTCCTGGCGCAGCGCATGCCTGGCAGCCTTCGAAGACGGACATCCCCGTGACTATTTTGAACGCGCATTCCTCGCCTTTCGTGTGCATGACCAAGAACGGCCGGAAGGTCTGTTCACCGGCTATTACGAGCCTGAGGTCGATGGAAGCCGCAGGCGCAGCGCAGCGTTCCAGGTGCCCATCTACCGCTGCCCGCGCGACCTTGTGGCCTTGCGGAACGGAGAGGCATCAGGCTCGGAACTCGCCTATGGCCGTCTCGTCAATGGTGTACCAGCGCCTTACCTTACACGCCGCGAGATCGAAGCTGGAGCGCTGGCAGACCAGGGCCTGGAGATCGTCTGGCTCCGGGACTGGGCTGATGCCTTCTTCATCCAGATCCAGGGTTCAGGCCGCGTGCGCCTCGTCGAGGGCGGCACGCTGCGCCTATCCTACGCAGCCAAATCCGGTCTTCCCTATACTGGCATCGGCGGGCTTCTCGTGCAGCGCGGCGCATTGCGTGCAGATGCGGTGTCGATGCAGGCCATTCGGACCTGGATGGTCAGGAACCCGAAAGACGCGCGTGAGTTGATGTGGGAGAACCAGTCCTTCGTATTCTTCCGCGATGTCGATCTCGAAGACCCGGAGCTTGGAGCATTGGGCGCCCAGCACATCCAGCTGACGCCCCGACGCAGCCTCGCAGTCGATCGTTCACTGTGGATGTTCGGAACGCCTGTCTGGCTGGACACGCAAGTGCCGGCGGGCGAAGAGATCCGCATGTTGCCCTTCCGCCAGCTCCTGATCGCGCAAGATACCGGCAGCGCCATCAAGGGCCTCGCCCGCGGCGATGTCTATTGGGGTTTCGGGGACGTGGCGGCGCACATCGCTGGCCCCATGAAAAGCGCGGGCAAGATGACGGTTCTGCTCCCTGTCGGGGTGGCGCTTGAGCTGGACCTTCCCGCATGAGCCGAAAGCCGCCAGATTACGAGCTGTGGCTCGAGGCCACGAAGACGGTGAAGCCCCTGCGCGCCCGCTCTCGCGGGCCGGGCGCAAAACTGTCAGGCGTGCCGCTGCCATCCAAGAAGCCATTGAAACTCCCGTCCACGCCGCACCTCCACGTGCCTTCACCATTGCATAAGCCACCACCGCAGATCACCGGACTCGACCGCCGGACCACGCAGCGGCTGACGCGCGGCCAGGTGGAGATCGAACGCCGCTTTGACCTTCATGGCACGGGCGTTGAAATGGCGCGTGTCAATCTCCTGGGATTTCTGCGTGACGCGCAGGCGATGGGAGCGCGCAACGTATTGGTCATCACGGGCAAGGGCGATTCACCCTACTCACGCCACACGCTGCATGGTGCCGGTCACTTTCATGCACCGGAACGCGCCGGGCGACTGCGCAGACTGGTGACGGAATGGTTCCACGAAGCAGAATTCCGCAGTTTGGTGGCCGGCTTCCAGCCCGCACATCCCAAGCATGGCGGAGGTGGGGCTTATTACGTCCGGATCCGCCGCATCCGTGAGGAACGATGACGCCGTTCGGAGACAGGATGCGCAAGCTGCGGACCGAGCGCGGCATCACGCTGAAGCAGATGGCGGAAGCACTTGGCGTGTCCTCTGCCTATCTCTCCGCGCTTGAGCATGGCAAGCGCGGGCGGCCCGGCTGGCACCTGATTCAGCGCATTCTCGCCTATTTCAACATTATCTGGGATGAAGCGGACGACGTGGTGCAACTCGCCCGTATTTCGCATCCGCGCATTACCATCGATACATCGGGTCTCAACCCGAAGGCTACCGAGCTTGCCAACCGTCTTGCCGATGACATCGGCAAGCTCGATGCCGCAATTCTCGATGAACTGCTCGTCACGCTTGGCAGGAAGCGGCAAAAGACTAGAGGATGAACTTCGAGAGATCGGCGTTCTTCGCCAGCGTGCCGACATGGCTTTCCACATAGGCGCTGTCGATCACCACCACGTCGCCTGAGCGGTCAGGTGCCATGTAGCTCACGTCGTCAAGCAGCCGCTCCATCACGGTCTGCAGTCTCCGTGCTCCAATATTCTCGACAGTCGCATTGGTGTCTGCCGCGATTTGGGCGATGGCGGCGATTCCGTCCTTGGTGAAGTCCAGGGTCACACCTTCCGTCTTCAGCAATGCGCGATATTGCTTGATGAGACTTGACTCGGGTTCGGTGAGGATGCGCTCGAGGTCCTCGCGATTCAGCGCCTTCAATTCGACGCGGATCGGCAGTCGACCCTGCAGTTCCGGCAACAGGTCAGACGGCTTGGCGACGTGGAAGGCGCCTGACGCGATGAACAGGATATGATCTGTCTGAACCGGGCCATGCTTGGTCGAGACCGTGGTGCCCTCGATCAGCGGCAACAGGTCCCTCTGTACACCCTCGCGGCTGACATCCGCGCCCTGGCGTTCGGAACGGGCACAGATCTTGTCGATCTCATCAAGGAAGACAATTCCATTCTGTTCCACCGCCCCGATCGCTTCCTGCAGGACTTGCTCCTGATCGAGCAGCTTGTCAGATTCCTCGGCCATCAGAACGTCATGGCTTGCCTTCACGCTCATGCGCCGCGCCTTGGTGCGGCCACCGAAGGCCTTGCCGAGCATGTCGGAGAGATTGACCACACCTGCTGCGCCGCTTGGCATGCCGGGAATCTCGAAGCTCGCGGCACCGGAATCCGCCACCTGGATCTCGATTTCCTTGTCGTCGAGCTCGCCGCTTCTCAGCTTGCGGCGGAAGGCCTCTCGCGTCGTCTCCGAGGCGTTGGCGCCGACAAGTGCCTCGACCACCCTTCGCTCGGCATTGAGCTGTGCCTGGGCTTCGACGTCCTTGCGCCTTGCCGCTCTTGTCATGGCGATGCTGGCTTCGAGCAGGTCGCGCACGATCTGATCGACGTCGCGGCCAACGTAGCCGACCTCGGTGAACTTCGTGGCTTCGACCTTGAGGAAGGGCGCATTGGCGAGCTTGGCGAGACGCCGTGCGATTTCCGTCTTGCCGACACCGGTGGGGCCGATCATCAGGATATTCTTTGGTGTCACCTCGTCGCGCAGGGGGCTTTCGAGCTGCTTTCTGCGCCAGCGGTTGCGCAACGCGATGGCGACGGCGCGCTTCGCCTCAGTCTGGCCGACGATGTGGCGGTCAAGTTCCGAAACGATCTCACGCGGAGAAAAATCAGTCATCACGTGGCTTTCACTCAGTCCGTGGCCAGGGTTTCAACCGTAAGGTTGTTGTTGGTGTAGACACAGATCTCGGCGGCGATCGCCATGGCCTTGCGGGCAATGGTCTCGGCGTCGAGGTCGCTGTCGGCAAGTGCACGTGCGGCGGCAAGCGCATAATTGCCGCCGGAGCCGATGGCGATGATGCCCCTCTCGGGCTCAAGCACGTCGCCTGTGCCGGTGAGGACCAGTGTCACCGATCTGTCGGCCACGATCATCATGGCTTCGAGGCGGCGAAGATAGCGGTCGGTGCGCCAATCCTTGGCCATGTCCACGCAGGCCCGGGTGAGCTGGTTTGGGTGCTGCTCGAGTTTCGACTCGAGCCGCTCGAACAGCGACATGGCATCCGCCGTCGCACCGGCAAATCCGCCGATCACCTGTCCCGCCCCGAGGGGCCGCACCTTGCGGGCATTTCCCTTGATGACCGTCTGACCAAGGCTCACCTGGCCATCGCCGGCGATTACGACCTTCCCGCCCTTCCGCACCGAAAGGATGGTGGTTCCGTGCCAAGTGATGGTCTCTGCCATGGGCGGGGGTCCTTCAGAAATCCTGCCGCCTCATGTAGGCTTCCCGAAGCTCAAAGAAAAGCCAGCCTTGGCCAATTCCTGATGCATCTGCTATGATCCACGGCATTCATCCAGCTGGACGTGCTCTTCCGATGCGCAAGGCCTCGATCGACCGCAAGACCACAGAAACCCGCATTTCCGCGGCTGTAGACCTCGGCGGCACGGGCGCCTATGACGTCAAGACAGGGGTGGGTTTCCTCGATCACATGCTGGAACAGCTGTCCCGCCATTCGCTGATCGACCTCACGCTGAAGGCTGAGGGCGATCTCCATATCGACTTCCATCACACGGTGGAGGATTCCGGCATCGCCATCGGCCAGGCGGTGGCGAAGGCACTGGGCGACCGCAAGGGCATCCGCCGCTACGCAAGCCTGTACCTGCCGATGGACGGAACGCTCACCCGCGCCGCCATTGATGTGTCCGGTCGCCCGTTTCTGGTCTGGAAGGTGAATTTTGCCGCCCCGAAGATCGGTGACTTTGACACCGAACTGGTGCGCGAATGGTTCCAGGCCTTTGCGATGAACGCCGGCGTCACGTTGCATGTCGAGACGCTTTATGCCGACAACAACCATCACATCGCGGAATCCTGCTTCAAGGCACTGGCGCGAGTCCTGCGTGAGGCCATCGAAATCGATCCGCGACAAAAAGACAGGATTCCTTCCACAAAGGGAACGCTGGCAGGCTGATGAAGATCTATGATGTTCTCGAGTCGCCAGACGGTAGAGCTGAACGTACTGGATTCGTGGCTGAGGGCTTCTCCTGGGGCGCGTTTGTGTTCACGGTGCTGTGGGCTCTGTGGTATCGCATGTGGATGGTGGCCGCGCTCCTCTTCGCGCTGTCTGCCGCGCTGACGGTTGCCGTCAATCTTGAATTTCTTGGTTCTGGCTTTGCCGCATTGCTGCACTTTGGCGTCGCACTGATCTTTGCTTTCGAAGCACGGAACCTGCAGGTGATGTCGCTGGAGCGTGCTGGTTTTCGCGGGACCGGCTTGATCCAGGCCAGCAACAGGGACGCGGCAGAGCTGGTCTATTTTGCACGCCGCGTGCCATTTGCGCCGCAGCCTGTTTCCGCGCGCCCGCGCGCCGCACATGACGATACGCTTGGTATATTCGGTAATGTGTGAGGCCGTGCCGTGAGTGTCGCCATCATCGATTATGGGTCTGGCAACCTCCACTCGGCCGCCAAGGCCTTCGAGCGCGCCGCGCGAGACAGTGGCCTCGCCTTGAAGGTGGAGGTAACGTCCGATCCGGATGCCTTGCGCAAGGCCGAGCGTCTCGTGTTGCCTGGCGTTGGAGCCTTCAAGGATTGCCGCAATGGCCTCATCGCCGTCCCGGGTCTGTGGCAGACGCTGCAAGACGAGGTGATCAACAGGGCCAAGCCATTCCTGGGAATCTGTGTCGGCATGCAACTCATGGCCACACGCGGGCTTGAGCATGACGTCACCGAAGGCTTCGGCTGGATTGCCGGCGACGTGAAGCCGATCACCCCGCGCGATCCATCCTGCAAGATCCCTCATATGGGTTGGAACACCTTGGATGCCAGAAGGCCGCATCCGCTGCTCGCTGACATTCCGCTGGGCGAGAAGGGTCTGCACGCCTATTTCGTCCACTCCTATCATCTCGATGCCCGGCAGCCATCTGACGTGATCGCCACGACCGAACACGGCCAGTCCGTGACCGCGTTCGTGGGGCGTGACAATTTCGCCGGCACGCAGTTTCATCCGGAGAAAAGTCAGGCTCTGGGGCTCTCGCTCATTTCCAATTTCCTGAGTTGGCGGCCATGATTCTGTTTCCCGCCATCGACCTGAAGGACGGCCAGTGCGTGCGCCTCAAGCTGGGCGACATGGAGCAGGCCACGGTGTTCAACGACGATCCCGCGGCGCAGGCAAAGAAATTCGAATCCCAGGGGTTCGAATGGCTGCACCTCGTGGACCTCAATGGCGCCTTTGCCGGCAAGCCGGTGAACGAGGCGGCTGTGGCATCCATTCTTGATGCGGTGACGCTCCCTGTCCAGCTGGGAGGCGGTATTCGTAACCTTGGTCAGATCGAGTCGTGGTTTGCGAGCGGCATCCGCCGGGTCATCCTCGGCACGGTGGCGCTGCGCGATCCGGCACTGGTGCGGGAGGCCTGCCGGCTGTTCCCCGGCCGCGTCGCCGTTGGCATCGACGCGAAGGGCGGCCGGGTCGCCGTTGAGGGCTGGGCGGAGACGTCCGATCTGACGGCAGTAGAGCTGGCCGGGCGGTTTGCTGATGCTGGTGTTGCCGCCATCATTTTCACTGATATTGACCGTGATGGCGTGCTGAAAGGTCTAAATATCGAGTCGACACTACAACTTGCCCGCTCCGTGCCGATCCCTGTCATCGCCAGCGGAGGACTTGCTTCGATGGATGACATTCACCGATTGTTGCAACCCGACTGCAGCATCCTCGCAGGCGCCATTTCGGGAAGAGCCCTCTATGATGGCCGGATCGATGTGGCGCAAGCTTTGCGGCTTATCCGGGAGGCCCGCTGATGCTCAAGGCCCGGCTCATTCCCTGCCTTGACGTGAAGGATGGCCGCGTCGTCAAGGGCGTCAATTTCGTCGATCTGCGCGATGCGGGAGATCCCGTCGAAATTGCCAAGGCCTATGATGCGGCGGGAGCGGACGAACTCTGCTTTCTCGACATTGCCGCCACACATGAAAACCGCGGCATTATCTTAGACGTGGTGCAGCAGACGGCAGAGGCTTGCTTTATGCCGCTGACGGTTGGCGGCGGCGTGAGGACGCTTGAGGATATCCGCAAGCTGTTGCTGGCTGGCGCCGACAAGGTGTCGATCAATTCCGCTGCCGTTGCCAGCCGTGATTTCGTGCGGCAGGCGGCCGAGAAATTCGGTGCGCAATGCGTGGTCGTCGCCATCGACGCCAAGTCTGTGTCCCCTGGCAAATGGGAAATCTTCACCCATGGTGGCCGCAAGCCCACCGGCATTGACGCGGTGGCGTTTGCGCGTGACGTCACCTCGCTTGGGGCTGGCGAGATCCTGCTGACCTCAATGGACCGCGACGGCACCGGCAAGGGCTTTGACATCGAACTCACGCGAACCATTGCTGATGCCGTTCCCGTGCCTGTCATTGCCTCAGGGGGCGTGGGTACGCTCGATCACCTCGTCGATGGCATCCGCAATGGTCATGCGGCGGCAGTGCTCGCGGCATCGATCTTCCACTTCGGTACTTTTTCCATCGGCGAGGCCAAGCGGCATCTCTCGGCTGCCGGTATTCCTATGCGGATCAATGAGGACGACGCTCATGACTGACCACCGGCTCGACGTTCTGGCCGCCCTCGCGGATGAGATCGACGAACGCAAGCAGGTTTCGCCCGAGACCTCCTACACGGCAAGGCTCCTGTCCCAGGGCGTGGAGAAATGCGCCAAGAAATTTGGCGAGGAAGCAATTGAACTCGCGCTTGCGTCCTTGCTTCGCGACAAGGCGCACACCACAGCTGAAGCGGCCGATCTTCTCTACCACATGCTCGTTCTGCTTGCCGCGTCAGACGTGAAACTGGTGGACGTCATGGCCGAAGTTGCGCGCCGCCAGGGCGTGAGTGGCATCGCCGAAAAGGCATCTCGACCCAAGGATTGAACCATGGAAGAACTCGTCAAGGAAGTCTCTCCCTTTCGTCGCTTCGCGCGCGAGGAATGGTCCGCATTGCGCGCGGATACGCCGATGACCCTCACTCAGACAGACCTTGATGAGTTGCGCGGCCTCAACGACCGCATCGACCTGGCGGAGGTGGAAACCATCTATCTGCCGCTGTCGCGCCTGCTCAACCTTTATGTTGCCGCGACACAGGGCCTGTTCCGCGCCACCAACAACTTCCTCCACCTCAGCGAACGCAAGGTGCCCTATGTGATCGGCATGGCGGGAAGCGTGGCGGTGGGAAAGAGCACCACGGCGCGTATTTTGCAGCGCTTGCTGGCGCGCTGGCCCAAGCACCCGAAGGTCGACCTCGTCACAACCGACGGATTCCTGTTGCCCAACGCCATCCTCGAGCGCGAAGGGTTGATGACGCGAAAAGGCTTCCCCGAGAGCTATGACCTGCCGGCGATCCTCCGCTTCCTGTCGGACATAAAGGCCGGCAAGCGCAACGTCACCGCACCTCTCTACTCGCACCTCACCTATGATGTCCTGAAAGATGAGCGCGCGGTGATCGATCAGCCGGACATCCTGATCGTCGAGGGCGTCAACGTGTTGCAGACAGGCCGCCCCCCGCGGGACGGCCGCGGTATTCCGAATACGTCTGACTTCTTTGATTTCTCGGTCTACATCGACGCCGATACGGCTGATCTCAAGACCTGGTACATCGAGCGTTTCCTGACGCTGCGCGATGGTGCTTTCCGTAACCCGAAGTCATATTTCCACCGCTACGCGACACTCTCTGACAAGGAGTCGCGCGAGATGGCAACGCGCATCTGGGACACCATCAACCTCGTGAACCTGCGTGAGAACATCCTGCCGACGCGGCCGCGCGCCGACCTCGTGCTGCGCAAGGGTGCGGATCACTTCATCCGCAGTGTCTTCCTCCGCAAGCTATAGAAGTCCAAGCATTTCGGCATGGGCGCGCAGCTTCACTTCGGGTCGCGCACCGATGTGCGAGATCACTTCTGCCGCCGCCAGCGATCCCAGGCGAGCGGCTTCGGAGAGAGACCTGCCGTTGGTGAGCCCGTAGAGAACACCCGACGCGAAGAGATCGCCGGCACCTGTGACATCGACAACCCTGGCCACCGGATGAGCGGGGCTCGCATGCACCTCATCACCCTTCACGACCACGCAGCCCTTCTCGGAGCGTGTCACCACCGCCACGGGGCAGTCGATGCCGATGGCCTTCACCGCGTCATCGAAATTCCGGGTCTGGTAGAGGGAGTTGATCTCTGCCTCGTTGGCAAAGACGATATCAATATCGTTGCGGATGAGTTCGAGGAAGCTGTCGCGGTGGCGTTCGACGCAGAAGGAATCCGAGAGCGTGATCGAGGTCTTGCGGCCCGCCGCACGAGCGATCCTTGCTGCGAGCTTGAAGGCGTCCTTTGCCTCGGGGCGATCCCAGAGATAGCCTTCCATATAGGTCACCTGTGCGGCTTCGACGACCTTGCGGTCCACGTCGGCCGTGGTGAAGTTTACGCAGGCGCCGAGATAGGTATTCATGGTGCGCTCGCTGTCCGGCGTGACCAGGATGAAAGAGCGAGCGGTGGCCGGGCCTTCGGTGGCGGCTGGCGTGTCGAAGACAACACCCTGTGCCCGCATGTCATGGCGGAAGATGGCGCCCAGCTGGTCCGCTTTCACCTTGCCGAAATAGGCAGCCCGGCCGCCAAGTGAGGCAACGCCGGCAGCCGTATTTCCGGCCGAACCGCCTGACACTTCGATAGCCTGCCCCATATCGCCGTAGAGCTGTTCGGCACGCGCCTCGTCGATCAGGTTCATCGAACCTTTCACCAGTCCATGGCGGGAGACGAAATCCTCCCCCACCCGCGCGATCACGTCGACGATTGCGTTGCCGATGCAGAGGACGTCGAAACCGGAAGCCGTCATGGAAATCTCCTTGCCCTATCCCTTCGCCCTAGCGAAGCTCGCTTGCGCTGGCAAGCCGGGGTGATTACGTTCAGGGCATGTTGAAATCTGCGTTCAGGGCCCTTGGCGACCTGTTTTCTCCCGAATTCCGCTCCGTGCTGTTCAAGGCGCTGGGGCTGACGATTGCGCTGTTCATCGCGGTGCTGATCATCGCCGAGATGCTGATCGCCAGTTTCACCCATTTCTCCTGGCCCTGGGCGGACCGGCTGGTGGAAGTGGGCACGGGGCTTGCCCTGCTGGTAGCCTTCTTTTTCCTGATGTCTCCGGTCACGGCGGCCTTCGCGGGGCTGTTCCTCGACCAGATCGCCGAGAGGGTCGAAGAGCGGCATTACCCCTTGGACCCGCGGGGCACGGCCCTGCCGGCGAGCCGCGCCATGCTGATTTCAATCCAGTTCTTCATCGTCGTTCTGGTGGTGAACCTGGCGGTGCTGCCCATGGTATTCTTCGGTGTCGGCGCCTTCGTGCTGGTTGCTGCCAACGCCTATCTGATCGGGCGCGAATATTTCGAGATGGTAGCGATGCGACACATGCCTCTGGAAGAGGCCAGGATGCTGCGCAAGGAGAATAGCCCGACGGTCTTCATCGCCGCCCTCCTGCCCGCCTTCATGACGATCGTGCCTTTCCTGAACCTGGCTGTGCCGCTGTTCTCGACCGCCTATTTCACCCATCTCTTCAAGTCGGTGCAGGCGTCTTCGGCTTGAACCGGCAGATATCGGAGATCGGGCAGCGCCAGCACTCGGGCTTGCGTGCCTTGCACACATAGCGGCCGTGCAGGATCAGCCAGTGGTGGGCGTGGCGGCCATAGGCCTTGGGCACCACCTTCAACAGCTTCAGTTCCACCTCGAGCGGGTTCTTGCCGGCGGCAAGTCCGGTGCGATTGCCGAGCCGGAACAGATGCGTGTCGACTGCGATTGTGGGGTGGCCGAAGGCCATGTTCAGAACCACATTCGCCGTCTTGCGTCCCACGCCGGGGAGGGCTTCCAGCGCCTCCCTGTCGTCAGGCACCTCGCCACCATGCCGGTCGATCAGCTGTTGCGACAGGAGGATCACGTTCTTTGCCTTGCCCCGGAACAGGCCGATGGTCTTGATTGCGTCGCGAACCGTATCCTCCCCCAGAGCAACCATTTTCTGGGGGGTGTCGGCAATGGCGAAAAGGGGCTTCGTGGCCTTGTTGACACCCTCGTCAGTCGCCTGTGCCGAGAGCACCACGGCAACAAGAAGGGTATAGGCGTTCACATAATGAAGCTCACCCCTGGGTTCCGGGTTGGCGGCCCGAAAGCGGCGGAAGATCTCCTCCACGTCTTCAGGCTTGAGGCGGCTTGCTCTGGCCATGCGTCCTGTGTTCCCTTGCAGCCACTGGGGTAGAACAGCGCCATGGATAACTGCAACAGCAAAGTCTGGCAGGCGACCCTGACGCCGCACCGCAGCCTCACGAGGCAGGGCTTCTTCGTCCTCATGGGTCTGGTGATTGCCGTCAATCTGGTGGTGGCGGGCATGTTCGTGGCGCTGGGCGCATGGCCAATCGCCGGTTTTGCCGGTCTTGACGTTCTGCTCATCTGGTGGGCCTTCCGCGTCAATTTCGCCGATGCCCGCAAGCTGGAACGAATCTTCATCACCGAACATGAACTCGTTCTCGACCGTCTGAGCGAAAAATACCCGCCTCAGCAGCAGCGCTTCGTCCGCCGTTGGGTGCGCGTCGAGCTTGAGGAGGACCATGACCGGGAGCTGATCGGCAGCCTTCTTCTGGTTTCCGGTCGGACGCGGGTTGCGGTGGGCGAATTCCTGGCACCCGAGGAGCGGAAGTCACTCGCGATGGCCCTGAAGTCGGCTCTGGCCATTCCACGCATCTGATCAGCTTTCGGCTGGGCATGAAATGGCCCGTCGGAATTTTGGCTACCCTTGCGAGCAGCCGTCACTGTTCCTGATGCCAGCAACCGCGCGAACAGCCCGCACATTCACTGACTGATTGAACAGTCAGCAAAATTAAACACGCACTAAAATGAATATAAGTATCTACTTAAAACAGTCTTCTTTCACAGTGAGAAGTGGTATAATATATAAGATTGATGTGACAGACTTGACATGACCTATCGGCGCAAGACCCTCAGACATCTGCACAGGGATGAAGACGGTTCGGTCATCATCTGGTCCACCCTCGTCATCATGATCATCATCGCCCTTATCGGACTGGGCGTCGATGGTGCGCGGATCCTCAATCTCAACAGCAACCTGCAGGAGATAGCAGACGGCGCGGCGCTGGCCGGCGCGCAGCAGCTTGACGGTTCGGGCGATGCCATCACGCGTGCGACGAATGCCGCCGTCACGCTGCTGCAGAGCGACGCCACCCAGCCGGTGAGTGGAAACATCCTGAAATGGTCGGATGTCAGCAAGTCGGGCTATGTGATCGTCGACAGCGGCGCGGATGCGCCAAAGTTCTTCACCTCCGAGGGGGTCGCCACGACCGACCCCAAGGTCGCCGCCCGCATCAAGGTCACCACTGTGGTGCGCAACGTGTCGCCCACTTTCTCGATGATTTCCCATGTTGCCAGCCTGTCGACCTCGGCCACCGCGACGGCCCAGGTGTCCTATTCCGTCTGCGCTCCCCTGCAATCGTTTATCTGCAATCCGTGGGAAGACCAGGAAGCAGTCAAGGGCAGCGCGTCCAACTGGACGACAAATATTCTGCCCGGTCAGATGGTGAAGCTCACGAATGGCACCGGCGGCGCGCCGGGCAACTGGGGCTTCATTGCACCACCCAACGTCAACGGCAATCCGTGGAACCAGGTCCCCTACTGGTCGCAGCTGAGGCCCTCAAGCTGTCAGGTTGTTTCACCCTCGCAGGTCGTCAACGCGGTCGACACCGGCAACAACGGCTCCAAGGCGGTCACCGGCATGAACGTGCGCTTCGACAATCCCGACAGCAAGGCTGCGAGCAGTCTGGCGGCGCCCATCGTGATAGATGGTCTGAAGTCGACCACCAATGCGAATGCAGCAAAGTGCGCGAATGATACGCCAGCGTCGGCGACGCAGACGACTCTACTCCAGACGGACCAGCCGGGCTCCAATTACGTTTCGCTGTGCGGGGCCAATACGCCCACAGTGAGCTGCCCCCTGCCGCGTGATCGAGACCTGGCGAACCTGGGTGGAAATGCCTGGCAGACCTCTTACAAGGGCACAGGCATGAACAACGCCGACTTGGTGGCCTACTGGAAAAACCACCATGGCGGCGCCAACATTCCCAAGTTCTATGACGCGACCCAAGCCAAGTACGTTGACACCAACACGCGCTGGCAGGTCTTCCAGATGGAAAGCGACACTACAACCTATCCCGATGCGGCCTTCACCGCCGCCTCGGAAGCACTCGAACCTTCCAAGCCGTTCTGCAGCGCAAGCAATCCCAATGCGGGCATCAAGCGCAGGCTGGTCAACGTTGCCGTCGTCGATTGCGACTACTGGGGCATCAAGGGCGGGTCCAATGACCTGCCGGTGACCACGCTGATGGCCGAATTCTTCATGACGGAACCCGCCGACGCGAATGGCGGCATCTACGGCGAACTGGTGAAGACCTATGTCATCAACGGCTCCGGCAGCAATGGCTCTGGCAGCAATCTCTATCGCATGGTCGAGCTCGTAAATTGACAGGCTTGAAGTGGACGCAGCTGACGCAGGATGGAGCTGGCAGGTGAGGTTACGAACCTGGGCAAGGCGCTTCGTCCGGTGTGACTCCGGCACCTCGATCCTCGAGGCGGCAGTCGTCATTCCGATCATGGTTGTGCTCATGGGCGGGATTTATGATTTCGGCCGGGCCTACGGCGCCATGTCGGCCGGGCAGAAGTCGATGCGGGCCGCTGTGCGCTTCCTCACCCGCCTGCCCGCGGAAACGGTGTGCAAGAGCTGGGCACTGGACCAGGCCAAGAATATCGCGCTCTATGGCAACACCGCTGGAACCGGCAGTCTTCTGGTCCCCAACTGGACGACGGGCGACATCACCCTGACCACCAAGCCCAACAATTGCCCCACGACCAGCGTGACGAACATCAACATGAGCGCCAGCGTGCCCTATTCGTCGCTGATGTGGTCGGCGATCGGGTTTGGCGACACCACCACCATGCGGGTGGAACATGAGGAAAAGTGGGTTGGCCAGTAGATCTCGCGAGGGTGAGCGTGGAGCGGCCCTGATCGAATTCACGGCTGTGATGTTTGTCCTGTTCGTGTTCGTGCTTGGCACAGTGGACCTGTGCCTGCTGATGGTGAACTGGGCGAGCTACAACCGGGCGACATACGCAGGCGCACGATTTGCGGTCGTCACCAACCCGGTGGCCACCAACATCAATGCCACCATCACCGCGAATACCGGCTCTTACGCGGGCGATTCCTGCCTGAATTCCAATACCGGCGCGGCAAGCGGCAGCTGCGTCATCAAGGCTGCGGCCATCTGCAATGCCACCAACACCGCCGGGTCGGCGGGGAGTTGCACCGGCGGATATACCTTCGATACTGTTGCGATGCCCCTGATCGTAAGCAAGATGAACAGCGCAGTCATCATCGGGCAGCTGGATGCGCGGCAGGTGACCGTCACCTACACGCCGACCAGCGTTGGCTTCGTCTCGCGGCCCAACGGGTCGCCAATGAGCGTCACCGTTTCGCTGCGCTGCGTGCAGAACGAGCTGTTTTTCATCAACTATCTGATGCGCTGGGTGCTGCCCACGCCGGCCGCCTGCAGCGGCTTCACACCACCCAAGGGCCTGCCATTGCCAAGCTTCGCCACCACGCTGCCGAGCGAGGACCTGACCACAAACTGAGCGGAATCGCGATGCCGGCGCCCACGTGCCGGGAGAACGCAGATCCATCGATGGGCGGGCGCTCGGGGCAAGGACTTCTAATTCACGGCTTCTGCGTCCACACCAGCGCGTGGATGTGTTCCCTGGCATGGCCCTTGCCATGCGAATGGCCGTTAGCTGGACCCGCACACAGCCTGCAGTTTCAGCACCAACACTACAGGCCCGCCGTAGCGATGGACGTCAGCTTTCGGGTGGGCAAGGCTCCTCCGGCGGTCTAGTTTCTCAGTGATGGAAAGCACGATCAGCCTGAAGGAAGCAGCCCGGGACTATGAACTGGTCCGCCAGAACCTCGACTATTTGCGCGAGCACTGGCGCGAGCAGCCCTCTCTCGAGTTGCTGGCGGAACGCAACGGCCTGAGCGCCGCTCACTTGCAACGCCTGTTCATGCGCTGGGCCGGACTGAGCCCGAAGGCCTTTGTGCAG
This sequence comes from Bradyrhizobiaceae bacterium, assembly GCA_947475225.1. Taxonomy (GTDB): domain Bacteria; phylum Pseudomonadota; class Alphaproteobacteria; order Rhizobiales; family Aestuariivirgaceae; genus Aestuariivirga. Next base: position 64,361 of record CANJMQ010000001.1, read on the forward strand.
GCCCTCACCATCGACCGTGCCCGCCAGTTGCTGCGCGACTCGGCAAGCGTGCTTGATACCAGCTACGAGGTGGGCCTATCCGGTCCGGGGCGGCTTCATGACCTGTTCGTCACCCATGAGGCCATGACGCCCGGCGCCTACAAGGCCCGCGGCAAGGGATTGACCATCCGCTATGGTTTCCATGACTGCCCCTTCGGCAAGGTGCTGCTGATGATGACCGGGCAGGGCATTTGCGGCTTGGCCTTCGCCGATGCAGGTGAGGAGGCGACGAGTTTGATCGATATGCAGGCCCGCTGGCCCGAGGCGGAGTTCGTGGAGGACCGGGCAGCCACCGAGGGGCCGGTGGTGCGCATCTTCAACCCTGGTCGCTGGAAGGCCGAACAGCCTCTCCGCATCGTGTTCATCGGCACCGAATTCGAGACCCGGGTCTGGGAGACGCTGCTCAGAATACCGATGGGACGGGCCACGACCTATTCCGATATCGCCGGCCACATCGGCAACCCCAAGGCTTCCCGCGCCGTGGGGGCGGCGGTGGGCAAGAACCCGATTTCCTTCGTGGTGCCCTGCCACCGCGTGCTTGGCAAGTCCGGCGGGCTCTGCGGCTACCATTGGGGGCTGACGCGCAAGCAGGCGATTCTGGGGTGGGAAGCGGGTCTTGCGACGGGTGGCAAGGCTGCCTGAGGGCTTAGCCCAGGGTCTTGCGAAGCCGGATGATGATATCGACCCGGTCGATCTCCGTGCCGGGCGGCAGCGGCGGCAGGCCAAGCACCTCGAGGTCTTCGGTGCCGATATCGACCAGCGAGTCGGTTTCCTCGATGTAGTAGTGGAAATGGTTCGAGGTATTGGTGTCGAAGAAGGTGCGGTCACCCTCGAAGGCCACTTCGCGCAGAAGCCCCGCCGCCTTGAACTGGTTCAAGGTATTGTAAACCGTGGCAAGCGACACATCGATCCGGGCGGCCTGAGCCTGCTGGTGCAGGCTTTCGGCACTCACATGCCGGTCACCGGCACCGAACAGCATGGCGGCCAACGACAGCCGCTGGCGGGTCGGGCGTAGCCCGGCCAGCCTCAGGCGTTCAGCCAGTTCAGTGTCCTGCAAATCCATGTTGCGTCCCTTATACGCGAAACACCTTAAGCAAGGCAATCTTGGCGCCAGTGAGGCCGTGGACCCCCGTCCTAAAGCGGGCTTGGACCAGATATTTCCATGTGATAGGAACGGCGGAACCGGTGCGGGCCGGTGAAGTTTGGGACCAGAGGCAGAATGAACGAACCGAAGCCGAGCTACGATTACGCGGATCTCCTGGCCTGCGGGCGCGGCGAGCTCTTCGGCCCCGGGAACGCCCAGCTTCCGCTGCCTCCCATGCTGATGTTTGACCGCATTACCGAAATTTCCAAGGACGGTGGCGCGGCAGGTCTCGGCAAGATTGTCGCCGAATTCGATATCAAGCCGGATCTCTGGTTCTTTGGCTGCCATTTCCAGGGTGATCCCGTCATGCCCGGTTGCCTGGGCCTCGACGCGCTCTGGCAGATGACAGGGTTTTTCCTCGGCTGGCTCGGTGAACCCGGCCGTGGCCGGGCGTTGGGGGTGGGCGAAGTGAAGCTTTCCGGCATGGTCACTCCCACGGTCAGGAAAGTGACGTATGAAGTCGAGGTCACCCGCCTTATCCTGCGCAAGCTCAAGATGGCGGTTTCGAACGGAACCATGAAGGCCGATGGTGAAACGGTCTATCAGGTTACCGATATGAAGGTCGGGCTGTTCCAGCCCACGGCCTGAGAAAGGAAGTCAACATGCGGCGAGTCGTCGTCACTGGCCTCGGCATCGTGTCGAGCATCGGCAACAATGTTCAGGAAGTCCTGAACTCCTTGTTCGAGGCGAAGTCCGGAATCGTGAAGGCAGCCGATTACGAGAGGCTCGGCTTCCGCTGTCAGGTCCATGGCGCACCCACATTCGATCTCGAAAGTGTTGATCGCCGCGTCCGCCGCTTCATGGGCGACGGTGCTGCCTGGAACTATGTTGCCATGCAGCAGGCGATCGTCGATTCCGGTCTCGAAGAGAGTGACGTCAAGAACGACCGCACCGGTATCATCATGGGGTCCGGCGGCCCGTCGACGCGTTCCATCGTGCAGGCGGCGGATACCACCCGCGAGAAAGGCCCCAAGCGTGTGGGCCCTTTCGCGGTGCCAGCCGCCATGTCGAGCACCAATTCGGCGACGCTCGCAACGCCCTTCGGAATCCGTGGTGTGAATTATTCCATCTCCTCGGCCTGTGCCACCTCGGCCCATTGCATCGGCAACGCGGCGGAGATGATTCAGTGGGGCAAGCAGGACGTGATGTTCGCTGGTGGCGGCGAGGAACTCGACTGGACGCTCTCGGTGCTGTTCGATGCCATGGGGGCCATGTCGTCGAAATACAATGATACGCCTGCCAAGGCCTCGCGCGCCTATGACAAGAACCGCGACGGCTTTGTCATCGCGGGCGGTGCCGGAACGGTGGTGCTGGAAGAGCTTGAGCATGCCAAGGCACGTGGCGCCAGGATCTATGGTGAACTCATCGGTTATGGCGCAACCTCTGACGGCTACGACATGGTTCAGCCCTCGGGCGAAGGCGCCATCCGCTGCATGAAACAGGCCCTGGTCGGTGCCGGCACCATCGACTACATCAACCCGCACGGCACCTCGACACCGATCGGCGACAAGAAGGAGATCGAGGCGATACGCGCGGTCTTCGGCGACAAGATTCCGCCGATCTCCAGCACCAAGTCGCTGACCGGACACTCGCTGGGTGCCGTGGGTGCTCAGGAGGCGATCTATGCGATCCTCATGATGAAAAACAACTTTATCTGCGAGAGTGCCAACATCGAGGAGATCGACCCCGAATTCGCCGATGTGCCAATCGTCCGCAAGCGCATCGACAACGCCAAGATCGATACGGTGATGTCCAACAGCTTCGGCTTCGGCGGCACCAACGCAACCCTCGTCTTCCAGCGCTACAACGGCTGATTTTCACATGACCAATTCTTTGATGGCTGGCCGCCGCGGACTCGTCATGGGTGTCGCGAACGACCACTCGATTGCCTGGGGCATCGCCCAGCAGCTTCACAAGCATGGTGCCGAACTCGCCTTCACCTATCAGGGCGAAGCCTTCGGCAAGCGTGTGAAGCCGCTGGCCGAATCCGTTGGTTCTTCCATGCTTCTGCCCTGCGATGTCGAGGATGTCGGTACGGTCGATGCGGTGTTTGACGCGTTGAAACAGAAGTGGGGCAACATTGATTTCGTGGTGCATGCCATCGCCTTCTCCGACAAGAATGAGTTGAAGGGCAAATATGCTGACACGACGCGCGAGAACTTCATCCGCACCATGGTGATCTCGTGCTTCTCCTTCACCGAGATTGCCAAGCGTGCCGCCGCGCTGATGCCGAACGGCGGTTCGCTGGTGACGCTCACCTATGGCGGCTCTGTTCGTGTCATGCCCAACTACAATGTCATGGGCGTCGCCAAGGCGGCGCTCGAGTCCTCGGTGCGTTATCTTGCGGCGGACTATGGTCCGCAGGGGATTCGGGTGAATGCCATTTCGGCAGGCCCCATGCGGACGCTGGCCGGTGCCGGGATCGGCGATGCGCGTGCCATGTTCAGCTATCAGCAGGAGCATGCGCCGCTCCGCCGCACCATCACTTTGGACGAAGTCGGCGGCGCTGGTCTCTATCTGTTGTCGCCACTGTCCGGTGGCGTGACTGGCGAAATCCACTATGTGGATTCAGGCTATAACATCATCTCGATGCCGCGGCCGGAAGATCTCAAGAACGGCGCATGAGACGCAAACGCGGGCTGATCGATTCAGCGGTCGATGTAGTTCGATTGCTGGAGTGACGTAATGCTCGGATTGGTTCCTGTCAGCGAGTTGTCGGGGTTCCACGAAAGCTTCGTCTCGTAGAAGCGCGTGGCCAGCGCATCATACATCAGCAGGCGCCCGGCAAGGCTTTCGCCGATGCCGAGAAGCTCTTTGATGACTTCCATTGCCTGCATGGAGCCGAGGACGCCCGGCAGTGCGCCAAGGACTCCGGCCTCCTCGCAAGCGGGGAACAGTCCGCGCGGCGGCAATTCGCCCATGAGGCAGCGGTATGTCGGCCATGGCGCTCCGTCGGGCGAGCGATCATGCGGCTTGAAGGTGGAAAGCTGGCCGTCGAACTGCCCGACTGCTGCCGTCACCAGTGTCTTCTTCGCGAAGAAGCAGGCATCGCTGACCAGGTAGCGGGTCGGAAAATTGTCGCAGCCATCGGCCACGATGTCATAGTTGGCGATGATCTCAAGAGCATTGCCGGCCGTGATGCGCTGGGAATGTTCAATGACATGCACATGCGGATTGAGAGCCTGAATTGTCTCTCTCGCGCTCGATGTCTTGGGAATTCCGATGCGTGCTGTGGTGTGGATGATCTGGCGCTGCAGGTTGGACAGGCTCACGGTATCATGGTCAATGATGCCGATGGTGCCGATGCCCGCAGCAGCCAGATAATAGAGCAGTGGTGCACCGAGGCCTCCCGCGCCCACCACCAGCACTTTCGCTGACTTTAGCCTGTTCTGGCCGGGCCCGCCCACCTCATGCAGTACGAGATGCCGCGCATAGCGTTCGATCTCGTCCGGAGACAGAGCCATCAGCGGCGCCCCGAGGATCCGAAGCCTGCGGTGCCGCGTGCTGTTTCATCAAGCGCGCTCACCTCCGTCCATGAGATGCGTGTGACGGGCGCGATTACCATTTGTGCTATGCGGTCACCACGGGCGATGACGAAGTCGTCGTGGCCGTGGTTGATGAGCGGCACCTTCACCTCTCCGCGATAATCGCAGTCGATGGTGCCTGGTGAATTCAGCACCGTCACACCATGCTTGACGGCAAGACCGGAGCGTGGGCGTACCTGCGCTTCGAAGCCTTGCGGCAGGGAGATGGAAATACCGGTGGGAATGAGATGGCGCGCACCGGGCTTCAGCGTGATGGATTCAGCGGCGCGCAGGTCCATGCCGGCAGCGCCCGCCGTCTCATAGGCCGGCAGCGGAAGATCCTGGTTGTGAGCAAGCCGCTTGATCTCGACGCGGGTCATTCTTCGGTCTTCTGCTGCGGCACCAGCATCTGGGCAAGTCGTTCCATGAGCTTCTGTGCCACGTCATCCTTGCTCATCTGCGGCCAGTCCTCGACGCCGGTGGCCGAGACGAGGTGAATCGTATTGCGGTCACCGCCGAACACGCCGGCATCTCTGCTCACGTCATTGGCGACGATCAGGTCGCAGCCTTTCCGCTTGAGCTTCTGGACCGCATGTTCCGTCACATGCTCCGTCTCGGCAGCAAAGCCAACGACGATGCGTGGGCGCTTGGCACTGCGCGATATGGTGGCCAGAATGTCCGGATTTTCGGCAAGCATCAGGCTCGGGGGCCCACTGCCGGTCTTCTTGATCTTCTCGGGTGCTTCTGCAGCGACACGCCAGTCGGCGACGGCGGCGGTGAAGATCGCGATGTCGGCTGGCATCTCACCCTCGCAGATTTCCAGCATCTCCTGTGCCGTTTCGACCGGCATCAGCTGGACACCAGGAGGAATGGGCAGGGAGACGGGGCCGGACACAAGCACAGTCTCAGCTCCGAGCTCCACGGCGGCCCTGGCGATAGCGTAGCCCTGCTTGCCCGAGGAGTGGTTGGAGATGAAGCGCACCGGATCAATCGGCTCGCGCGTCGGGCCGGCGGTGATCACCACCTTCCTGCCGGCGAGCGGTTGTGCCTTCGGCTTCAGCATGTCGACGATGGCGGTGAGGATTTCATTGGGCTCAGCCATGCGGCCTGGCCCGAATTCGCCGCAAGCCATCTCGCCATCGCTGGGACCGGCGAGGGTGACGCCATCGCGCTGAAGGGTTTCGATGTTCCGCATGGTCGCCGGATGCCGCCACATGCGCACATTCATCGCCGGGGCAACCAGAATGCGCTTGTCGGTGGCCAGAAGCGCAGTGGAAGCGAGGTCATCGGCAAGGCCATTGGCCATCTTGGCGATCAGGTCCGCCGTCGCGGGTGCGACCACAAGGAGGTCCGCCGCACGGGAGAGCTGGATGTGGCCCATCTCGACTTCGTCCGTCAGGCTGAACAGCGAGGTGTAGACCTTTTCACCCGACAGGGAGGCGAGTGACAGCGGCGTCACGAATTGCTCTGCAGCCCTGGTCAGGATGATGCGCACGGTGGCACCCCTGGTCTTCAGCAGGCGGACGAGTTCATGGACCTTGTAGGCCGCGATGCCGCCGCCGACGATGAGGAGAACGGACTTTCCTGCAAGCGATGTCATGGACTCATTATGGCAGCAAAGGCCGTCGCCTGCCAACCGCCCTTAGCTGATGAGCTTAACGGCTATGGCCGCCAGCGAAATGGCGCCCAAGGCCAGCCAGAAGCGGGTCCACCGGGCATGGCGGGACTGGGCGGCGGCAAGCTGCTCGGTTGTCTCCTGGTCGAGCCTCAGTCCACCGGCGGCGGCCATGTCCAAAAGCATGGTGGTGGCGCGCCTGGCATCCTCCAGCATGCCGGGCAGACCAGTAAAAAGCTGGCCGAGCGAACCCGCCGCCTCTTCAAGCTTGCCGGCTGGCCCGAGTTGCCGTTTGATCCAGCCGCTCACCACCGGTTCCGCTGTTGTCCACATGTTGAGATCCGGGTTCAGCGTCCGGGCGACGCCCTCGACCACCACCATGGTCTTCTGCAACAGCAGAAGCTGCGGCTGGGTCTGCATGTCGAACTGGGACGTAATCTCAAAGAGCTGCGTGAGCAGCCGCGCCATGGAGATCTGGTTGGCCGGTCGGTCCATGATCGGCTCGCCGATGGAGCGGATCGCCTGGGCGAAGACGGCGGGGTCGTGGTTGCGTGGCACATAGCCAGCTTCGAAATGCACTTCGCTGACACGGAGATAGTTGCGTGTGATGAAGCCATAGAGGATCTCGGCCAGGAACATGCTCTCCTTGGGTCCCAACCTCCCGACAATGCCAAAGTCCACGGCAACGAGATTGCCCGATCGGTCTATGAACAGGTTGCCCTGATGCATGTCGGCGTGAAAGAAACCGTCGCGGATCGCATGTCGCAGGAAGCTCTGGATCACCGTGTCGCCGAGCTTCACCAGGTCAAAGCCCTGGGCGCGCAGTGCCGCCACATCGGCGATCGGCGTTCCGTCGATCCACTCGGTGGTGAGAACGTCACGGCCGGTGCGCTCCCAGTTCACCTTTGGCACACGGAAGTCCAGGTCATCCCTGGTATTCTGTGCCATCTCCGACAGCGCGGCGGCCTCCATGCGCAGGTCGAGCTCCTGCTTCATGGATTGTTCGAGCATGTTTACGGCGGCGATTGGCCTCAGTCGGCGGCCCTCCGCGCTGAAGCGCTCCATCAGGCGCGCCGCGAAATAGAAACTGCCGAGATCGGCGGCAAAGCGCTTGCCCACGCCGGGGCGCAGCACCTTCACCGCGAGTTCGGGCCCGTCAGGGCACCGTGCCTTGTGCACCTGCGCGATGGAGGCGGCAGCGACAGGCGGGCCGAATTCGCTGAACAGCATGTCCACCGGCGCGCCGAGAGTGTCGCGGATGATTGCCTTTGCGGTGTCGGTGGGAAATGGCGGAAGTCGGTCCTGCAGTGCCTTCAGTTCAAAGGCACGGCGCGGACCCACGAGGTCGGGCCGCGTCGCGAGGAATTGACCAAGCTTGATATAGCTGGGCCCGAGCGAAGAGAGTGCTGCTGCAACCGCCATTTCCCCGCTCTTCTCAGGCTTGCGCGTGCCGAACTTTGCGACCGACAGACCGAGCCGCGCAGCCCATGGCAGCTGCTGGATCTGCTCGGGCGTCATTAGCGCGTCATAGGCTGCAAGCGTGCGGCCCGCGCGCAGAAGGGCAAAGCTGTAGCGGATTTCGGAGAACATCAGATGCGCCAGCCGGAGTGAATCGCCACCACGCCGCCCGTCAGGTTGCGGTAGCTGACATTGGCGAAGCCCGCATCCTCGATCATCGCCTTGAAATCATCCTGCCTCGGGAAGGTGCGGATCGATTCGACAAGATAGCGATAGGGATGGCCATCACCCGTCACGACCTTGCCGATGGCGGGGACGACAGCAAAGGAATAGGCATCATAGACCTTGTCCATCAGCGGCACGTCGACCTGGCTGAACTCGAGACAGAGGAAGCGTCCCCCGGGCTTCAGCACCCGGTATGCTTCGGCGAGTGCCTTGTCGATATGCGTGACGTTGCGGATGCCAAAGGCGATGGAATAGCCGTCAAAGGTCTTGTCCGGAAAGGAAAGCGCCTCGGCATTGCCGACAGTAAAGCTGCAGCGGCCAAGAAGCCCCTCTGCTTCCGCCCGCTTTCTGCCTTCGCCCACCATCTCGGGCGATATGTCGGCGACCGTCACCCGAACATTGGGACCACCGGCGCGCAGGATACGGAATGCGATGTCGCCCGTTCCGCCGGCCACGTCGAGGTGGTTGAAACCCGCCTGTCCGCGCGGCGGGTTCAGCATGGCCACGAAATCGTCCTTCCACAACCGGTGCAGACCGCCGGACATCAGGTCATTCATCTGGTCATAGCGCTCGGCGACCTTGGAGAAGACCTCGTTCACGAGGCCCTGCTTCTCGCCCTCGCCTACCCGGCGAAAGCCGAAGGCGACGTCCTGTTCGTTGCTCTTGTCTGTCATGGGAGGAACTCTAGCGGCAAACTCTTAGCGTTTCAGCATAGACTTGATTTCACCATACCGCATCGCGCCTGACACGTGGGCGAGCAAAAAATAGCTGATGATGCCGCCCGAGACGAGCACCGCAAGCCCCCAGGCGGCCGCCAGGAAGCCTGCGTGTTCTGCATAATTTCCCTGAAGAACCCAGGCTCCTGCCAGAAGCAATCCCCCCATCCCCAAGCCTGATGCGACAATCCGAGGCAGGCGGTGACGTGAGCGCTCGTCCAATGTGAATAGTCCACGCCGCGAGAGGGTGACACCCAGCAGTATCGTGTTCGTCCAGGCGGCAAGTGATGTCGCCAGCGCAATCCCGACATGGCCCATGAAGCGGGAGAGAAGAATACTTCCGACCACATTGACGACCACCGAAATGACCGCGAAACGCATCGGCGTCTTTGTATCCTCGCGGGCGTAGAAGCCGGGTTGGAAAACCTTGGAGAGCGAGAAGGCCACAAGTCCCGATGCAAACGCGAGCAGTGCCGGCGCCACTGCAAAGGTATCGGCGCGATCAAATGCACCGTGTTCGAAGACGGTGTGGATGATGGGGTGTGGTATTGCCATCAGAGCGATGGCCGCGGGAATGGTCAAGAACATCGAAAGTTCCAACGCGCGGTTCTGGCTGTTGAGAGCTCCTGTTTCATCGCCGGCCCGCAGGCGGCGTGACAGGTCTGGCAACAGCACCACGCCGATCGCCACGCCGATGACCCCCAGCGGCAACTGATAAAGCCGGTCGGCGTAATAGAGGAAGGCGACGGCCCCTGGCAGCGTCGTGGCGATCATGGTCGCCACGACCAGGTTGATTTGCATCACGCCACCCGAGACGATACCGGGAATGGACAGCTTGATGACCCGCTTGACGTCTGGAGTCAGCCGTGGCCAGCGTGGCACAAGACGCATACCTGCGCGGCGGCAGGCAATGGCAAGCAGCGCGTATTGCGCAATGCCTGAGGCAAATAAGCCCCAGGCGAAGATATAGCCTGTCTCAGGTGTATTACCGGTGGCAAGTATCCATGCCACCACGTTGGAGGCGATCATCACCACGTTAAGCAGAATGGGCGCCGCTGCAGCGGCAGTAAAGCGATTCAAGCTGTTCAGGACACCCGATTGCAGCGCTGTCAGCGACATGAACAGCAGATAAGGAAAACAGATGCGGGTGAGGTCCACCGCCAGCCGAAAGGTTTCTCCGCTCGCCTTGAAGCCGGGAGCGATGACATAGATCACTACCGGCATGGCAATCATCGCTGCGGCCGAGAACACAATGAGCCAGGCGAGAAGGAAGGAAAAGACCTCGATAGCGAAATCCCGCGCCTTGGCTTCACCCTTACCTTCAACGCACTTGGCGAAGAGCGGCACGAAGGCATTATTGAATGCACCTTCTGCAAACAGGGCACGGAACAGGTTCGGAAATCGTTGAGCTACAAAGAAAGCCTCTGCGACAAAGCTCGTTCCGAGGGCGAAAGCGATCAACTGATCCCGAACGAACCCCAAGACACGGCTGATGAGCGTGAGGCCGCCTACAGTTGCTGCCGATCTGAGCATCGACATAAGGGTCAGGCCTTTATCGGCGCTGGCTGCGCTGCTGGTTTGAGGATGTTGGCAAGCGCGTTCTCGATCTGCTTGTGGCGGGTCGTATTCTCGATCTTGGCACCCGTCAGGTCTGTCACGTAGAACACGTCCACTGCCTTCTCGCCAAATGTCGTAACATGTGCCGAGGCGATGTTGAGGTTGAGTTTGTAGAGGGCCTCAGTGAGATCATAAAGCAGGCCGATGCGGTCAAGACCGTTGATCTCGATAACCGTGAAGCGGTTTGAGGACTGGTTGTCAATGATGACGCGCGGTTCCACCGTGAAGGCCTTGATGCGCTGCTGAGGCTTGTAGGCCTTCGCTACGGCTTCCTTCAGCCACAGTTCACCTCGCAAGGCTTTGCGCACCAGCTCTGCAATGCGTTCCGCCCGTCGGCGCTCGTCTTCTTCGTCCGGAAATTCACGCTGGATCAGTATGGTATCGAGTGCCATGCCATCCGTCGTCGTGAAGATCTGAGCGCCGGCGATGTTGGCGCCCGCCGCCGCGCAGGCGCCGGTGATGAGGGCCAGCAGTCTTGGATGGTCCGGGGTGTAGATCGAAAGTTCGGTGATGGCCGTGAAGGCATCAGTCTCGAAACTTGTGACAACACTTTTGGGAGAGGCTTCAGAGATCATCTCCGCATGTTTTACTTGCTTGTCGGTCGAGCTGCCGAGCCAGTAGGCGTCATAGTGGCGCGCGGCATAGGCCGTCTTCTGCTCGTCGCTCCAGCTTGGCATGCGCGCGAAGAATGCGCCTTGGGCGCCATTCACGCGCTCCTTGCGGGAGACGGCCGTGTGTCCGCCTGTCAGCACCGGTTCTGCTTCCGTGTAGAGTGTTCGCAACAACTGGCCCTTCCAGCCATTCCACACGCCCGGTCCAACGGCCCGGATATCGGCAACCGTGAGGATGATCAGCAGTTTCAGACGCTCCACGCTCTGCACGACAGCGCAGAAGTCCAGGATGGTCTTGAAATCGTTGAGATCGCGCATTTGCGCGGTTTCGCTCATCAGCAGGTGATGGCGGATCAGCCATGCCACGGTTTCCGTCTCGGAGGCCGTGAGCCCGAGCCGAGGGCAAAGTTCCCGCGCGATGCGTTCGCCAGCGATCGAATGGTCCTCCTTGCGGCCCTTGGCAATGTCATGCAGGAAAACGGCAACATAGAGGAGACGGCGGCTGGTGATCGTTGGGAAGATGGCCGTCGAGAGCGGATGATCCTCCGAGAGCCTGCCGCGCTCGATTGCCGAGAGGTGACCCACGGCGCGGATCAGATGCTCGTCCACCGTATAATGATGATACATGTTGAACTGCATCATCGCCACGATGCGGCCGAAGGCCGGGATGAAGCGGCCGAGCACACCCGCTTCGTTCATCATGCGCAGCACGATGTCTGGATTTTCGCTGGCAGTCAGCAGTTCGAGGAAGATCGCATTGGCTTCGGGATTGTCGAGGATGTTGCGGATGAGGCCCAGTGACTTGCGCAACAGTTTCAGCGCGTCGGGATGAATTTCCGCGCCGTGCCGACCCGCCACCGCGAAGAGTCGTATGATGTTGACTGGATTCTTTGTGAACACGTCAGGAGAGCTTGGCACCACGCGGCCGCTCTCGACACGGAAATCCGGAGCATCACGGAGCGTTCCGGATGTCTTCGAGATGAGCCGTCCAAGGACTCGCCCCAGCCCCGGTGCATCCTTGACCTGCTGGGCCTCGAGGCTGGCGCAGAGAATACGGGTGAGGTCACCCACGTCCTTGGCGACGAGAAAGTAGTGCTTCATGAAGCGTTCGACGTGCTTCAGCCCGCCATGCGCCTTGTATCCGAGACGCTCGGCAATGTCGGACTGGCGATCGAAGCTCAGCCTGTCGTTGCCGCGCTTCGAAAGGAAGTGCAGGTGGCAGCGTACTGCCCACAAGAAGCGCTCGCACTTCTTGAAGATGGCGAGTTCTTCATGGCTGAAGGCACCCTTCTCTGCAAGCTCGTCCGTGGCATTGGTCGCATAGATGAACTTGGCGATCCAGAATAGCGTGTTGAGGTCGCGGAGACCTCCCTTGCCGTCCTTTACGTCTGGCTCGACGATATAGCGACTCTCGCCTACCTTCAGGTGCCGGCGGTCGCGCTCGCCAAGCTTGTCAGCAATGAAATCCCTCGCACCCTTCGAAACGATCTCGCGGCGGAATTCGCTGGCAAGGCGCTCGAAAAGTGCTTCGTCACCACAGATGAACCGGGCTTCCAGTATGGCCGTAAGAATGGTGTTATCGGACTTCGCAAGCCTGATGCATTCATCGATGCTGCGTGTGGCGTGACCGACCTTCTGGCGCGTGTCCCACAGGCAGTAGAGAATGAATTCAACGATGTTCTGCACCCGCTCGGTCTGGCGCGTTGGGAGCACGAAGAGGAGGTCGATGTCAGAACCTGGCGCCAGCGTCCCGCGGCCGTAGCCACCGACAGCAACGACGGAAATCCGCTCTTCGGGTCCGTTCGACGGATACAGCGTTGTATTGGCAAGGTCAAAAAGGCTGCGGATGATCTCATCTTCGGTGACGCTCAGTGATTCCGCGCAGCGCGTGCCATCGCCATCGGCGATCAGCTGAGTTTCCGCCAATGCATGCGACTGTTCCAGAACAGCCTTCAGCACCTTCACAATAGCAGGACGCAAGCCGGCTTTTGTCGTGCCGTTCTCTGCTACCGCCGAAGCGAGTTCACCGCGTAACTGATCGGGTTTCACGAAGCGTTTCGGAGCAAGTGCGGCCCTCACGATTGCCAGGCTCCCAGCAAGCTCTTGAGCTCATAGACCAGCGCCAGCGCATCCCGTGGTGTGAGTTCATCGGCGACAACCTGCGCGAGCTTGGTCTCGACGGCGCTTTCCCGGGGTGCGGGCGGCTGTGGCGCTGCAGCAAACAGCGGCAACTCATCGATGAGGCCTGCCGCGGGGGCCTTCGACCCTTCGCGTTCCAGCTTTTCCAATACCTTTCTTGCCCGGCTGATCACCGCGGGTGGAAGCCCCGCGATCTGGGCCACATGAATGCCGTAGGAGCGATCGGCAACGCCTGCCACAACCTCATGCAGGAAGATGATCTCGTCCTGCCACTCCTTCACCTTCATCGTTGCATTGGCGAGGTGCGAAAGCCTGGACGCGAGCTGTGTCAGCTCGTGGTAGTGGGTGGCGAAGAGCGCACGGCACTTGTTCACGCCATGCAGATGCTCGAGTGTTGCCCAGGCTATGGAGAGGCCGTCATAGGTGGCGGTTCCACGGCCGATTTCGTCGAGAATCACGAAGGACTTCTCTGTGGCCTGGTTGAGGATTGCTGCCGTCTCCACCATTTCGACCATGAAGGTGGAGCGCCCGCGCGCCAGGTCGTCAGCAGCACCCACACGGCTGAACAACCGGTCCACCGCACCAAGATGTGCATCCGTGGCTGGAATGAAGGATCCCATCTGCGCGAGGATGACAATCAGCGCATTCTGGCGGAGGTAGGTGGACTTGCCGGCCATGTTGGGGCCAGTGAGAAGGCAGAGACGCCTGGCGTCGCCTGATATCTCGCAGTCATTGGCAACGAACGAACCCGATGCCTGGTCCTGCAGCGCGGCCTCGACCACTGGGTGCCGTCCGCCACGCACCGTGAAACAGGTTGAATCGTCGACGCGTGGACGAACGTAACGCCGCCGTTCAGCGACCTCGGCCAGCGCCGATGCCGCGTCGAGCTGTGCGGATGCATCGGCGATCTTCGAAAGGAGGTCGCGGCGCGCCGTGACGCGGGTACAGAGGGCGGAGAAGATTTCCTGCTCCAAGGCCAGTGCTCTTTCCGCTGCCGCTGCGATGCTCTGGTCCAGCGAGGCAAGTTCAGTGGTAACGAAGCGCATAGCGCTTGCGACCGTTTGGCGGTGGATGAACAAACCGGCCTTGTCGGGTGCCTGCAGCGCGGATGCCGAACTGGCTGGCACTTCAATAAAGTAGCCGAGCACATTGTTATGCTTCACCTTCAGCGACTTGACACCTGAAACTTCGCAATAGCGCGTCTGCAGGCCGGCGATCACATGGCGTGTTTCGTCACGAAGCGAGCGGTTCTCGTCAAGATCGACGGAATAACCTTTCTTCACGAAGCCACCGTCGCGCGCGAAGTTGGGCAGGTCTACGTCAAGTGCGGCATCGAGTTCACGTGCCAGGTCGAGATCGCTCCAACTCAGTGTCTCGCAGAGCGAGTCAAGGTTTTCGGGCAGACCGCCGATGGTTGCGCTGGCTGCCAGTCGGTGCGCAAGGTGGCCGGCGATCATAAGTCCGTCACGTATTCCGGCAAGATCGCGCGGGCCACCGCGTCCGATGGTGACACGACCCAGGGCGCGCTCAAGATCAGGCATGGAGGTGAGTAGCTTGCGAGTGTCCTCACGAAGTGCGGCATCGGCGACGAAATGCGCCACATCGTCCAGCCGGCGGGCGATGGCGTAGGGGTCACATTGCGGGTTTGACAGCCTGGTCGCGATGCAGCGGGATCCCGCTGCCGTAACCGTCAGGTCGATCACGGAAAGGAGGCTGCCGCGCCGCTCGCCCGCCAGCGTGCGGGTAAGTTCGAGATTGGCGCGCGTCGCAGGGTCGATGAGCATGACCGAGGAAGCAACCTCGCGACGGGGCGGGCGAAGGTATGGCAGTTTACCGGCCTGGGTGATGACAATATATTCGAGTAATCCGCCGAGTGCGGACACTTCGGCGCGCGAAAAATTGCCAAAGCCGTCCAGCGCCTTGACGTCAAACTGCTCCTTGAGCCGCCGCTCGGAGGCCAGAGAATCAAAGCGGACGGAAGGAAGTGGCGTTACCGGTGCACCAGCCCGGTCCAGCAAGCTGGTGAATTCGGGGTCGGCGAGCAGAGCGTCAGCGGCGATGATCTCACGGGGATCGAGCCGGGTGAGATCAGCGGACAGCCGTGTGGAGGCAGTCTGCATGACCGCCAGCTCACCTGAGCTGATGTCGGCCCAGGCAATGGCCATCTCGCCCGTTGCCTTGCTGCGGGTGACGCTCGCGAGGAAATTGTGGCTGCGGGAATCCAGCAGATTGTCCTCGGTCAGCGTGCCGGGGGTGACCAGGCGAACGACGTCGCGCTTCACCACTGACTTGGAGCCGCGTTTCCTTGCCTCGGCCGGGTCTTCAAGTTGCTCGCAGACGGCCACGCGGTGGCCCATGCGGATCAGTTTCTGGAGATAAGCGTCTGCGGCGTGAGCGGGTACGCCGCACATGGGGATGTCCTCGCCCAAATGCTTGCCGCGTCTGGTCAGCGTAATGCCGAGGGCAGTGGCTGCAATCTCCGCGTCTTCGAAGAAAAGCTCGTAGAAATCGCCCATGCGGAAGAACAGCAGGCTGCCCGGGTTCGCCTGTTTCAGAACCAGGAACTGTGCCATGACGGGCGTTGCGCGGCTGGAGGTCTCCTCCCCCGCTCCCTCGCCCATATGGTCCATCTCGGTCACGGTGCCTTCCATAGCAGGAATCGACCAAAGAGGTACAAGCGAGGTTTTCGGAACGCTTGAGTGTCGTCCCCGGCCTCTCTAGTCTGGCTGCCAGACACTGGATAATTGTTATTTGGGGCAAAGACATGGACCAGAAGCCGCGCCGTCCGACCATCACCGACGAGGAGGCTCTCGAATTCCACCAGCGCGGCAAGCCCGGAAAGCTTGAAATCACGCCCACCAAGCCCATGGCCACCCAGCGTGACCTGTCACTTGCCTACAGCCCGGGCGTTGCCGTTCCGGTCCGCAGGATCGCTGAAAATCCAGAATTGGCATACGATTACACCGCAAAGGGCAATCTCGTGGCCGTGATTTCCAACGGCACTGCCATTCTTGGCCTCGGCGACCTCGGCGCATTGGCCTCAAAGCCGGTGATGGAAGGCAAGGCCGTCTTGTTCAAGCGCTTTGCCGACGTCGATTCGATCGATCTTGAGGTCGATACCAAGGATGTCGAGCAGTTCATCAATGCGGTGCGCTATCTCGGCCCCTCCTTCGGCGGCATCAACCTCGAGGATATAAAGGCACCGGACTGCTTCATCATCGAGCAGCGCCTGCGCGAGATGATGGATATCCCCGTCTTCCATGACGACCAGCACGGCACCGCGATCATCGCCACGGCTGGCCTCATCAACGCTCTGCACCTCACGAAGCGTGACCTCAGGACCGCTAAAATCGTGTGCAATGGTGCAGGTGCTGCTGCGATTGCCTGCGTCGAGCTCATCAAGTCGCTGGGCGTCCCGAATGCCAACGTGATCCTCGCGGACTCCAAGGGTGTCGTCTACAAGGGCCGCACCGAAGGCATGAACCAGTGGAAATCGGCGCATGCCGTCGAAACCAAGGCACGGTCGCTGGCCGATGCCATGGATGGAGCGGATGTATTCTTCGGCCTTTCAGTAGCCGGCGCCCTGACGCCCGCAATGGTAAAGAGCATGGCGGCGAACCCAATCATCTTCGCCATGGCAAACCCCGATCCTGAGATCACCCCCGAGGACGTGCTGCAGGTGCGGGAGGATGCGATCATGGCGACCGGGCGCTCCGACTACCCGAACCAGGTCAACAACGTACTCGGTTTTCCCTATATCTTCCGTGGTGCGCTGGATGTGCGTGCGCGAACCATCAATGACGAGATGAAGATCGCTGCTGCCCATGCCCTAGCGGGTCTCGCCCGCGAGGATGTTCCCGATGAGGTGGCGGCCGCCTATCATGGACCCCGTCCGTCATTTGGCCGTGACTATCTTATTCCAGTGCCGTTTGATCCGCGGCTTATTTCAACCATTCCGGTGGCGGTTGCCAAGGCAGCGATGGAAAGCGGCGTTGCACGCCGGCATATTGCTGATCTTGACGAGTACAGGCAGTCGCTCTCCGCCCGCCTTGATCCTATCGCCGGCACGCTGCAGAGCGTATTTGGCAAGGTGCGCGTGGCGCCAAAGCGGGTGGTCTTCGCGGAAGGCGAGGAAGACCGCATGATTCGTGCCGCCAACAGCTATGCCAGCGCCGGATTGGGCCGTGCCATCCTCATCGGGCGTGAGGAGAAGATCCAGGAAACCATGGCAAGCAGTGGACTCGAACTCAACGAGAATGTCGAGGTCTCCAATGCCCGGATCTCCGAGCGCAACGTCGACTATGCGAATTTCCTTTATGAGCGTCTGCAACGCAATGGCTTCCTTCTGCGCGACTGCCAGCGCATGGTGAATCAGGACCGCAACGTCTTCGCCGCCTGCATGGTGGCGATGGGAGATGCCGATGCCATGGTGACCGGCCTCACCCGTAACTTCTCCGTCGCCCTCGATAATGTTCGGCAGGCCATCGACAACCGTCCAGGCCACCGCCCGATCGGAGTCTCCATGGCGCTTGTACGCGGGCGGACCGTGTTCATTGCCGATACATCGATT
The DNA here is from genome assembly GCA_947475225.1 of Bradyrhizobiaceae bacterium. Taxonomy (GTDB): domain Bacteria; phylum Pseudomonadota; class Alphaproteobacteria; order Rhizobiales; family Aestuariivirgaceae; genus Aestuariivirga. Next base: position 82,019 of record CANJMQ010000001.1, read on the forward strand.
CATGAACTGCCCTCACCCGAGGAGCTTGCCGATATCGCGCAGGAAGCCGCCGGTGTCGCACGGCGATTCGGCTACGAGCCGCGTGTGGCCTTCCTGTCGTACTCGACCTTTGGCTATCCGCGTGGTGAGCGTGCTGCCTATGTGCGCGATGCCGTGGGTGTCCTCGATCGTCGCAATGTCGATTTCGAATATGATGGCGAAATGGGAGCTGACGTCGCGCTATCGCGCGAGGCGATGGCGCTCTATCCCTTCTGCCGCCTTACCGGTCCTGCCAATGTGCTGGTGATGCCGGCCGCACATTCGGCGTCAATCTCGACCAAGATGCTCCAGCAGTTAGGAGGCGTTACCGTTGTAGGCCCGCTGCTCACCGGCCTTGACCGTCCCGTCCAGATCGCGGCGATGTCGGCCACGACATCGGAAATTCTCAACCTGGCGGCCATCGCTGCCTATGACATCAACCGTTAGGCGCTCCGAAATGCACGAAATAGCGCGCATTTATGGTGGAAACGGGAAGGATGATCAGCACGTCAATGGTATTGAACTGGAGGTCGATCACCGCCCCGTCCCCTATATAGCATCCGAGCCTCAAGTACCCCTTGATCAGCGGCGGCAGGAGTTTGAGCGCCTGCCTCTGGTCGATCTTCTCCCGGGCGATGCGTCGCATATCGATACGATGTTCGGGTAGCGCGCGGACATTCCACTCTGGCGGTGCTGACGCTTCGGCAAGAAAACTCAGTGACAGAGCATGGCGATGTGGATCGATTCCCTCCAGACTTGCGCAGCCGAGCATCACATGCATGTCGTGGGCGCGAACGTAGTTCCAGATGCCTTGCCAGAGAAGCTCTACCACTGGTTTGGTGCGGTAGGGTTTCAGAACACAGGAGCGGCCAAGTTCGAGAAAACGCAGGTCAGGATGCGCTGCGATTACCGGCGCAATGTCAAATTCGGCCTGCGTATAGAAGCCCCCGCTGGCAACAGCGACCTCCTGCCGCAGCAGGCGGTAGGTTCCGATCAATTCGCCATCCTGAAGGAGAATAGTATCGCCCTCGGCCATTGCGCCCCGCCGCACGACCACGAGATGATCGCAGATCGCATCAAATCTGTCGCCATCCAAACGGCGCCCTGCCATCTCGGGCGTCGGGATGGCGCCCAGCTCTTCGTAGAAAACCCTGTAGCGAAGCTGTTGGCATGCTGCGATCTCGTCAAGCCCGCTGGCTTGACGCAAAAGCAGTTCGCCTTTTTCGGCGCGTATGTTCGTAGATGTCTGCAGCGTAAATCACTCCCGGAGGAGTGTTTGCCACAGACAACCGCGCCGTGAAAGTTTCCTGAAGACCCTCAGGCGACAACCTGCCGCTTCATGAGACGGTTGATCGCCTCATCCAGCGCATCGCGATCAAAGGGCTTTGAGAGGTAGCCGTCCATCCCGGCGTCAAGGCAGGCATTGATGTCCTCCCGCTGAACGTTGGCGGTAAGTGCGAGGATGGGAAGCCGCGGCAAGGATCGGTCGGCCTCGTTGCGGCGTATGCAACGGGTTGCCTCGAGCCCATCCAGTACGGGCATCTCGACGTCCATGATGATGAGGTCCGGGCGCTTGCCCGTTGAAAGGGACTCCAGTACTTCGTCACCGTTCTTCGCGTTTGCCACGCTGTAGCCCTCGCGTCGGAGCAGGGTGCTGGCCAGCAGGATGTTTACCGGATTGTCTTCGGCGAGCAGGACATGCAACTGGCGCTTCGCCTGAAGTGATATCACGTTGCGTAGGGGTTGGAGCGCGGTCACCGGGAATGCTGCCTCGTCACGCAGCGTGACCAGGCGCAAAAGCGAATGGCGGCGGAACGGCTTCAGTAGATAGCCTGAGAAGTTCTTGGCCAGAAGATCAGCGAACTGGCGCCGTTCCTCGCTGCGCAGCATGAGATAGACGCGCTGCTTTTGAACGTTGCCCCTCTGGGGCCATGAGTTGTGCAGGATTTCTGCAAATTCACTGTCGCACAGAACGGCGGTGCAGGGAATGGCGTCGGCATCTCCAAGCAGGCGAAGAAGTTCATGCGGGTAATGCATCATCTGCACCGACGCGCCGCTGTCCTCCAGCGTCTCTCGGATGTGGTCTGCGGTGATGGAGGGCGATGCTGCCAGAATGAAACTACGACGCCGCAACAGTTCATGGGATCCCGGCTGCACCGCATCCGTCAGCGGCAAGACGACATTGAACGCTGAACCTTCTCCCGGAGCGGAGCGCACAGAGATTGTTCCGTCCATCGCCTCGACGAGGCGGCGGGAGATTGTCAGTCCAAGGCCAGTACCACCGAACAGTTGCCGTGTCTCATCATTTGCCTGCGTGAACTCTTCGAAGATGCACTGCTGCTCATCCTCGGACATGCCGATCCCGGAATCACTGACAGTTATGGAGAGTTTGCCGTCGTCATGCAGTCGAGCGCTGATACCTACGCCACCCGAAGGTGTAAACTTGATGGCATTGCCGCAGAGGTTTAGCAGAACTTGGCGCAGCCGCCGCTCGTCGCCGCGTATCTGTGAGGGAATGCGCATCGAGATGAAACTTGAGATTTCGATGCCCTTGGCATGGGCTCGTGGAGCAAGAAGTTCAGTGACAGATTCGATCAGGGCCGCGAGGTCATAAGGCTCTTCCGAAACTTCCATCCCCTGGCGTTCAGCGATGGATGCATCGAGAAGTTCGTCAACGATCGATAACAGGGCGCGTGCGGAAGAGTCAGCCGTTCGCGCGTAGTTTCGCTGTTCAAGTGTCAGTGGGGTTTCCATCAGAAGGCCGATCATGCCAAGAATGCCGTTCATCGGCGTGCGGATTTCATGGCTGGTGATGGCGAGGAAGCGTGACTTTGCGACGTTGGAGGCTTCAGCGCGGCGATTGGCTTCGTGGAGTGCTTCTGCGGCCGTCACAAGTTCCACAAGCCGGCGGTCTGTGCCTCTGCGCCAAATGACCTGAGCCAGGACCAATGCAGCAGATAGAAGAAAACCCGCTCCAGCCATCACGAGGGTCGCAAGCGGTGGCACTGAGGGCAGGACCCCCACCGCACCGATTCCTGCAAAGAGCAGCATCAGTGCAATCGTTGCAATCAGTCCACCGAGGTTGCCGGCACCAGCTTCGGCGGGGGCGGGCATGATTTTTGAGATCCCAGGATCGGCGTGGTGCTTCTTGTACATGGATGAAACCATGACACGCGCTGCTTTCAAAAGTTTTACGAGCGGCAAGACATGGTGAAGAATGCGTTAATATTCTCTCACGCCACAGCGACGAAGGCCGAAAGCTTTTGCCTGTAGCTCAGTGCTTCGGCGATGTGGATGCGCGCCACCTGTTCTTGGCGTTCGAGATCTGCAAGTGTGCGGGCCACCCGGAGCACGCGGTGATAGCCACGCGCCGAAAGCTTCATGGCATCCGCCGCCTCGCGCAGCAGGCTGAGGCCGGGTGGGTCGGGTCTGGCGATTTCTTCCAATAAGGCTCCGTCGGCTTCGGCATTGGTACGAAGTCCGGGTTTTCCGAGGCTGGCGAAGCGCTTCGCCTGCATCTGCCGGGCGGCCAGCACGCGCTGCGCCACGTCCCGGCTTGCTTCCTTCGGCGGGGGTAGCGTGAGGTCGGATGCCTTCACGGCGGCCAGTTCGATCTGGATGTCCATACGGTCGAGAAGTGGCCCCGAGATGCGAGCCTGGTAGTCCGCCGCACAGCGTGGTCCGTTGCGGCAGATATGGCCCGGCTGCCCTGCGAATCCGCATTTGCAGGGGTTCATGGCAGCGATCAGCTGGAACCGGGCGGGATAGGTGATGTGATAATTGACCCGTGCCACCACCGTCTCGCCGGTCTCCATCGGCTGGCGAAGGGACTCGAGAACGCGCGGCTGGAATTCGGGAAGCTCGTCGAGGAACAGCACGCCGTGGTGCGCCAGCGCCATCTCGCCTGGCTTGGCACGCAGGCCCCCGCCGACCAGTGCCGGCATGGACGCCGAGTGGTGGGGTGCGCGGAACGGACGCCGCCTGGACAATTGGCCATTGGACAGTTCTCCCGCCAGCGAGGCGACCATGCTGATATCCAGCATCTCGCGCGAGTCCATCGGTGGCAGGATGGACGGCAGGCGCTGCGCCAGCATGGATTTTCCCGCACCAGGCGGTCCCACCATCAGAAAGTGAAGACACTTAAGACCCTTAAGACCCTACAATAGTCCCCGCAGCCGCCACGGCATTGTGTACCGGCCTGTTGCAGCTCATCTGCATTTAGGTTTCCACCATCTCAAATTTCAGCCTGATCGAACCATAGATTCGCTGGCTATATTTCTGCTTCTGCCTGTCAACGAACCGCCTCGGGCTAAATCTTGCGTCTCTAATTGTGGCGGCGGTTATGAAGGTGACCAAGATGTTACACACCAGTGTAGTCAGGTTGCTGAATAGCTGAAGGATGGTATCGTGAATCAGCGTTCCAATCCGGCGGCACCTGCCTTCCTAAGTGTTTCCCCGGATTGCCGAACTCCTGCCGTCACTTAGAAGTTGTTACCCAGATGGGATGCGGACCTTGATAACAAGGGCGATTCTGTGGGGGAACGATGAAACTCTTGAAGCGCAGCCTTGTCCTGTCGTGCGGCGTGTCCGCGTCTGCCCTTGTTCTGGCGATCAATGCCGGGGCGAATGACTTTCCAATCACCACCGGCAATTCGCCGGTAACCGTCACCCAGACACTCACCACGGGCGAGGTGGGGACGGTGCAAGAAGGTGGCGTGATCGACGTCACTTCTGGCAACGGCATCGAAGCCACTGCCGCTGGCGTCACGGTGAACAACGCGGGGTCAGTGACGAGCGGCGATAAAAATGGGATTTTAGTACTGGGTGAAAGCACAGTCACCAACACGGGGACGGTGACTGGCGGCGGCGAAAACGGCATCGCAGCCTTTGGCAACGGCAACACGATCACCAACTCGGGCACGTTGACGGGTTTTTACAAGGGCATCTTCGCCCAAGGCTCCAACCTCAAGATCACCAACTCGGGGACAGTGGCGGGCGGGTCCGCGGGCGGGAGCGCGGACATCGGCATCTACGCCCAAGGCGACAACAACACGATCACCAACTCGGGGACGGCGGCCGGCAACGGCGGCATCATAGCCGTTGGCTCCAACACCACGATCACCAACTCGGGGACGATGACGGGCGGCAACATAGGCGTCTTTGCCATTGTCAACGACAGCACGATCACCAACTCGGGCACGGTGACAGGCGGCAACGGCGGCATCCTCGCCTATGGCAACGGTAACACGATCACCAACTCGGGCAAGATCATCGGTGGCGGGGCTGCGGTTTCTTTTGGTGGCAGCGACAACACCCTGACGCTTCTGTCCGGCAGCAACGTGCAGGGGATGCTGGATCTAGCCGGAACGGGTGGCAACACGCTGGTGATCGGGCGCGGTCTCAGCACGGTCTTCACCTATACGGGCGGTGATAGCGTCATCATCGACACCAACGGTATGCCTTTTGTGTCTTCCAAAGGCGTTCTGGCGGTGGTCGATCCCACCCTGTTCTCGGCTGAGGGCGACATGCTGAACGACCTGACGCGCTCGCTGGCCGACGTGGTCGATGCGCGGCTTGGGTCAGCCCGCTCCGGCCACGGCGCTGCCAACATGGTGGCAGCAGCACCCACCGGCATCGTGCCGACGGCGGATGTGCCGGATGCGGCTGAGCCTCAGTCCGTGGTCTGGGCGGCGGGTATCGGCAACTACCGCAGTCAGGATTCCAACGGCATCTATGACGGCTTCGACTCAACCCTCGGCGGCTTTGCAATTGGTGCCGATGGCGTGTTGTCATCGGGCACCCGGCTGGGTGGCTTCGCGGGCGCCAGCTTCGCCAGCCTCAACACCGATGCGGGAACGCAGGAAATTGATGCCAACAGCTACTATGCTGGCCTTTACGCTGGCTTCACCATGTCGGAGGCCTTCCTGAACCTCGCGCTGACGGGCGGCTACACCAGCCAGTCCACCAGCCGCGACGTGCTGAACAACATGGTTGTGGGCGGTGTTGAACAGGCCAAGGGCGACCCGAACGGCATCTTCATCAGCCCATCGGCGACGATTGGAACGGATATTGAAACCGGCGGCATGATCTTCACGCCAAGCCTCAGGGCACGGTATGCGGGCCTGTTCATGGACAGCTATGACGAGAACGGCTCGACGGCTGACCTCTCGGTTGACTCACGCTCGATCAACCTCTTCGACCTGCGCGGTCAGGTTGCCTTCGCGATTGCGCCGATGCAGACCAATGGCGGGCATTTCGATGCCGCCCTGCGTCTGGGTGCCGATGCCACCTACACCAACAGCGAAGATGTCAACGCCACGCTGCTGGGCCAGTCGCTGAACTTCAACGTCAACGATGACGACACCACGGTGCGCGGCTTCGCCGGTCTCGACCTTGCCTACGAGACGGACAGCGGCGCCAACTTCACCCTCACCGGCGAAGCGGGCTATGACACCAGCGACGCGCTCACCCTCACGGGCACCGCCGGTCTCGCCTGGGCGTTCTGACGACGGATTGGAACCGCCCGGAGTTAGAACTGCAAGCCAATTGCGGCCATTCGCAGCACCCGCTGCTTCGATGGTGATGAAGGGTACTTCCTTAGACTAGGATGTGCAGCTACTTCAAACCCTGTATCTTCTCAGTCGTTTAATCCGTTAGTGGCCCTTGTTGGCGTCCGCCTCAGCCAGCAAGGCCTGAAGCTCGGCAAGGTCTTCGGCCTTCCGCTTAGCTTCCTGTGCAGCCTTGTCGGCCTCGGCCTTTGCATTACGCAACAGCCTATCCCGATGCTTCTGTCGCTGTGCTTCCTCGTCCTTGGCCTTCAGCTTGAAGAACGTCTTGCCCCGGTTCCTCCGTTCCGCCGTCTGCTGGCTAACGAGCCGCAGCGCGTTGGTCCTCGCCTCGGCATCTTCGTCAGTCGCAGCACCCATAGCCACCTTGCGGAAGCTACGGCTCAGTCCCTTGATTAGTCCGAAGCTCATGCTTGATCCTCGTCATCAAGGTCCTCGTCACCCTGCCAGTAGTCTTGCATCGCTGGCGGTAGCCTATCCGAGATCAGCTCCACCGCCCGTGCAAACCGCTCCGGGTTGGCGATGATCTGCTGACTGCCTACCGCCCGGGTCACGCTCATCGCCATCATCACGGCTGCACGTTCCTCTGCGGTGTCGCTAACTTCGACGATCTTCTGTCCGTTCTGCAACATCCTCGTCTGACGCCAAGTGTACATCGACGGATTTAGTCCGTTGTCCCAGTCATCTTGCATTGCTGATACAGCCTTGATGGCCTTCCTCATGTTGATGATCGTTGATTTCTTGATCGTGGTTGCATCGACAATCTCAGGGATCGTGTACTGCCCTGTGAGCGTCATCCGCCAAGCCGCCTCAAGCTTGTCTTCCTTGTTCATCACCAGCTTGTCCTTGGAGTTGGCAGTGTTGGCCGCAGCGATGGCCGCGTAGACGTCACCGTCAAGAACGGTCACATCCACGTAGGCATCAACCTTGTCCTTGTTCGCCTCGTTCAGTGCCTTCACCGTGGCCCACAGGCGGTGGTGTCCATCGATCACGTACCAAGTCTTACCGCTCCACCACACCAGCAGCGGGGGCATCTTCGCACCGTTCTCGATGTGCTTCTGAAGCTCCTTGATGTGGTCCTCACGATTGGCCTTGGCCGTCACCCGTGGCTGGAAGGCACCAGTAGCGAACCTGATGTCCTTCGCTGGTAATCTTGAGGGAATCCCTGGCGCTGGCTTACCGCTGGATCGTTCTTCCAGAAGCTTCGCCAAACTACTGTCGAAGCCTACTGCGGCGTTAGGTACGTTCATGCGGCTTCTCCCTTGGTGATCGTCTGCATTATGTTGTGTTTCAGTTCCGTCTTCTCGACCTCACGCTCCCGCCAAGTCTTAGCCATTGCGTATCCAAAGCTGACCAGTGTCGGCACAAGTGTCGATCCGAGATGCCGCAAAGCTGAAGCCTTCAGGTACCGCTTGCTAACGTCGATGGCTCCCGTCTTCCGCAGTGTCCGAACGGTTCCCTTGTGCAAGCTCCACCGCAACGCTCTTGCACTGGCGATGGCGATACTCTCTTGGTTTGGGAACCGCTTGTCGTTGAGCTGGATGTACCAGCCAAGGCACAACAGATCGACAAGCACCTGATCAGTGCCGTCACCTGTCGCATCCACGAAATCGATGGCAGCGTAGTACCTGTCCAGCATTCCGACCCCGGTGGCGTTCATATCGTCCACGATGGCTTGCTGTTCTTCCTTCATCTTGGCGAAGTAGGCGTCGATGTCCTTCTTCACTCCCGTCCTGTTCATCTCTTGTCGAACAACATCCGCGAAGGGTCTGACTTCTCGGCGGTCTATCGGCGTCACCGTAGGGTGGCCGTGCTTGCTTCTACGGTCTGCATGTGTCCGGCACAGCGTACCGAACAAGGCGTTGGTGCTGCATCCGGCAGCGATACAATGCGTCATATCTAAATCCTTCTATGTTTGTGGGCTGACACCTAGCAGGACACAGACGCCCAATAAATCTGTACCCGATGTAGTTACATTAATGAACCGCTGCGACAGGGCCTCCTTGGGCCTCGCCTCACGGTTCCTGTTCACAATGTCAGTCAGCGGCTGAAACCACGCACCCGTGGCAGGGTCTAAACTCGGCTCAGTTTCAAGTGTTGTGACCACCAGCGAAAGGGATGGCACAACATTGGAACAATAGCAAGTTTCGGACCCTAAGGCTGCGCAGAAGCGACCATATATGTGCCGGAAGCGTCAAGTTTCCTTGGTCTTGAGATACACCGCTTGGCGGCTGATGCCGTACATCTTGCCGATCTCGGTGGCACCCAAGCCTTCAGCCAGCAGGGCCTTGACGGTGGCAGCGCCGACCTTGGGCTTGCGACCCTTGTATGCCCCGGCGACCTTGGCCTTGGCAATGCCAGCCGCTTGCCGCTCTCTGAGGAAGTTCCTTTCCATCTCGGCCACCAGCCCAAGTACCGTCATCATGATCTTGCCTTCGATGCCGCCTGTGCTGATGGCGGGGTTGAGTACCCGCAAGGTTGCGCCCTTCTGTTCGATCTCGAACACCACATTGAGGACATCGCGGGTATCTCGTCCAAGCCTGTCCAGCCGCTGCACGACAAGCTCGTCACCCGGACGGAGGAACTCCAGCACGGTGGCAAGCTCTGTCCGTCCGTCCCGGCTCTTGCCGCTGATCTTCTCGCCCCTGATGATTGTGCAACCAGCGTCCCGCAGGGCTTGTTCCTGAATGCCGTAGTCCTGTTGAACCGTGGATACTCTCGCGTAGCCGATGCTTGTCATGTCTGTTCTCCTTGGTGACAAGTTAGCATCTAAAGCTTGCTTGGCGCTCTGTCAAGTATTGTCTTATGGACCCTAAATTGTCGTTGAAACCGTCAAGCTGGAACCGACACGTTAGCGAGTACCGTAACTTGTCAGAGGACAGGGCGCTGGCTGCTGTACGTCCCTCATCGCTAGCAATCTGGTAGGTTACATTACTGGTATTTCATACAACCTCAAGTACATACCACCGTGGTAGCCACCTACCAGAAACCTGTATCAGGTGTGGTAGGTACCATGTCCCTCAAGCCCACATCAGTTGCCATCAGTGTCCCTGCGGTGGCTGTGCGGGCGGCTGGATCAATACCCTGCGGTGGCTGGATAGTAAGGGCCTGGAGTAGGCCTGGAGTGCTGGCATCGGCGTTAGCGGACCCGCCCTGCGGTGGCTGGATCAATTCCCTGCGATGGCCGTGATGTCCTCTTGAGATGAACGGTAGCTGCCCTGCGGTGGAGTAATCCGTCCGGGGTAGCGGGGGAGTTTGCGCCCTCGTCTATGTATTGATGGCCTTCCAAACTATTGCGTCAGGAAATCCGGCCCCCGTCTTCTGATGGATCTATTCCTTGGGCCACCTGAACATGCCCGCAGTACTGCCCCCGGTCTTCCAGTGGGCCACGACCTCGCCCTCATCGAACAGTACCTCCACCCGATCCACCACGCCCTTCAGCGCAGCGTTGGCCGCGACCACATCGAACGGCACCGCAGCAAGCGCATCCACCGCCCGATCCATCCTTGCCCTAACCAGTGCCGGGGCGTTGGCTTCGATCTCGTCATCGATTGCATCAAGTTCCTGTTCCATCCTGACCAAGTCAGCGTCCAACTCGGCCAACGCTTCACGGCCACCACGGCTCTTAAGCCCTTCGCCTATGTGGTCCCTCAGTGCGTCGATCTCTGTCACGATGGATGCCCTGCGGCTGGTGAGTGCGTCATCATCGGTGAGGTCCATGTCAACCATCGGGTTTAGTCTCCGAACGGCAAGTTCCACATCTCCGTAGCGCACCGCCTCGTACCGACAACCAGCACCCACACGGGCCTTGCTGCACACAAGGTACACATCGCGCTGGTTCTTCCCAATCCTGACCATCGTGCCACCACAGCGGCCACAGACGCCCACACCGGACAGCACATTGCGAAGCACGACAGAGCCGCCGCCCTTGGCCTTATGCGTCCGTGTGGCTTGCCATAGTTCTTCACTGACGATGCGCGGGTAGTAGCCTTCGATTGGCTCCAGCGGCAGCCTTGTCTTCTTGCCGTTCTCGTTGGTGACCACATCATGCGGCACGTAGGTTCCCCTGACGCTGTCCGAGTTCAGCAGTTTGGTCACCACGCCTTTGCCCCACATCTCACCCGTCTTGAGTGTCGGCACCTGTTCCTGATTTAGCATCTTCGCAATGGAGTGCTGACCATGACCATGTGCTGCTAGCTCAAACACCTTCAGCACCGCGCTGGCCTTGTCTTCGATCACCTCAAACCGATCTTCACTGACCTTTAACCATGTGGGGATGCGCTTGGTCACGATCTTGCCCGTGGTCCTCGCGTCGATCTTCTTCTTCCCCCACGCCGCCCGCACCCGCAGCGACTTGACCTTGCTCTCGTCGTTCGATCTGATCGTCATCGCTATGATCATGAAGATCAAGTACGGCTCCTTGACCAGCCGCTCCTTGCTGTATCGCTGCTGATCCTTCAAGGTCACGACATCGATGTCCATCAGCAGAATGTCTTCCAGCAAACGCCGTGCCTTCATTGGGTCCATGCGCGTCAGACGATCAAGGTCTTCCATGATCAGTACGCTGCCCTTGTCGATCACGCCGAGCTTCACGGCATCGATGAACTCAGCCAACTCGCCCCGGTCAGCGTTGGCACCGTGGAAGCCGCTCACACCCAAGTCATTGAAGCTGACATCCTGCAGGGTGATGCCATGCCTATTGCAATACTCCGTCACGCCTTTCTGCTGACGTTCTAGCCCGTGGCCCTTGCGCTGTTCGACAGTGCTTAGGCGGCTGTAGAGATAGCCCTTGGTCATTTGCGGTGGCCCCTGTAGCGGCACCCTTGCGGCACCGAACCTTCGCTATAAACGAATACAGGGTCTGGAGCAATCACACTTGAGGAAGTGGTGACCACCGGCGGCGGTGACTTCCAGCGCACGTTTTCCGGTTTCCTGCCCCTTGATGTCCCTGAGGTCGGGGAGTTGCTCCGTCTCGGTGGCGATGGCGGGCCTCGGGCGCGTCAGCACTTGTGTGCCCCGCACGTGATTGATCAACTGGATGAGGTTTTCTGGTGCCAGTATGTCAGCGTCTTCCGCTGCCCATGCGGCTTCCGGTCCGGAGACCTTGGGACAGATCAGTCCCATGTCTCGTGCATTCGCTGCGATGGCAGCGGGCAGCACGCCGGAAACTCCGATAAGTGCCCCGTCGAGGGCCAGTTCACCCATGGCCACGTAGCGCGTCAGGAAATCCTGGGCAATGATGCCCAGGGCGGCTAGCACCGCCAGCGTGATCGGAAGATCGAAGTGGCTGCCCTCCTTTGGCAGGTCGGCTGGCGAGAGGTTGACGACCAGCCGCTTGCCAGGAAGCGCGAGGCCGATGGCATGAAGCGCCGCCCGCACCCGTTCCCGGCTTTCGGCCACGGCCTTGTCGCCGAGCCCCACGACGTTGAATGCCACCATGCCGGACAGGAACTGCGCCTGAACATCGACGGGGACTGCCTCGATGCCCTGGAATGCCACCGTTGCCGCCCGAGACGTCATCCACTCACCTCCTGAGCCTGATGTTACAGGAGGTTGTAAAATTCGTCAAAAATTTCGTGTTCAGTCTGACGAATTGTCAGCTGTTGGTTCAGAATTCGGCTGGTTGACGTTTTGAGCGTTGATCCGCACTCGCTTCACGCGGCGCGGATCGGAGTCGAGAATCTCGAACTCGAGGCCGCTTTCGTGGCGGATGATTTCGCCACGCGCCGGAACGCGCCCGGCGATCTTGAAGATAAGGCCTGCGAGCGTATCCGCCTCTTCCTCCTCGTCCTCCGGAAGAAGGTCTACCGCAAGCAATGCTTCGAGCTTCGCCAAGTCGACACGCCCATCGGCGAGGTAGACGCCTTCTTCCACCGGCTTGACCTCAAGGCCCTCCTCGGTGTCGTGCTCGTCCGCGATATCGCCGACGATGACTTCGACGAGGTCCTCAATGGAGACGAGACCTTCGGTGCCGCCATATTCATCGATGACGATGGCCAGATGCGTTCGGCTTGCCTGCATCCGCACCAGCAGATCGGTTGCAGGCATGGAGGGCGGCACGAACAGCACCTCGCGGTTAAGGCCTGCCTGCTTGACGCTCGTCGACAGGGCAGTGGCCGCGATGTTGAGACCCGGCGGGGGCACCTTTTCGGTCTTCTCCGGCTTTTCGGTCTTCGTTGCCCGGCGTTTGCGCGCACCGCGCGCCGCCATCCAGCGCAGAAAGTCCTTCACGTGGATCATGCCGGTAATGCCATCCAGCGTTTCGCGATAGACCGGCATTCGCGAATGATTGGCGTCGATGAACTTGGCCAGCAGCTCCTGCATGCTGTCCGCTTCGTCCACCGCAACGATATCGACGCGTGGTACCATCACGTCATCGACCCGGAGACCTGAGAACTCAATGATGTTAAGCATCATCGATTTTGCTTCTTCGCCCACCGTCTCGCCGGGATTCTGGGCTTCGTGGCTTTCGATGGCGCCTTCCAGGCTCTCGCGCAGGCCAACGTCCCGGTTGCGGCCAAATCGACTTCTCAGGCGCTGCCAGAGGCTCTCCCGGGTCGCTTCGGCGGGCGAGGTGCCGCCTATATTGTCAGGGTCGCTCATAGGGATCGGAAATGCCCAGGCCTTTCAGAATGCGCCTCTCGAGCGCTTCCATCTCCTCGGCCTCGTTATCGGTTTCGTGGTCATAGCCCAGAAGATGCAATGTGCCGTGGACAATAAGGTGGGTGGTGTGGTCATGCAATGTCTTGCTCTGCTCCAAGGCCTCGCGGGCGATCACACCATGAGCCAGCACGATATCACCCAGCGGGCGCGGCTCGCCGTCCGGCACGGGCAAGTCGACGGGCGTCGGGAAGGAAAGGACATTGGTCGGCTTGCCCTTGCCACGCCATTCGGCGTTGATGGTGGTGATCGAGTCGTCGTCGGTGAAGAGCACGGCAACCTCGCAGTCAGTGCCCGCGATCTCTGCGCCTGCCAGAGCCGCTTCGATGGCGGCATGCGCAAGTGCGTCGAGGCCGGAAAGCGCCAGCCACGCCTGGTCCTCGACCTCGATGGAAACCGTCATTTTTTCGGCTTTGGTGCCTTCTTGTCGTAGGCTGCAACGATGCGGCCTACCAGCGCATGGCGCACGATGTCGGCATTCTTGAAGCCGACCGAAGCAACGCCCGGGACCCCCTGCAGCACCGCCACCGCGTCCGCGAGACCCGACGAGATACCGGAGGGCAGGTCGACCTGTGTGGGGTCTCCCGTCACCACCATGCGGCTTCCTTCACCCAGGCGGGTCAGGAACATCTTCATCTGCTGTGGTGTCGTATTCTGCGCCTCATCGAGGATGATGAAGGCGGAGGACAGTGTGCGGCCGCGCATGAAGGCGAGCGGCGCGATCTCGATCTGGTTCTCCGCAATGCCCTTTGCGACGAGGCTCGCCGGCATCATGTCATAGAGTGCGTCGTAAAGCGGGCGGAGGTAGGGATCGACTTTCTCCTTCATGTCCCCGGGCAGGAAGCCCAGGCGTTCGCCGGCTTCGACAGCCGGGCGAGACAGGACGATGCGGTCCACCTCGCCGTTCATCAGCGCTTCCGCCGCGCAGGCGACAGCGAGATAAGTCTTGCCGGTGCCGGCCGGGCCGACGCCGAAGACCAGTTCATGCTTGCGGATTGCCTCGATATAGGTGCCCTGGGTGAGCGTGCGGGGCATCACTAGCTTGCGGCGGGTGCGGATAGCGCCGCCAGGCACATTGGTTTCCTGCGCTTCACGCATTCGAATGGCCCCTTCGACCTCGCCCTTGGTGATGTCGAGACCTCGTCTGGCACGGTTGTAGAGCGCCATCAGAACGTCGCGTGCCGCGTTTCGTCCCGAATCAGTGCCGCGAACGGCGAGGCGGTTGCCGCGCGGCGTGATGTCGACGCTGAGCCGGTGCTCAAGTACGGCAAGATTCTCATCATGCTCACCACAGAGCAATGATAACAACCGGTTATCGTCAAATGAGAGGGTGAGAATATCCGAGTCTTCTTGCCGGGAGCCGGGGGTGTGGCTGCCGATCTGGGCCGCAGTGACGGGCGGATTCAAGGACTCGATTCTCCGTGTTTAGACTGCCCGGGCATAATGACCCGAAAGGCTGTTGGTTCCAACACCTGTTATGTGGGTATCCACGATCGTTCCGATAAGGGTGGGATCGGCCTGGACATGGACGGATTGAAGATAGGGCGATCGTCCGACCAGCTGCCCTGGATCCCTGCCCGGCTTCTCGAGCAGAACGGGTACGGTGCGCCCCACCATCGCGGCGTTGAAGGCCGTCTGCTGGGCGTGGATGAGCGTCTGGAGCTCATGCAGCCTCGCCGACATTTCGCCATCGGGAACCTGCCTGTCGCTTTCGGCGGCGGGCGTGCCTGGCCTGGGCGAGTACTTGAAGGAAAAGGCGCTGGCATAGCCAACATCGCGGACAAGACTTAGTGTCGACTCGAAATCTCTGTCGGTCTCTCCCGGGAATCCGACGATGAAATCGCCAGATATTGCCATATCTGGCTTCGCCGACCGGACCCTTTCGATGACCCGCAGATAACTGTCCGCGGTGTGGCCACGATTCATGGCTTTGAGTATCGAGTCGCTCCCAGACTGCACTGGTAAATGCAGGTAGGGCATCAGCCTCGGATTCTCGGCATGGGCGGCGATAAGGTCTTCCGTCATGTCGCGCGGGTGGCTCGTGGTGTATCGCAACCTTTCGATACCCTCGATGCGTGACAATTCGCCCACGAGCCCGGCAAGACCGATGCTGAGGCCCCTTGCGTCCAACCCGTGATAGGCGTTGACGTTCTGCCCGAGCAGCGTGACCTCCTTCACGCCCTGAGCTGCCATGCGCCGCGCCTCGGTCAGCACCTGCTCTATGGGCCGCGAGAATTCCGACCCCCTTGTATAGGGCACCACGCAGAAGCTGCAGAACTTGTCGCAGCCTTCCTGGACCGTGAGGAAGGCGGCCACACCCTTGCGCGGCAGCGCCTTGGCATCCAACCCCTCGAACTTGTCCTCTGCCGGAAATTCAGTTTCGACAACCGCCCTCCCTGCCGCGCGCCGCCGCGCCAGCAACTGTGGCAGCCGGTGGTACGTCTGTGGGCCGAAGACGAGGTCCACGGCGGGCGCCCGCCTCACAATCTCCTCGCCCTCCGCCTGGGCCACGCAGCCGGCCACCGCGATCAGCATCTCGGCCCCCTGCTCTGCACGAACCCGCTTCATGCGGCGGATCTTGCCGAGTTCGGAGTAGACCTTCTCGGCCGCCTTCTCGCGGATATGGCATGTGTTCAGGATGATGAGGTCCGCCTCCTCCGGCGTTACGGTCTCGGCATAGCCCAGGGGGGCGAGCACATCGCGCATGCGTTCGCTGTCATAGACATTCATCTGGCAGCCATAGGTCTTGACGAAGACCTTCTTCGGGGCGTTGTCCATGGGCCGAGGCCTCTAGCGGATTTTGGCGGGATGGTGAAGCGCCAGAACGAGACCGCGTCGCACCTCCTCTTCGGCGTGGTGTGCCAGAGCCTTTCGGCTCAGTCCGCCAGACAAGGGGAGCGGCGCGTGGCAGATGACGGTTACCTCGATCGGTCCGGCACGCAGCGCACCCAGCAGGTGCGGTGCCAGATCCATGTCGCCATACCAGGCATAGGAGGGCAGAAGGCGACGGTTCATTGGCAGGTTGCGGTGGCTGCGATAGGCCAAGGTCACAGGTTGAACCAGTACACCGGGGATCTCCGCTGCCCCGAAGAACGCGCTCTTGAAAGGCAGTACGCTCCGCCCGTCGCCCGAGGTTCCCTCCGCAAACAGCACGACGATGTCGTCCGCCTTCAGCCGCTCCTGCATTTCATCGCGCGCGTCGCCCGTCGCGTGGCGGCGGTCACGATCGACGAAGACTGTACGCTGCAGCCGCGCCAGGCTGCCGAAAAAAGGCCACCTTGCCACTTCCCTCTTGGCCACGAAGGAAACGGGCGCCACCGAACTCAGCACCACGATATCGAGCCAGCTGACATGGTTGCTGGCCATGAGCAGGGGCCCTCGCTCGGGCGCCGTGCCGATCACCTCCACCTTCACGCCGAGGATGCGGCACACCAGGCGGTGGTAGTGCATCGGGAAGACCCGTGCCATGCGCGGCCAGAACCACACGAAGCACTGCTGCAGCGGCATCAGGGGTAGCGTGAGTGCCGTGAACAGCAGAAGCGCCCACCACGCCCGCAGCCTGTTCATGGAGCCAGTTCGCGGCGCATGACGATGGCATCCTCTTTGCCCTCGCGGCGCTGGTAGTAGCCCTTGCGGCGTCCGGCCTCGGTGAAGCCAAGCGATGAATAGAGACCCCGCGCAGCCGTGTTGGATGCGGCCACCTCGAGGAACAGCTGCCGCAGACCCTTGTCGGCAAGCGCAGCGATATGTTGTGTCAGAAGTTGCCGTGCCACGCCCCTTCTCTGCACGGAGGGACGGGTTCCAATGGCGATGATCTCTGCCTCGTCCGCTGCGCTGCGGGTGAGAAGAAAGCCGAGAGGCTCGCCGCGTTCGAGGGCAATGATTGCTTCAGCGCCCGGCGTTCTCAGCAAGTCCGTGAAGGCGTCAGCACTCCAGCCCTCGTCGAAGACTTCGTGATGAAGCTCCGACAGGATGGATGACGCGGAAGCATCCGCAGTCTCGATGTTCAGCTCACCGATCTTCCGGAGCGCCGTCTGCTGGGGCTTGGCATCCGGCGCACGCAGGTAGAGCGGCGATGGCATTGCACCCGGGATCAAGCCTGCCGCAATGGCCCCAAATTGCGCTGCCACCGGCAAATGGCTGGCGGCTGACAGGACGAGATCCTTGCGGCCGCTTGCCGCTACAACGGCTTGCGCCGCAGTGCCCAGTACGATCGCTCCAGCTGCCGCTTCCACACCAGCTCTTTCTGCGGTTGCGACATATGGGGCGGCGATCTGCTGTCCGCCCGCATCGAAGCTGGCGGCATAGATCTCGTCGTTGCGTGCGTCGGACACAACGAGCAGAGGACCCAAGGAAGGTTCATTCGCGGCAATCGCCGAAAGGCTGTCGATCCCGATCACCGCAATGCCGCGGGCCAGCCCGAGCCCACGTGCAAAGGCGAGGCCGATGCGTACTCCGGTGAAGGTGCCCGGACCCGTGGTGACGGCGATGCGGTCGATCTCCGAGAAGCCGAGGCCGGAGGCTCTCATGACCTCGGCCACCATGGGCGGCAGCGCTTCGGCATGACCACGCTCCATCGGCAGGAAGGCCGCGGCAAGGGACCGGGCACTCTCCGTGTCGACAACGGCGACCGAGCAGGCCGCCATTGCCGTGTCGAGGCTGAGGATCTTCATGGGGTGGCGTGATAGGCCGCCGCAGGGCGCCGCGTCAAACGGCGCGGACTTCGCTCACTTCCGGAACGAAATGGCGGAGCAGATTCTCGATGCCGTGCTTCAGCGTGGCGGTGGAGGAGGGGCATCCCGCACAGGAACCCTTCATGTTGAGAAACACAACGCCCTCGCGAAAGCCATGGAAGGTGATGTCGCCGCCATCCTGCGCCACGGCGGGCCGCACGCGGGTGTCGAGCAGCTGCTTGATGGTATTCACGATCTCGACGTCGCCTGCTTCGAAAAACTCCTCGCCAGCGGCTTCCGGTGCGGGTTTCTCGCCCAGCAACACCGGCGCGCCAGACAGGTAATGGTCCATGATCAGGCCGAGGATGGCCGGCTTCATGTGCTGCCATTCGGCGCCCGAGCGGGTGACGGTGATGAAATCCTGGCCGAGGAACACGCCCGAGACGCCATTGACCGAAAAGAGCTTCTGGGCCAGCGGCGATTCTGCGGCGGCTTCGGCATCACGGTAATCTCGCGTGCCGCCCGGCAGCACCGGCTTGCCTGGCAGGAACTTCAGCGTGGCGGGATTGGGAGTGGCTTCCGTCTGGATGAACATGTCCGATTCCTATACTCGGGAATTATATAGCCCGAGTTTAGAATCATTTCAAACTGTTCCAGCGTGTCAAGCCGTTCCAGCCGCCCTAGGAAACGATGAAGCCCACGATTTCCCGTGCCGTGCGCATGATCGGGGCGGCAATTGCCCGAGCCCGGTCGGACCCGTCCTTCAGCACGCTCTCCACGTAAGGGCGGTCAGCCTGAAGACGCTTTGTTTCCTCGCCCACGGGGCTGAGCTTCGTCACCGCCAGGTCGGCGAGCGCATTCTTGAATACCGAGAACTGGCCGCCGCCATACTGGCCCAGTACTTTGTCCACGCTCTCTCCCGACAGCGCGGCATAGATGCCGGTCAGATTGTCGGCCTCGGGGCGTCCCTTCAGACCGTCCTTTTCGGTGGGCAGTGGCTCGGTGTCGGTCTTGGCCTTGCGGATCTTCTTGGCGATGGTGTCGGCGTCATCCGTCAGGTTGAGGCGGGAAAGGTCGGAAGGGTCGGACTTCGACATCTTCTTGGTGCCGTCCCGCAGGCTCATCACCCGGGTGGCGGGCCCGGTGATGTAGGGTTCTGGCGGCACGAAGAACACGCCGTCCTCGAAACCCGCTGCCTTGATGGTATCCTGGTAATCGATGTTGAACTTGTTGGCGATGTCGCGGGCCAGTTCGAGATGCTGCTTCTGGTCCTCGCCGACCGGCACATGGGTGGCTTGATAGCCGAGGATATCGGCCGCCATCAGCACGGGGTAGGTGTAGAGGCCAACGGATGCCGCCTCCTTGTCCTTGCCGGCCTTTTCCTTGAACTGCGTCATGCGGTTCAGCCAGCCGATGCGGCCTGTGCAGCCGAGGATCCAGGCCAGTTCTGCATGCTCCGCCACCTGTGACTGGTTGAAGATGATGCTCTTCCGGGGGTCAAGGCCGCAGGCGAGATAGGCGGCCGTCACATCGACGATGGCCCGCTTCAGTTCCTTGGGATCCTGCCACACTGTGATGGCATGCATATCCACCACGCAGTAGATGCATTCATGCGTGTCCTGCATGTGGATCCAGTTCAGCATGGCGCCCAGGTAATTGCCGAGATGCAGGTTGCCGGTCGGCTGCATGCCTGAAAACACGCGCGGGACGAACTTGGACATGAGGAACCCTCTTGATCGGAAGCGGGCCGCTTATGCCCGCAAAAGAGGGTTCTGAAAAGAGCCTCGCACATGGCTTGCCTTCGCTGCCCCGACACGGTCTAAACGGGTATCATGCCAGAGCTTCCGGAAGTCGAAACCGTCATGCGGGGCTTGAGGCCCGTGCTGGAAGGCTGCCGTATCGAGGGCGTAACCCTTCGGCGTGCCGGGCTGCGCTTCCCTTTTCCGGAGCGCTTCGCCGAAAGGCTCGCTGGAAGCCGTGTCACCACCCTGCGGCGGCGGGCCAAATACATTCTCGCCGGGCTCGATTCCGGCGAAGTTCTGCTCATCCACCTCGGCATGACAGGGCGGTTCACCGTCTTTTCAGGGCAGGGCGCCCAGAATCTTGGCGAATTCTATTTCGAGACGGCGGCGGGCGAAGCGGGGCAGGGGCCACACGACCATGTGGTGCTGGCACTGGAGGGTGGAGCCCGCGTCGTCTACACCGACCCTCGTCGCTTCGGCATCATGGACCTGTTCCCTGAGGTGTCGCTCGCTTCCCACAAGCTCCTGGGTGGAATTGGGGTCGAGCCGCTTGGCAATGAATTCAGTGCCGATTATCTGGCGGAGCGTTTCCGCGGCAAGGCCGCACCCCTGAAGGCCGCACTCCTTGACCAGCACATCATTGCCGGGCTGGGCAACATCTATGTCTGTGAGGCACTGCACCGTGCTGGCCTGTCGCCCCGCCGCAAGTCGAGGACACTGGTGAAGAAGAAAAGCGTCGATCCGCGCCTCTCCGAACTCGCGCGCCACATCCGCGACGTGCTGTCGGAGGCCATCACGGCAGGCGGTTCGACCTTGCAGGATTTCGCGCATACCGACGGCGCATCGGGTGCCTTCCAGCAACGCTTTCTCGTTTATGATCGCGAGGGTGAGCCCTGCATGAAGTGTGGAGCACCCATCCTGAGGCTTGTGCAATCAGGCCGATCGACCTTCTATTGCCGCCATTGCCAGACATAGGACTTAACCCATGGCCTACCAAAACATCATCGTCGAAACCCGCAGCAAGGTTGGCCTGGTCACGCTCAACCGGCCGCAGGCGTTGAACGCGCTCAACGAGGCGCTGATCGCCGAGCTCAATGAGGCACTCAGCGGTTTCGAATCGAATCCGGAGATTGGCTGCACCGTCATCACTGGCAGTGAGAAGGCCTTTGCGGCCGGCGCCGACGTGAAGGAGATGGCGGAGAAAACTTATGTCGAGTCCTACCTCGGCAAGTTCCTCGACGGCTGGACCCGCATTGCAGAAACCCGGAAGCCGGTCATCGCGGCGGTATCGGGCTTTTGTCTGGGCGGCGGCCTGGAGCTCGCCATGATGTGCGACATCATCATCGCTTCGGAAACGTCCCGCTTCGCATTGCCTGAAATCACTCTTGGTATCATGCCCGGTGCCGGTGGCACGCAGCGCCTGCCACGCTTCATCGGTAAGGCCAAGGCCATGGACCTCATCCTCACCGGCCGGATGATGGACGCGTCGGAGGCCGAGCGGTGTGGTCTCGTTGCCCGGGTCGTGGCGCCGGACAAGATGCTGGACGCGGCCCTGGCAGCAGCTGCCAAGATCGCCTCTTACTCCCAGCCCATCGTCATGATGGCCAAGGAAACCGTCAACCGCGCCCAGGAAACCCCGCTTTCCGAGGGCGCGCGTTTCGAGCGCCGTGTGTTCCTCTCAATGTTTGCCACCGAGGACCAGAAAGAAGGCATGCAGGCTTTCATCGAGAAGAGAAAACCGGCTTTCCGGAACCGCTGAACGCAGGTTTTTCGATAAAAGTTGACGTAGTGAAATTCGTCAAAAATTTTCCAGCCGCCCACATCCCTACATAAGTGCTGTTCGATAATTTCTGTATTAATTTACACTTTAACCTTGTATAATTATCCGAATATGATACCACTATTGATTGTAGATTGTATGTATTAGTCGGGGGGCACATGTACTCAACGCTTACACCACAGGAAAGGGCGCGCGTCGCCTTGATGAGATTTGGGCTTGGTCCCAATGTCAACGGGAAGAAGAACCTCTCTGCTTCACCACACGCTGCCCGGCAGGCTTTGCTGGATGAAATTGCGGCAGGTCCCGCGAGGATCTCTGAGGCCGAGATCAAGGTGCCTTCCACCGACCAGAATGACCAGAAAGTTTCATTCACATTTCCACAAACCTGCCGTTACGGCATGAACCTCAGGACGAAGCCTGTCCCAGCGTCGTCAACAACAGAAGTGCCCACGGAGGGTGTGCATAATTATGTTCGCCCGACACCGTGGGACTTCCAGTCCGCTGAGCGCGCGCTTCGCCTGGTGAAGTATCAGGAACCTGAAGTTGGATTTGTGGAAAGGTTGGTGCTCTTCTGGGTCAATCATTTCTCCATACTCTCCAGCAAGCATGGGATCATTGCTGCTACGGCCGGCCATCTCGAGCGCACCGTAATACGGCAGCACGTCCTTGGAAATTTCGCGGACATGCTCAAGGGCGTGATCAAGCACCCAGCCATGATCACCTACCTTGACAATCATGTCTCCTACGGTCCGACATCGACGCTCGGAAGACGCTGGAAGGCCACCTACAACGAAAATCTTGCGCGCGAGATTTTGGAACTGCACACTGTCGGTGTCTATGGTGGCTACAGCCAGAATGACGTCATCGGTCTTGCAAAGATCATTACCGGATGGACGATCTACCCATACAACAATGGCAATGCAGGTCAGTTCTACTTCAACAAAGATCTTCACGAGCCTGGCGCCTTTACCGTCATAGGCAAGGAATTTGCGCAGGCCGGCGAGGCTCAGGGAACTGCGGCATTGGAGCATCTCGCGATCCACCCTGCCACTGCTCAACATATTGCCAGGAAACTTCTCCGACACTTCGTCACGGATAATCCCACTGAAAAGATGATTCAGGAACTGGCAGATGCGTTCGTGGTGTCGAACGGCAACCTCAAGGCAGTATCCACGGCGCTCGTGAATTTGGATAGCGCGTGGATCAAGCCCGGCACAGGCATCCGCCGTCCCTATGAATGGATGGTCTCCATCGTCCGGGGCGTCGGTTTCTCCGGTGCCAATGCCATGGCGCTCGAACCTGCATTCGACATCATCAATACAAATATGTCCAACCAGATCTGGAAGCACATGACACCGGATGGATATCCTGACGACAACTACGTCTGGGAGACACCCGATGCCGTTCGTGTCCGCAAGGACGCTGCAGGCCACCTTCTCGCCACCGGTGCCGTCTGGAAAGACCCGAAATGGAAATCTCAAAAGCCATCCGAATTGGCGAAAACACTCGTGCCTCACCTCTCGATGGCTGCGGCTTCGGCAATCCAGAAGTTGGATCGCGATCCGATGCAGGCGCTTAACCTGCTGTTTGTAACCCCTGAATATCTGCGTAGGTGAACTCATGTCAGCCCATGACCATGACCTGACCCAGCTCGATTCCCGGATCGTAGCTTCTGCTGCCGAAGGCTGCGAGGAGTCAAAGCTCCTGCTCAGTCGCCGTGCTGCTCTCGGCCTCTCGGCGGGCTTTTTCACCTGGGCCTTCACGCCGCATCTGGCGGAGGCGAGTTCCTCGGACCCGCGTCTCCTCATCGTCTTGCTCCGTGGTGGCATGGACGGATTGAACGTGGCTGTACCGATCGGAGATCCGCAGTATGCCAAACTGCGCGGAAGGCTCGCGCTGGTGAAGGAGAACCTTCTTCCCCTCAATAGCTATTTTTACCTGCATCCCTCCTTGGCCTTCTTCAAGACGCTCTATAACGCCGGTCAGGCCACCATTGTTCATGCCGTTGCACCGCCAATGAAGAACCGGTCGCACTTCGAATGCCAACGTAATCTGGAAAATGGAACGCCTGGGGACAAGGAGGACCGCACGACAGGTGGCTGGTTGAACCGCCTGCTCTCCAAACTCACCCCAGCGGACAGGGTGAAAGCGGGTGCGCTTCAGATCGGCCCAACACCTCTCATACTGCAGGGAACCGAAAAGGTCTTGTCATGGAGCCCCACCCTGTGGCCGAGGCCGGCAGGTTTCGACACCTCGCTTCTGAACCTCTACAAATCAACGGACTCTGCGCTCTATGATCTGCTGTTGAAGGGTATCACTGCCAACAGCCTGGCAACTTCGACCTCGGGTCCAGCGCTTTCACCGGACGCCTCAAGCCTGCAGCTGTCTTTCAGGGGTGCAGCAAAGCTGTTGGGAGCGCCAAGCGGAGCCCCGCGCATCGCCGTGCTCAACGTCGAGGGATGGGACACCCATGTTGGGCAGCCGCAGGCACTGGCTGCCAACCTGAACAATCTCGATAAGTCCCTGTCGGACTTCACCGCAATCGCCAAGAACTCCGGCTACTGGAACGACACCGTGGTGCTCTGCGTCACGGAGTTTGGTCGAACAGCAAAGGGCAACAGCGACAATGGTACGGACCACGGCGTGGGTACTGTCGCGATGCTTGCCGGCGGAGCGGTGAAAGGCGGCAAAGTCGTCGCGAATTGGCCCGGGCTGAGCAATCTCTACGATGGGCGTGACCTGCGGCCGACATATGATCTTCGCCAAGTTTTCAAGAGCGTCATCAGATCTCACCTCGGCGTACAAGACAAGAAGATCCTCGATGAAGTTGTTTTCCCCGGCAGTTCGTTGATATCCGCCCTGCCCGAACTCATCAGGACTTAGTCCCGGCGAGTCGCGGAAAATGGATCCGTCGTCTGGTGTGGCTTGCTGAAGGCGATGAGCACGCGGCCTGAGCAAGCTGCGCATGCTCAGGCTGGGTAAATGACACCCTTCTTGACGACAATGTTGCCATAGAGCCTCGGCTCGCTTGAGGCCACGATGGCGAAGCAGGCCCTCACCTTGTTGTAGAAGGCGTCACCCACCAACGGCACGATCTTCTGCCTGGGCTCATGCTTCAGGAGGATCGTGGTGAAGTCCTCGAACACCGGTTCCATGCACTTGGGGTCCATGTGGGCGGCGGGCCGCCACACGGCTTCCGGCACCATGTCATCGACCGGCATCACCGAGAGGATGGCATCGAGGATGCGCGGCGCGCCATGCCCGTCCAGCCTCACGACGCGCTTGCCATGCTCCTCGGCCGGATAATTGCCGTCGACGATGGCGATCTCGTCGCCATGTCCCATGGCCCGTAACACGCGCAGGAGATCGGGGCTCAGAAGCGGATCAATACCCTTGAGCATCAGGCCTTCTCCTTGAACAAGACATTCCGGTTGATGATGAAATTGTCGAACAGGGGCAGGCTCGCGGCACCAAGCGCGCGTGCATCCGCCCCGATGGTGCCCTCGAGGATGGGGAAGTCCGCAAGTCCCTGGCGGTCGACGTGCGCAAGAGCCTGCTGAACTTCTTCTACGAAGCGGGCCCGTACCTGTAACGGCACGGCGCCATCGATGATGATCGCCGAACAATCGAGAACGGCCATCACGCCTGATGCAGCCGTCGCAACGTTGATGGCGGCACGGGTGAGCCAGCGGTCGAGCGCCGGTCCCGCACCACGCCACTCGTTGAGATCCCGCCACAGCAGTTCCGGATCACCGCCCTCGCGCTGGATGTCGCGCTCAAGCGAAGCGAGCGAAGTCGAATGCACCAATTGTTCGGATCGCCGTTGTTCCGAAGTCACCGGGAACGAGGCCAGGGCGCCGGCATTGCCATGGCGGCCCAGATACAGGCTGCCGTTCAGCACAACCCCGCCACCGATGAAGTAACCGAGATAGAAATAGGCGAAATCCTGCAGGTCACGGCCGCGCCCGAACAGCAGTTCGGCCGCGCATGCTGCAGACGCATCGTTGCAGAAATGAATGGGCCAGGTGAAACGCGTGGCAATTTCCGCCTGCAGGTCGAAGTCCTTCCAGGCCATCAGCACGTCGGCGGATGCGCCCACATCCTCCGCCCAGTTCCAGAGCTGGAAGGGCGCAGCAATTCCCATGCCGCTGATCCGCCCGCGCTGCTCGGAGGTAAGCCCCGAGACAAGCTCCTCCACCCCCGACGTCACAAACCCAATCATCTCTGCAGGGGATGGAAAGGTGTAGGGCCGGTGGATGGTGTGGCGCACATGGCCGGCAAGGTCGACCAGCATCAGGTCGCCCGAGCGCCGCCCCACCTTCAGCCCGATCGAGAAGGCGCCGTTGGGATCGAGTTCGAAAGGGACCAGCGGCTGGCCCACCTTGCCGCGTTGCGGGGTGCGCCGCTTCAACAGCCCGTCCGCCTCAAGCTGGCGCACAATCACCGAAACAGTCTGCGCCGACAGGCCAGTGAGCCGCGCCATCTCGGCCTTCGGCAGCTGGCCGTGAAGCCGCACGAGGGACAGGATGAGGCGCTCATTGTAGAGCCGGACCCCCGTCTGCGTGGTGCCGCGCGAAAGCTCGGGGTAACTGTCCCCGCGCGTGCCGCTGGCCCATTCGATCGACATTGCAGCCCCGTTCCCTATGCAGTCGGAGCACAGATTTCCAGCAGCCCGGGAGACTGTCAATCAATAAATCATTCCGGTTTACTTATTGACAGATGTCAATTTTTGAGTTGAGAATGGCCTCATGTGCAGGAGTGTGGACACACATTCCCCTCCCGCACCACTCGTAGCGTAACGTCACCTAACCCCTTGATTGGGCTAAAACAAACTGATGGGAGGCCTATGTGAAGACCCTTTTCAAAGCTGCTCTGCTCGGCGCTGCGGCGACCGTTGCCTTCGCCGTCACCCCCGCTTTCGCGGCTGATGGCGTCTGCCTGATCACCAAGAACAACACCAACCCCTTCTTCGTGAAGATGAAGGAAGGTGCGGAAGCCAAGGCCAAGGAACTCGGCCTTGAATTCCAGGCCTTCGCCGGCGTGGTTGACGGCGATGCCGGCCCGCAGATCGAAGCCATCGAAAACTGCGTCGCCTCGGGCGCCAAGGGCATCCTGATCACCGCGTCGAACGACTCGGTCATCCCCGCCCTCAAGGAAGCCCGCGGCAAGGGCCTGCTCGTCATCGCCCTCGACACGCCGATCGGTGATGCCGACGCCGCCGACTCGACCTTCGCCACCGACAACTTCGAGGCCGGCGTGCTCATCGGCAAGTGGGCCAAGGCCCAGCTCGGCGACAAGGCCGCCACCGCAAAGATCGGCATGCTGGACATCAACAAGGACAACATCTCGGTCGATGTGCTCCGTGACACCGGCTTCCTCACCGGCTTCGGCATCGAGGTTCCGGACGGCAAGGTGCTCGGCTCCGAGAAGGACGCCCGCGTGATCGGCCACGAAACCTCGAACGCCAATCCTGAAGGCGGCCTCAAGGCAGCAGAAAACCTGCTCGCCAAGGACCCGGACATGAACGTGATCTACACGATCAACGAGCCGGCCGCCGAAGGCGCCTACCAGGCCATGAAGGCCGCGGGCAAGGAAAACCAGGCGCTCATCGTGTCGGTCGACGGCGGCTGCCCCGGCGTGCAGAACGTCAAGGGCGGCGTGATCGGCGCCACCTCCATGCAGTTCCCGCTGCTCATGGCGTCCAAGGGTGTCGAAGCCGTTGCCGCCTTCGCCAAGGACGGCTCCAAGCCGAAGAACTCTGACGGCCTGACCTTCTTCAACACGGGCGTGCAGCTCATCACCGACAAGCCGGTTGATGGCCTCGATGCCAAGACCTCGGAAGAGGGCCTGAAGATCTGCTGGGGTTGATCCCACACGGATTTTGTGAGTTGAACAACGTGAGGGGCGGCCGTAACGTCGCCCCTCATACAAGATGCGGGGCTCGCACCCGTGCGCTATCACCGGGGCAGAAACATGAGCGACAGCGGTCAGCCGACCAAGACCCTTTCTGATTACGAGGCGACGCTCACCAAGGCTGACAGTTCTGTGGCCTCATTCGAGCACGAGCACCTCAGCGGCTTGCAGAAGCTTCGCATTTTCCTGCAGGCCTACCCCGTGGCGGTTCCAGTCTTCGTTCTCATCCTGTCGATCTTCCTCTTCGGGTTTACCACGGATGGAAAGATCCTGCAGCCCGGCAATCTCTCCACCATCCTGAAGCAGATCACGCCGATCGGCATCGTCGCCATCGCGCAGACCATCATCATCCTCACCGCTGGCATCGATCTTTCGATCGGCGCCATCATGGTGCTGTCTTCGATCATCATGGGCAAACTCGCGGTCCAGACGGGCGTTCCCGCCCCCGCAGCAATTGCCATCGGCTGCTTCGCCGGCGGCGTCATGGGCTATTTCAATGGATTCCTTGTTACCAGACTGCGGCTGCCGCCGTTCATCGTGACGCTGGGCACACTCTACATCTTCCAGGCCTTGAAGCTTTGGTATTCAGGATCGGAATCGATCCGCAACGTCGATACCGAGGCGACTGCACCGCTCTTGATCTGGTTCGGCAAGGTCATGTCCGTGGCCGGTTTCCAGATTCTCTATGGTACCGTTGCCTTCCTGCTGCTCGCCTGGCTGATGAGCTATGTGCTCCGCCACACCGCCTGGGGCAGGCATGTCTATGCGGTCGGCGACGACCTGAATGGCGCCATGCTGTCGGGCGTCCAGACCGACAAGGTGCTGCGCTCCGTCTACTCCGTGGCGGGCGTCATCGCCGCTTTCGCCGGCCTCGTTCTCATTGGCCGCGTCGGCGGCACGGTCACGCCGCTTGCGGGTGAAACTGCCAATCTCGACTCCATCACTGCCGTGGTGATCGGCGGCACCTCGCTCTTTGGTGGCCGCGGCACCATCGTAGGCTCGGTGCTGGGTGCCATCATCGTCGGTGTGTTCCGCTTTGGCCTGTCGCTGTCACGTGTTGACGTGCTCTGGCAGGACTTCACGGTCGGTATCCTGATCATCGCCGCCGTCGCCATCGACCAGTGGATCCGCAAGGCTTCGGCCTGAGACTTCCAACACGTCAACGCTTCAACCACGGGCACCCGCCATGACCACCACCGTCGAACCAATCCTCACGACGCGCAACCTGGTGAAGCGCTATGGCCGAGTCACTGCACTCGATCACTGCGACTTCGACCTGTATCCCGGCGAAATTCTCGCGGTGATCGGCGACAACGGGGCGGGCAAGTCCACTCTCATCAAGGCCATCTGCGGCGCGGTAACGCCGGACGAGGGTGAGATCACGCTGGACGGCAAGCCCGTTCACTTCCGCTCTCCCCTCGAGGCGCGCAATGCCGGAATCGAGACCGTCTATCAGAACCTCGCGCTGTCGCCCGCCCTGTCGATTGCCGACAACATGTTCATGGGCCGTGAAATCCGCAAACCGGGCTTTCTCGGCAGCGTGCTGAAGAAACTCGATCACAAGGCGATGGAGAAGATGGCTCGTGACAAGCTCACCGAACTGGGCCTCATGACCATCCAGAATATCAGCCAGGCCGTTGAAACCCTGTCCGGCGGTCAGCGCCAGGGCGTGGCCGTGGCACGTGCCGCCGCCTTCGGCTCCAAGGTCGTCATCATGGACGAGCCGACGGCTGCATTGGGTGTCAAGGAATCGCGCCGCGTGCTGGAACTGATCCTCGACGTGAAGCGCCGTGGCCTGCCCATTGTTCTGATCTCGCACAACATGCCGCATGTCTTTGAAGTGGCGGATCGCATCCACATCCACCGCCTCGGCAAGCGCCTGTGCGTGATCAATCCCAAGGATTTCACCATGTCGGATGCCGTCGCCTTCATGACCGGCGCCAAGACGCCGCCGCCGGAATTGATGGCGGCTTGATCGACCAGCAAATGCCGCCTCAGCGCGGCGTTTTCTTTTCCTGGCTTCGCTTGTGCGCGGCGAGTGCCATCAATCGCCTGTCACGCCACGCGGTGGCGTCTGCCAGCTTGTTCCTTGGCACAACTGCCCGGCGCTCCACGTCAAGCGTGGTACCAACAGAGTCTGGCCAAGGTGCTGACGCCGACTGGGTGTCGACGACGCCGCGGATGGTCTGGCTGTAACGCTGGAGATAGTCGGCAACTCCCTGCGGGGCGTTGAGGTCAATGGTCTCGATCGGTCCCATGAAACTCCAGCGCAATGCCAAGCCGTCCTTGATGGTCTTGTCGAGGTCTTCCGCCGTCACGAAGCCGCCGGCAATCAGGCGGAAGGCTTCATTCAGCAGGGCAAATTGTAGCCGATTGAGTATGAAGCCTTCAATTTCGCGCTTCACGGTGATAGGGGACATGCCGCAACTCATCATGAAATCGCGGGTCCTCGCAACCACGTCGGGAGACGTGAATGCAGCGCCACACAACTCGACAATTGGTGCCAGATGCGGCGGGTTCAGCGGATGCGAGACGACACAGCGCTGACGCGACCCGAGCGCCGCAAAGATCACAGACGGCATGATCGCCGAGGTGGAACTGGAGATGATGGCATCGGCTGGCGCTAGCCGTTCCACCTCCGCGAAAAGCTGCTGTTTCGGCTCGGCGCGCTCGACGATGTTTTCCTGAATGAAGGCAACGCCTGACACGGCTTCAGCCAGTGTCGCTGCCCCCGTGATGCGGCTGCCAACCTCTGCGGCAGCGTCAATAAGTCCGGCCTCCTCCATCTCCGGCAGGGTTTTCGCGATGTGTGCCAGCGCCTTGTCGACCTGAGCGGAATCCTGGTCCCACAGCACCACGTCGTGGCCACCGCGGGCAAAAACCATTGCCCAGGACCGGCCGATCAATCCCGAGCCGAGGATTGCGGTCTTCACCGCGGCACCGGGGCGTCGTTATGCAACAGGCCTGCGACCTTGAGGTCCTTCCACAGCGCCTTCGGAATCTTGGCATCAAGGGTCGCTACGTTGAGCACCACCTCCTTGGGGCTCACGCCGCCGGGTATGACACTCACCACATTCTTGTGATGCATCGGGAAGCGCAGGGCTGCCTGTGCCAGCTTCACCTTGTGCTTCTTGCAGATTGCCTCGATCTTCGCCACGCGTTCGAGGATGGCCTTGGGCGCCGGATCATAATTGTACCACGCACCAGGCTTGGGGCCGGTTGCAAGGATGCCGGAGTTGTAGGGGCCGCCCAGAACGATGCCGATGCCGCGGTCCTCGCACAGCGGCAGGAAGGAGTTGAGTGATTCCTGTTCAAGCAGAGTGTAGCGGCCAGCCAGCAGGAAGATGTCGATATCGGCGTTCTTTGCCAGAATCTCGCAAACCTCCCATTCATTGACGCCAGCGCCATAGGCCTTGATCACCTTTTCGCTGCGCAGCTTTTCCAGCGCCTTGATGCCGCTTTTGAGAATGGTCTTCACATGCGCGTCACGTGCCGCCACTGTCTTGTGGTTGAAGACGTCGACATCGTGGATGAAGATCACGTCGATCGAGTCGACGCCGAGACGCTCGAGTGAAAACTCGATCGAGCGCATGAATCCGTCATAGCTGTAATCATAGATTTCCCGGCGCGATGGCGTGTCGAAGAACTTGCCGATGCCGGTGCGCTGCTTCGGGTCGCAGACTTCGAGCAGGCGGCCCACCTTGGTGGAGAGTACGTAATCCTTCCGCTTCTTGCCGAACAGGAAGCGGTTCAGCCGCGTTTCAGAGAGCCCGAGGCCATAGAGCGGTGCGGTGTCGTAATAGCGGATGCCCCCCGTCCACGCTGCTTCCAGAGTCTCCTGTGCCTCTTCAGGATCAGTTGCCCTGTAGAGGTTGCCGAGTGGTGCCGTGCCGAAACCCAGTTCGGTGAAGGAAATGGTTTCTCCCGACGGCGCCTTGAAATTGCGCTTCTTCATGTCTCAGGTCCTCCGGTGGTATTGAGATCAGCGAAAAGCTCCGGCCTTTCGCGTGCGAATGTTTCGAGTTCCGCCATCACTGCCTCGAGGTGACCATACATTGCCCTTGCCGCTGAATCGCCGTCATGCGCTTCGAGGGCCGCCACGATCGCCTTGTGTTCGGACAGCGTCAATTCAAGGCGGCGGCGGCTGTTGAGCAGCTGCCGCACCCGGTCGAGGCCGAGGCGTGCGGTTTCCGTGGCATTCCGCACCCTCTCAAAGCCGAGGTGGTCCTGCAGCAGGGCATGGAACGCGAGGTCGAAGCCGTGGAAGCCCTTCAGGTCTTGAGCGTCAATGGCGGCCTTCTGGTAGCGCAGGCTGCTGGCGAGCTTGTCAACAAGCTCCGCGGATGCAGTCGCCGCCAGCCTGCGCACCGTCTCCACTTCAAGGGCGCGGCGCAGGAACATGTTCTCGCGGGTGTCGGAAATCTTGATGAGTGCCACGCGCGAGCCGCTCTGCGGAATGATGTCGACCAGGCCCTCGGCGGCCAGCCGGTTCATCGCCTCGCCGACCGGAAAGCGTGACACGCCCATGCGGGCGGCGATGGCCTGCTTGTCGAGGAACTCACCCGGTTTCAGGTCCAACTGCACGATGGCTTCGCGCAGAGCAGCGTGAACGCGGGCGGTGGCGCCCGTGGCCGCAGATCGGCCCGGACTCAAGAAATCATAGGTGACGGCAGCCACTGGCATGCTAACATGTTAGCGATATTCATAGGGTGGGCAAGCCCCGCAGCAGAGAAGCGAGCATTCAGATGATTGCAGCAATACCGAAAACACCCCGCATGCTCCGTCTCTCTGGCGCCGACAATGTTCTCGTCGCCATCGATACTGTCGACAAGGGCGCGCAAGCCCCCGAGGACATCACGGCGCTCGATCGTATCGGCAAGGGCCACAAGATGGCCTCCGTGGCGATCAAGGCCGGCGAGCCAGTGCGCAAGTTTGGCCAGATCATCGGCTTTGCCAAGCAGGATATTCCCAAGGGGACCTGGGTGCATGAGCATAACACCGGCGTGCAGGATTTCGACCGCGACTACGCTTTCGCGCAGGATGCGAAGCC
Organism: Bradyrhizobiaceae bacterium; assembly: GCA_947475225.1. GTDB lineage: Bacteria > Pseudomonadota > Alphaproteobacteria > Rhizobiales > Aestuariivirgaceae > Aestuariivirga. The sequence continues at coordinate 114,421 of CANJMQ010000001.1, forward strand.
CGAAGACATCCTGCCCGTTGACAAGCAGGCGACATTCCAGGGCATCCGCCGCGCCAATGGCAAGGTTGGCACACGAAACTACATCGGTGTCCTCACCTCGGTGAACTGCTCGGCCACCGTGGCGGGCTTCATCGCCGAGGAGGTCAAGCGGTCCGGCATGCTGGACGCCTATCCCAACATCGATGGCATCGTGGCGCTGAAGATGGACAATGGCTGCGTGGTCGACTACCGCGGCGTGATTTTCGACATCCTGAAGCGTACCGCCTGGGGCTACGCCACCAATCCCAACATGGGCGGCGTGCTGATGGTGGGCTTGGGCTGTGAAGGTTTTCAGATCCCGCGCTTCAAGGAAGCCTATGGCGTGGTCGAGAACGAAACCTTTCGCACCATGACCATCCAGGAGACGGGCGGCACCAAAAAAACGGTTGCAGCGGGTGTTGCGGCCGTCAGGGAGATGCTGCCGCACGTCAACAACGTGAAGCGTGAAACCTGCCATGCCTCGGAGCTGATCGTTGCCCTGCAATGCGGCGGTTCCGATGGCTATTCCGGCATCACGGCGAACCCCGCGCTGGGTGCGGCGGTCGACATTCTGGTCAGGCACGGCGGCACCGGCATCCTGTCGGAAACGCCTGAAATCTATGGTGCCGAGCACCTTCTTACCCGGCGTGCGGCCAACCGCGAGGTGGGCGAGAAACTCGTCGACATCATCAAGTGGTGGGAAGACTATACCAAGCGTAACAATATGGAAATGAACAACAATCCGTCTCCGGGCAACAAGCTGGGCGGGCTCACCACCATCCTCGAGAAGTCATTGGGCGCGGCCGCCAAGGGCGGCACCACCACGCTCCGTCACGTCTACCGCTATGCCGAACCGGTGACCGGCAAGGGCTTCGTCTTCATGGACACGCCGGGCTATGATCCGGTGGCTGCGACGGGCCAGGTGGCGGGCGGTGCAAACCTTCTTTGCTTCACCACCGGTCGCGGTTCGGCCTATGGCTGCAAGCCGGTGCCGTCGATCAAGCTGGCAACGAACACCGACATTTACAACCGCATGATCGACGACATGGATATCAACTGCGGTGACATCCTCGACGGTGTGTCGATCGAGGACAAAGGTCAGCAGATCTTCGAGCTCATGCTGAAGGTCGCCTCCGGGCACAAGACCAGGTCGGAGGAGCTCGGCTATGGCGACAACGAGTATGTGCCATGGCATGTCGGCGCGATGATGTAGATGCATTCCGGTGTTGCTGCCGGATGCTTTTCGGTAGCTGCCCGAGCCATCATTGCACCATGATTGCGGAACAATGGTCTGCCCCTGCGGGAGACCTTCACGGCGCGTAAAGCGAGCCGCGACTAGGCTCGGCCCGCATCCGGAGTTCCGGGGGAGTGATGGGTCGGTCGGGAAAGAAAGGTCAGGGACGGCAGCGGGAGGAACCGCAGCTGTTCAGCGGCAAGGGCAAGGCCAGGAGCCGAAGTAGCGGCTCGCCACCTGCCCGCGCGCCGCGTGCCCGCCGCCGCAGGTCCTTCCTGTGGCCTGTCATCCGCTTCGGAATCACCCTCGCCATAATCGGCTGTATCGGCTTGGCCGGCCTGTTCGGCTATGTCTGGATGACCCTGGACAAGCAGGGGCTGCTCAAGATTCCGGACCGCGACCCGGGTATCATGATGCTCGCCAATGACGGGTCGATACTTGCCGAGCAGGGATCTTTCAACGGCGACGAGGTGCGGATCGCCGATCTGCCGGACTACGTTCCCAATGCCTTCATCGCCATCGAGGACCGGCGCTTCCGCAGCCATTACGGTGTCGACCCGATTGGTCTGCTGCGGGCCATCTACACGAACTACCGCTCAGGCCGCGTGGTTCAGGGTGGTTCGACACTGACCCAGCAGCTGGCCAAGAACCTGTTCCTGTCGCCCGACCGCACATTGCAGCGCAAGCTGCAGGAGGTGGTTCTCGCACTGTGGCTGGAGAAGCACTACTCGAAGGACGACATCCTGCAGCTCTACCTCAACCGCGTCTATTTCGGCTCCGGCGCCACGGGGATCGAGAAGGCAGCGCAGGTCTATTACAAGAAGTCCGCCTCTGAGCTGTCTCTCGCGGAGTCGGCAACACTGGCGGGCGTCGTGAAGGCGCCAAGTGCCAACAACCCGATCTCCGACCCTGAGGCCGCAGCGGAGCGTGCCGGCCTCGTTCTGCAAAGCATGGCGGACGCGGGATTCATTACCCAGGACGAAGCCACCGAGGCCATCAACAATCCGGCAGCTGCAAAGACCGACAGCTACATGTCGGCCAAGAATTTCGTCATCGACTGGATCGGCGAGCAATTGCCGGAATTCGTGAAGGACTACCAGCAGTCGCTCGTCGTCGAGACAACAATCGATCCTGCGATCCAGAACAGCGCCGAACTCGCGGTGGCGAAGGAACTGGGCGCACAAGGCCAGAAGCTCAAGGTATCCCAGGGTGCCATGGTGGTGATGGATGGCTCCGGCGCGGTGCTCGCCATGGTGGGGGGCCGATCCTACAAGAAGAGCCAGTTCAACCGCGCCACCAAGGCGAAGCGCCAGCCGGGCTCGTCGTTCAAGCCCTTCGTCTACCTCGCCGCCCTCGAGCATGGCTTCACGCCGGATTCGGTGGAGGTCGACGAGCCGATCCGCGTCGGCAACTGGACGCCGGAGAACTATCGCAAGAAATATCTGGGCCCCGTGGCGCTGGAGACAGCACTTGCGCTGTCGCTCAACACCATTTCGGTGAAGCTGGTGCTGCAGGTCGGGGCGGAAGCGGTGGCCGCTGTGGCACACCGCCTCGGCATCGTCTCGCCGCTCACCACTGATGCCTCGATTGCGCTCGGCACCTCCGAGGTCACACCCCTCGAACTCACCTCCGCCTTCGTGCCCTTCTCCAATGGCGGCTATCCGGTGACGGCCTATGCGGTGACGCGCATCAAGACGCGCGACGGCAAGGTGATCTACGAGCGCAACGGCTCCGGCTTCCCGAAGGCCATCAGCGAAAATGATCTCTATGGCATGAACCGCATGATGCGGTTGGTGGTGACCGATGGCACCGGTACGCGCGCTGCCTTCCCCGGCTTCGACATCGCAGGCAAGACCGGCACCAGCCAGGATTACCGCGACGCCTGGTTCATTGGCTACACCAGCGAACTCATCGCCGGCGTATGGGTTGGCAACGACGACAACACGCCCACCAACAAGGTGACGGGCGGCCTGATCCCCGCACTGATCTGGCGTGAGGTGATGGAACCGGCGCACCGCGGCCTCACGCCTCGTCCGCTGCCGGGCACGCCACAGGTGGCGCTGAGCGGACCTGCGACGGTGACCGACCAGCAGTATGACCAGGGTGCTGCGGAAGAGCCCGCCCCACCACCTGAAATCAGTGCCGGAAACTTCCTTGAGCGGCTGTTTGGTGGTGGTCGCCACAGCAGCCAGAAGGCCCAGAAGAAGCACCCCAGCGCGCGTGAGCGTGCGCTGCGCGACAAGGTGGACGAACCTTAGGGATTACGCCAACCGTGTTTCATCATGCGCGCGTTCGTGTCTGGTCCCGCCTCTTCAGCGGGAGCGGACGATGGCCACAATCAATGACCCTAAACCACCGCGTGCGCGTCAGACCGCGCTTCAGTCGAGCCCACGCGGGATGCGTTTTTCGGGATCATAGAACGGCAGGTCGATGATCTCACAGTCGAGCACACCTTTCTCCGCTGTCCTGACCTGAAGTTCTCTGCCTGCCCATGGCCCCGGCACATCGAAACGCACATAGCCGATGCCCAATGCGAGGAAGGGTGACCATGTCCCAGCCGTGACATGGCCGACGGGCCGCGTGTCCTCCATGATCACTTCACGATAGCCCGGAATGCCGCTGCGACATTTGAGGCCGAAGAGTCGCTTTCCCTGCTGGTCAGCCGTGAGAAGCGCCGCCCGCCCGATGAAATCCGACTTGTCGAGGTCGACGAAACGGCCGAGTCCGGCCTCGAAGGGCGTCATGGTCAGGTCGAAGTCGGTGCCGTTGTCGAGGATGCCCGCCTCGATGCGGCGCATCTCCATTGACGAGATGCTGCCGAAGATCATGCCGTGCGGCTGGCCCACCGCCATAAGGCGATCCCACAACCGGTCGCAGTCGGTGGCGGCACCCTGAGTATAGACCTCATAGCCCATCTCGCCGGTCCAGCCGGTGCGCGAGACATAGACCCGTTGGCCGGCGATGGTGAAGAAGCCCGCATGGAAGTAACCCATGTCTTCGGTGATGGCACCATCGGTTGCTGCCGACATGATGGCGAGCGATGCCGGGCCCTGAATCTGCAACACGCGGGACAGGGGATCGGTAACCGTTATGTCGAAGCCCGCGCTATTGGCGAGTAGCCAGGTCTCCAGTGCACCATCGGGCTGGACATACCAGAAGCGATTGTGCCCCAGCCTGAAAAGTACACCGTCCATGAAGACATGGCCCCGGTGATCGCAGGCGATGGCATAGCGGCCACGCCCTTCCTTCAGCGTGGTGATGCGGCGGGAGAAGGTATGTTCGAGGAACCGTTCGGCATCCGGACCTGAGATTTCGACAGGCCGTTCCGGCACGTCATAAAGCACGGCTTTGCGCCTGAGCGTCCAGTAGCCGTTCTCGACGTCTTCCCCGTTGAAGACGCTGTAGTAGCGCCCGGCGTAGACGCCCATCACCGTATCGGGGCCGAGCCATTTCCCTTCGAACGGTGAGCGCTCGAACCGGCGGGCGCTGACCTGGACCGTCCGCATTCGATCGGAATGGATAGAATTGCTCATGGCACCCTCCAGCGGATTTGATCAGGAGATTTGAAAATATTGATTTTAAACCAGACAACCAGTCATTTGATCTGAGTTTAAAGGTAAGTTAAACTAAAGATCAAATGGCTGACTGGCTTCCCTCTCTCAACGCGCTCCGGGCCTTCGAGGCTGTCTGCCGGCATCTCAACTATGCGCACGCGGCCACGGAACTCCGCGTCACGCCCGCAGCCGTTAAGCAGCTGGTCCAGAAGCTCGAGGCTGCCCTCGGCACGGCGCTGGTAAAGCGCAGTGGGCGCGGGCTGGCCTTGACGCGCGAAGGCCGCGCCGGGTTTGAAGGATTGTCAGGAGGCTTCGCACAGATCAGCATGGCGGTGGGCCACATGCGCGCTCAGAGCAGGCGGCAGCGCCTGATCGTGTCAGCTGAACCATCCTTCGCGACGGCCTGGCTGGTTCCCCGGCTCAACCGCTTCCGCCAGGCGCATGAGGAGATCGACGTGCTGCTTGATTCCTCGCTGCGCATCGTCGACCTCGGGAGTGGCGAAGCCGATGTGGCCATCCGCTTCGGCGCCGCACCCGACCGCCGGCTGGTCACACGGCGGCTGTTCGATGAAAGGATCTGCGCGCTGTGCAGCCCGGCCCTGGTTTCAGGAGCGCCCCATCTCCGCAGGCTCGATGACCTGCGACGCGCCACGCTCTTGCATTGGGATACCTCCGGCCTGACATGGGCCTCCGCCACAAGGGACTGGATGGACTGGCAGTCATGGTTCGCGAGGGCAGGCATCGCAGACGTCTCGCTGGAGCGGCAGATCGTGTTCGGCGATTACAATCTCGCGCTGCAGGCGGCCATCGCTGGCCATGGTGTTGTGCTTGGCAGCCATCCGATCCTGCGCGACGTCATCGCGGCCGGGCTGCTTGTTGAGCCCTTCGGCATGATAATCGATGCAAGTATCGGTTACGACGTCGTCATGACACCAGAGGCACTGGAACGGCCGCAGGTTCGAAACTTCACCGACTGGATTGCATCGGAGACCGGCCAAGCGGCGTGAGGATCGCTCACACCACCACGCGGTGGACGTCCTGCCCATGCGTGCGCAGCCAGTTCTTGGCGCGGGCGGCGTTGGGGCAATGGCTGAGCACCAGGCGCCAGAAGCGGGGGCTGTGGTCGAGGTGGCGGAGATGCGCCACCTCATGGGCCGCCACGTAGTCGAGCACATAGTCGGGCGCGAGGATGAGCCGCCAGGAATAGGAGAGATCGCCGCCCGCCGAGCACGAGCCCCAGCGGCTGCGCTGGTCACGGATGGTGATGCGGCGACATTTCACGCCCATCAGGGCTGCGTATTTCGCGGTCGCCCTGCCGAGGTCGGCGCGCGCCTCTGCCTTGAGGAAGTCCAGCACGCGGCGCGGCAGATGCGCCGGGTCGCCCGGCACGTTGATGTAGTAGCGGTCGCGGTCGGCCGTCACCACGCCGCGGCGGCCGGGGATGTGCTGGATGTCATGCTCGATGCCGCGCAGCGGCAGCGCGCTGCCATGCGCGAGATGGATGAGGCCGCCACGCGCCAGCACGCGGTCCTCGATCCAGCTACGTGACCGTTCGGTGAATTCCAGCGCCCGGGCGCGTGACACCCCCTTCGGCACGGTCACCAGCACGCCGGTTCCGGTGGCATTCAGTCTGAGGACAAGGCGGCGCGCCTGCGCATGGCGGCGGAAGACGACCTCCAGCACCTCGTCACCGACGAGGAGCCGGGACGGCTCAAGCGGTTTTGGCGCGACCGTTCGCTGCAGGCTTCTGAGAAGTCCGATCATCAGCGTTCTTATTCACGAACGCGACGATTCGCGGAACGATTTCCTTGCGGAACCGCGAACCGTTGAAAACACCGTAATGGCCCACGCCTGGCTGCAGGTGGTGGAGTTTCTGTTCCGGCGCCAGGTTCGTGCACAGGTCCTGTGCGGCTTCTGTCTGGCCAACGCCCGAAATGTCATCACGCTCGCCCTCGATGGTCATCAGCGCAGTACGGGTGATCCTGGAAGGGTCGACGCGCGAATTGCGATGCGTCAGCGTGCCCTTGGGAAGGTCATGGTTGATGAAGACCTTCTCCACCGTCTGCAGGTAGAACTCGGCGGTCAGGTCCATCACCGACATGTATTCATCGTAGAAGTCGCGGTGCTTCTCGGCGGAGTCGCCATCGCCGTCGACGAGGTGCCAGAACAGCTCGCGGTGGGCGTCGAGATGGCGGTCGAGGTTCATGGTCATGAAGCCGCCGAGCTGCAGGAAGCCCGGATAGACATCACGCATCATGCCGGCGTGCGGAGCCGGCACCTTCATGATGACATTCTTGCGGAACCACTCCACGCCCTTTTCCTGGGCGAGGTTGTTCACCGCCGTGGGATTGCGCCGCGTGTCGATGGGGCCGCCCATGAGGATCATGGTCTTGGGGGCTGCCGGGTCTTTCGCGGCATTCATCAGCGCAACCGCCGCCATCACCGGCACGGAGGGCTGGCAAACGGCCATCACACTGGTATCGGGGCCAAGGAACTGCAGGAACTCGGTGACGTAGTCGACATAGTCATCCATGTCGAAGCCGCCCTGGGCCATGGGCACGCCACGGGCGTCAACCCAGTCGGTGATGTAGGTGTCGTAATGGGGGAGCATCGATTCCACCGTGCCGCGCAAGAGCGTGGCATAGTGGCCCGACATGGGCGCGACGATCAGCAGCTTGTGCTGCTTGTTCGGCTTGTTCCACTGCTTCTCGAAGTTGAGCAGCGTGCAGAAGGGCTTGGTGAGGACGGTGCGCTCCTCGACGGCGACGATGTCGTCATCGATGATAACATCGTGGATCTCGAAGGGCGGCTTGCCGTAGCGGCGCGTGGTGCGCTCGAACATTTCGAGCGAGGCGGCGAGCGAGCGGCCGAACTGCGTTTCTGCGAAGGGGTTGGCGGGGCTGCGCCAGAAGTTGAGGCCCGCATCGGCCGCCGCACGCCAAGGTGCAAGGGCCGCGTGATTCATCTCGTACAGATAATACAGCACAACCAGGAAACCCCTCGTTAACGCTCGACGCTAGCAACTCCCCTGAATCGGGGCAACTCGTCATTTCTGGACCTTAGGGAGAAGTTCTAAGTATTTCCTTGAGTTCCGTGGCGAGTTTCGCGGCATCCGTGGTGTAGGCCATGTGCGTCACGAAGCGGCCGTCGGGGCCCATCAGGTAGATGATGCTGGAGTGGTCCATCAGATAGTCCGTGGACGAACTGCCGTTACCTGCCTTTGCGTAATAGACACGGTAGGCCTTGGCGATGGCGGCAACGTCCTCAGGCGTTCCGGTGAGGCCGACGAGCCGGGTACCGAAATTCGCGACATAGGCCTTGAGCACATCTGGCGTGTCGCGCGCCGGGTCGATCGACACGAAGACCGGCTGGATGCGGTTGGCCTCCGGCCCCAGCTGGTCAAGTGCGGCGCTCATCACCTGCAGTTCGGTGGGGCAGACGTCGGGGCAATAGGTGTAACCGAAGAAGACCAGCATGTATTTGCCGAGGAAATCCTTGTCGGTGACGCGCACGCCATCCTGGTTGACGAGCGAGAAGGGACCGCCGACGAGGGCGACACCCGAACCCAGCGGGCGGTGCGCCATGCCGGTCAGCAGCGCAAAGCTGCCGAGGCCCGCGGCGATCAGCAGGACGACGGCAGCGAGGACGAGGATCGGGCGGCGCGGCATCAGTCTTCTTCCTTCAATCCATCTGCACATATGTCTAGACTGCGCCGGACTCAACCGTAACCCACCGTGACCCGAAAGCGCATGGCACAGGACCCCCTGATCGACCCGAGGCCGGCTTCAAGCGGTACCGAGATCGGCATGCTGCGCCTCAGAACCCTGGTGCGCCTGCGCTGGCTCGCCATCGTGGGCCAGGCGGGCGCCGTGCTGGGCGTGCATTTCGTGCTGGGTTTTCCGCTGCCGCTGGGCTTCTGCCTCGCCGCGATTGCACTCAGCGCCTGGCTGAACATCTTCCTCACCATCCGCTGGCGCAAGAGTGTGAGGCTGCATGAACGATATGCCGGCCTGCTGCTGGTCTATGACGTGATGCAGCTTGCCGTGCTGCTGTTCCTGACCGGCGGTCTGGAAAATCCCTTCTCGTTCCTGTTCCTCGTGCCGGTGACGATCTCCGCCACGTCTCTGCCCAACCGCTGGACGCTGTGGCTGGGGCTTCTCGCCTTTGCCTGCGCCACCTTCCTCGCCTTCCGGCATTTCCCGCTGCCATGGCCGCCGGGCGAAAAATTCGAGCTGCCGCACATTTACATCGGTGGCATGTGGGTGGCGATCATGTGTGGGGTGGTGTTCTCGGCGATCTATGCCCGGCGCATCGCCGACGAGGCACGGCAGATGTCGGCGGCGTTGTCTGCCACCGAAATGGTGCTGGCGCGCGAGCAGCGGCTCTCGGCGCTTGATGGCATGGCGGCAGCCGCGGCCCATGAGCTGGGAACGCCGCTCGCCACCATCGTTCTGGTGGCCAAGGAGCTGAAGCGCGAGATGCCGCAAGACGCTCCGTATGCCGAGGATATAGACCTCCTCATCAGCCAGACGGCGCGCTGCCGGGAGATTCTCGCCAGGCTGTCGAGCCGCGAGGCGCAGACCGACGAGATGTACCAGCGGACCGCCATCCTCCCCATGATCGAGGACCTGGTGGCGCCGTTGCGCGGCTCGGACGCCGTCATCGCGGTGACCAGCTCCGCCGATCTCGACGACAAGGTTCTGGGCAGCGAGCCGGTGTTCCGGCGCAACCCTGCCATTACCTATGGGCTTGGCAACCTTCTGGAGAATGCCGTCGATTTTGCCGCGACACGCGTGGAGGTCGACGCCCGCTGGACGCCCGCGCAGGTTTCAATCACCGTGCGCGACGATGGGCCGGGCTTCCACGAGAATGTCTTCGACCGGCTGGGTGACCCCTTTGTGACCACGCGGCCCGGCTATGGCGAAGATACTGGCGAGGCCGGCCAGCACGAGGGCATGGGACTCGGCTTCTTCATCGCCAAGACGCTGCTGGAACGCTCCGGTGCCACGGTTTCCCTCGCCAACCGGCCCACGCCCCAACATGGTGCGGTGGTGCATGTTGTCTGGCCGCGCAGCGTGGTTGATCTCGGTCGCTCCTGATTGCGTAATGGTAAGTGTTTGAACCCTCGCCCTCGAGGGCCTAGAGAGCGCCCAGTATCCCGTGTAACAAAGATAGGTCGCGCCTGAATGACCACCACCATGATTCCAGCCGAAAAGACCCTGCTGCTCGTCGATGACGACAAGCCCTTCCTGACGCGGCTCGCCCGCGCCATGGAAACCCGGGGTTTCGAGGTGCTGATGGCGGAATCGGTGGCCGAAGGGGTGGCGCATGTGAAGCGCTCGGCCCCCTCCTTCGCGGTGGTCGACCTGCGTCTTGCGGACGGCAACGGCCTCGACGTGATCGAGGCGCTGCACCAGGCGCGCCCCGAGGCGCGCGCCGTGGTGCTGACGGGCTATGGCAACATCGCCACGGCGGTGACGGCGGTGAAGCTCGGCGCCATCGACTATCTCGCAAAGCCTGCCGATGCCGATGCCGTCTATGGCGCGCTGGTGGGCGACACCGATACACGCACGGCCCTCCCTGACAACCCGATGTCGGCGGACCGCGTGCGCTGGGAGCACATCCAGCGCGTCTATGAGCTGTGCAGTCGCAATGTCTCGGAGACGGCGCGCCGCCTCAACATGCACCGCCGCACCCTGCAGCGCATCCTCGCCAAGCGCGCGCCCAAGTAATCAGAACGAGTCGGCCAAGGGGTCATGGAGCCCGTGGAGCCGCAGCGCCGCGGCCCGCGCGAAGGCCAGCGTCACCGCCTTGCGGCGTGACGCGTGAAGGCCCGAAGCATCGATGTGGCGGACGATATCCGCGCCCCAGCTGTCGGCGATGATCAGGCCGGCCTCGGCAGGCATGATGTCTGGCTCCATCTCGGTCGAGATGGCGAAGAACAGCCGGTCGCACCAGTCGCGGTATTCCGGCCACTTGGCATCGCTGCGGAAATCCTCCGGCGAGGACTTGATCTCGACGATCCAGATCTCGCCCGCGTCGGAAACCGCCATGATGTCCGCTCGGCGCCCGGACGCCAGCGTGAATTCCGGCAGCACCGCGAAGTTCGCGGCGCGCAGCAACCGGCCCACGCCGCGCTGGATCATCAGCGCGGTGGCAGACTGGCGGCCATCTGGCCTGGGCTGGGGTCGATCCATGATGTTCCACGGGTAAGAGCCTTGCACCGAATTCACGGGCGGCAAGCTCGGTTCCATTCTATGATTGAAGTATCATGAAAGAAAACGTCCCGGCAACGGGACACGGCGAAATGGGAGCCTGATGATGCGGCACATGCGCACCGAACGTGATTCGATTGGCGAAATGGACATCCCGGCGGAGGCCGACTACGGCATCCACACGGCCCGCGCGGTGGAGAACTTCCCGATCACCGGCATCACGCTGTCGAGCTTTCCCGAACTCATCGAATCGCTCGCCATGGTCAAGAAGGCGGCGGCACTCGCCAACCGTGATTTCGGTCGGCTGACGCCGGAGATCGCCCAGGCCATCGTCTCCGCCTGCGACCTCGTCATCGCCGGCGACGAGCGCCATGACTTCGTGGTCGACATGCTGCAGGGCGGCGCCGGCACCTCCACCAACATGAATGCCAACGAGGTGATCGCCAATCTCGCCCTCAAGCTGCTCGGCAAGCCGCGCGGTGAGTACTCGATCGTCAATCCCAACGACCATGTGAACCTGTCGCAGTCGACGAACGACGTCTACCCCACGGCCGTGCGCCTCACCGTGCTGCGCGCCTGCCCCGCACTGATCGAGCAGCAGCGCCTGCTGGTCGACGCGCTGATGGCCAAGGCGGTGGAGTTCGATGACGTGATCAAGGTTGGCCGCACCCAGCTGATGGATGCCGTGCCGATGCGTTTGGGTTCGGAATTCCGCGCCTTTGCCGTGACGGTTGCCGAGGACATCGAGCGGCTGAAGGAATTTGCCAGCCTGCTGCGTGAGGTGAACCTGGGCGGCACGGCGATCGGCACGGGAATCAACACGCCGGAGGGCTATTCCGAGCGTGTCATCCGCAACCTCGCGCAAATCTCCGGCGTGCCGATGGTGCCCGCCGCAGACCTGATCGAGGCGACCTCCGACCTCGGCGCCTTCGTCACCTTCTCCAGCGTGCTGAAGCGCATCGCGGTGAAGCTGTCGAAGATCTGCAACGACCTCAGACTTCTGAACTCCGGCCCGCGCGCCGGGCTGGGCGAGATCAGGCTGCCTGCCGTGCAGGCGGGCTCCTCCATCATGCCGGGCAAGGTTAATCCGGTGATCCCCGAGGTCGTCAACCAGATCGCCTACCAGGTGATCGGCAATGACCTGACGGTGACGCTCGCCGCGGAGGCTGGGCAGTTGCAGCTCAACGCCATGGAGCCCGTCATCGTGCTCAACATCATGCAGTCGATGCGCATGCTGCTCCGCGGCATGGCGGTGCTGCGCGAGAAGTGCATCGTCGGCATCGAGGCCGATCGCGAGCGCTGCGCGGAATTGCTGGAAGGTTCGCTTGTCACCGTGACGGCGCTGAACCCCTATATCGGCTATGAGGCGGCGAGCCGGGTGGCCAAGGAGGCGTTGAAGTCACGCCGCAGCATCAGGGACGTGGCGCTTTCCGAGGGGCTGATGACGGAGGAACAGCTGCAGCAGGCCTTCTCCGTCGCCAACCTCCTCGGCCAGCGTTAAAGCCCCCAGCGCAGTGCGGGTGTGTGCACCGGCGCATCCCAGCCCCTGGTAATCTCGTCATCCAGCATGGTGACGGTGATCGAGCAGCCGGCCATGTCGAGCGAGGTGACATAGCTGCCCACCAGCGCGCGCACCGGCGTGATGGCGTGCTTGGCCAGCTGTGCCACGGCAGCGTTGTACATGAGATAGAGTTCCATCGCGGGCGTGCCGCCGAAGCCGTTGACGAAGAGCAGGGCATTGCCCTTCACATTGAGGTCGCCGGCGATGGCGGCGACCATTTCCTCGGCGATCTCGTTGGCGCTGCGCAGCGCCACGCGGCGGCGGCCGGGCTCGCCATGGATGCCGACACCCATTTCCATTTCCGTGGGGCCGATGTCGAAGGTCGGCTTGCCGGCGGCAGGCACGGTGCAGCTGGTGAGGGCCACGCCCATCGAGCGGGTGGCACGGTTCACCTTGTCGCCCAGCGCTTTGAGGCGCTTGAGGTCGGCGCCCTGCTCGGCAGCGGCACCCACCACCTTCTCGACCACCAGCGTACCGGCCACGCCGCGGCGTCCGGTGGTGTAGAGCGAGTTTTCGACGGCGACGTCGTCATCGGTGATGACGGTCTCGATGTTGCGGCCCGCCATCTCGCGCGCCATGTCGAAGTTCATGATGTCGCCTTCATAGTTCTTGACGATGAACAGGACACCGGCGCCGGTGTCGACCGCTTCCGCAGCAGCGATCATCTGGTCGGGCGTGGGCGACGTGAAGACCTGGCCGGGGCAGGCCGCATCGAGCATGCCGTGCCCGACGAAGCCCGCATGCAGCGGCTCGTGCCCTGAACCGCCGCCTGACAGCAACGCCACCTTGCCGGGCTTCAGCACCTTGCGCTGCACGAACTTGTGTTCCGCACCGAGCGTGATGATGTCACTGTGCGCCGCCACGAAGCCGTCGAGGCTTTCGGTCAGCACGTTCGACACGTCGTTGATGAGCTTCTTCATCGCCGTTTCCCTTTTTCCCGTTCATCCTCGATCAGCCTTGCAATATCCCGCACGAAAGCGCTGACCAGCCCGTGCAGTTTAAGGTTCCTCGCCTCGTCGCCGAGATCCGGCAGCTCCACCACGGCTGCGCGCGCAGGCCTCTCGGCCAGCATCTTCTTCGGGTGCGCGCGGGCATAGAGCCTGGTGAACTCCTGCCGCTCAGGCCCTGAGAAATGGCAGACCTCGAAGATCTGTGCCAGGTGGCTCGCCGGAATGGGCGTGGAATAAGCGGGATTGGTGATCTGGCTCACGAAGCTGCGGTTCTTGGCGAGCGCGGTGGCCAGCCGCTGGCGCGTGCCGGAGGGCCGCCTGTCGATGACGCCCAACAGCATGCGCTTGTAGGCGGACACTGCATCCTGTGGCGTCTGGTTCGCTGCGGGCTCTGCCATGGCTATAGCTCCGCAAGCGCCGCCTTGAGGCGGGCGATGCGCGCTGGTGCCACCGAGAGCGAGGTGAGGCCTGCATCGAGCAGGGTGGCGAGGTGTTTCGGCTCGCTTGCCATGTCGCCGCACAGGCTCACCGGAATGCCGGCCTCCTGGCCAAAGCGCGCCACGCGGCTGATGAGCGCCGTGACGGCGGGATGCGACGGATCGTTCAGACTCGCCACGCGGACATCGTCGCGCGAGGATGCCGTCACATATTGCGTGAGGTCGTTGGAGCCGATGGAGAAGAAGGCTGCCGCATCGAACAGTTCCGGCAAGACGGCAACGGCGGGAACCTCCACCATGATGCCGAGCGGTGGCCGCTGGCTGGCGATGCCCTGTTGCCGGAGTTCCGCCACGCAGGCATCGAACAGCGCGGCGCTGCGGGTGAGTTCAAGGGGCACCGTGACCATCGGCACCATGACCTTGAGGTTGCCATGCACTGCGGCACGCGCCAGTGCCCGCAACTGGGTGCGGAACACGTCCTCTCGCGCCAGGGTGAGGCGCACGCCGCGCAGGCCGAGGAACGGGTTGGCCTCGCCGTCCGGCGTCAGGCCGCGCACCGGCTTGTCGCCGCCGATGTCGAGCGTGCGGATGGTGACGGGCTTGCCAGCGGCCCATTCCACGAAGCGGCGGTAGGCGCGGTACTGGGTCTCCTCATCCGGCAGGGGGGCTCCGTCGCGGAACAGGAACTCCGAGCGCATGAGGCCGATGCCGTCACAGGACGCAGGATCGATGTGATCGAGTTCCTCGACGCCTGCCACATTGATCAGAATGTCGATGCGCGCACCGCTGCGGCGCATTGCCGGCGCCAGGCGGAACTTTTCTTCGAGACCGCGCGCCTGAGCATCGGATGCCAGGGCGGCATCGAAGCCTGCGCGCTGGGCGTCATCAGGATCGGCAAGCACGGTTCCGCTGCCGCCATTGACGGCGAGGGTTGCGACATGCTGGGGCAGTTCACCGAGGCTCACCACCATCGGAATGCCGCGCGCCCGGGCCAGCATGGCGACATGGCTGGTGGTGCTGCCGCGCATCAGCGCGATGGCGCCCCCGCCGCTCCAGTCGGTTTCGAGGAAGGTGGTGGGGGCAATGTCCTCGCTCACCAGCACGGCGCCGGATGTGCCGCTCGTCGCGCCGCTTCCGGAGAGATGGCGCAGAACGCGGTCACGGATGTCCCGGAGGTCGGCGGCTCGGGCCCTGAAATATTCATCGTCGGAGGCTTCATAACCTGCGATCTCGCTGTCGAGTGCTGAGGCCCAGGCGTCGTGCGCTGGCGTTCCGCTGTCGATCGCCGACAGGGCAGGCGCTGAGAGGGCGTCGTCCTCGAGCATCGCGACCTGGAAGCCGAGAATGTCCTGCGCCTCGCCCTCGACGCGCGCCAACAGAGTGGTAAGCCCTGCGATGGCGGATGCGATGGCATCCTGCAGCGCTGCGCGCTCCGTATCCGCATGTCCCGTGCCCTGCCGGTCTGCTGCGGCTTGGCCAAGCCTGCGCACCGGGCCGATGAACAGCCCGTCGGAAGCGCCGGTGCCGAGGTGGCTAGTGCCCATCGCCCGCTTCGTCGAAATCGCGGTGGACGAGCGAGATCACTGCATCGACGGCGGCCTGCGCGTCAGCTCCCGCAGCGCGCACGAAGAGCGTCGAGTGCTGTTTCGCCTTCATCGCCATGACCTTCACGATGCTCTTGGCGTCGATCCAGGGGCCTTCTGCCGTTCCGGCGATTTCCAGCGTCGAGGCAAAGCCCTTGGCGAGCTTGGTGAGCTTCACCGAGGGGCGTGCATGAAGGCCCACGTCATGGGCGATCACCACTGATCCGTTCACGGTCTCGCTCATTGCGGGGACAGTTCCTCTGCGGTGCGCTTTACATCGGCGAGCGAGCCGCCGCCCCAGGCTTCGGTGGCTGCCATCACCGCGCCCTCGACGACGGGGGCGTTGCAGATGACGATTTTCTTCTGCCGGTCCTCTGGCAGCATCTCGATGGCCATCTCGCTGTTGGTCTCCGCTCCGCCGAGGTCAACAAGAATGGCGATCCCATCCTCCGACCATGCGGCATCGATGGCAGCGAGGATTTTCTCGACACTGGTGCCGAGGCCGCCGTCCGGGTTGCCGCCGCAGAACCCGAGCGGCACATCGTTGCCGACCATCTGGCGCACCATGTCGGCAGCACCCTTCGCCACATCGGGCGAGTGCGAGACGATGACGATCCCCACCGTCATGATTTGTCCTCCAGCACATCGCAGACCGCGGCGATCAAGATCTCGCTCGAGCGGGCACCGGGGTCCATGTGGCCGATGGAGCGGTCGCCGAGGAAGGAGGCGCGGCCGCGGATGGCCTTCATCGGGATCGTGGCCTTCGCACTTTCCGTGGCAAGGCTGCGCACGCTGTCGAAGCTGGCCGTGCCGGACTCGAGATGCGCGGCGACGGGGCCCAGCACGTCGAGCATGGTTTTATTGCCGACCTCCGCCTTGCCGCGCGCCTTGAGCGCCACCACCGAGGCCTGCAGGGCACGGCCGATATCGGCGAGTGTCGGCTGCTCGGGAAGTTCCTTGCCGAGGGTCATGAACAGGGTGCCGTAGAGCGGGCCCGAGGCGCCACCCACCTTCATCACCAGCGTCATGCCGACGGTTTTCAGCGCCTCGCCCGTGGGCTTGGCCAGGATGTTCTGCCTCTCTGCCTGCACCGCCTCGAAGCCGCGCTTCATGTTGAGGCCATGGTCGGCGTCACCGATGGCGGAGTCGAGTTCCGTCAATTCATCGGCGGCCGCGATAATGCGAGCCGAGAGGGTATCGAGCAGGGTTTCGAGGGGGAGTGCCATGAGGCCGTGGGTCCTCTGTTTAGTATTTGTGTTTACTGAACACGAAATCACTAAACAGGCAAGTTGGCTGTCTCGCGACTGCGAAGGAGATGATTGCGACGTCAGGCCCTCACCTTTTCCGTGAAATCCCGGTACAGTGTGTTTGGACTGATTCTCCCGGATGCCGGATGAAAAAGCTGTTTGTCGTGATTGCCCTGTTCCTGTGGTTCCAGCCCGCTGCCGCGGGGGAGCTGTCGCAGGGCATATCCGCCTATCGCGCCCGCAATTACGAGGCGGCTGTGGCGCTGATCAGGCCGCTGGCCCAGCGCGGCGATCCCTATGCCGAGTTCACCCTGGGTGCGATGTATGACAATGGCATCGGCGTGCCGCGCAACTTCAAGCTGGCGCTCTCCTGGTACAAGAAGGCAGGCGCCCAGGGGCTGGCCGACGGGCAGTACATGGCGGGCCGTTTCTATGGCGGGGGGCGGGGCCTGAAACAGGATCCGGCCAAGGCTCTGTTCTGGTTCGAACTGGCCGCCGCGGGTGGCCATCCCCTGGCGCCGCTGCTGCGTGACCAGCACTACAACCAGGTGAAGGACGCCGTGCGCCAGCGCGTGATGGCCGATGCCACCGAATGGCAGGCGCGGCACCCCACCCAGCTCAGATGCAGCGTCACGCGCTGCATCTACCCGACCTGGACACGGCGGCCGGGCTGGACGCCCTTCGACCAGCAGTTCTTCTATCCCGGTTATACCCAGCAGCAGTTCTCGCCAGGCTATTACTGAGCGCCTTCAGGCTGCCGGGCGGAGCGGGCCGTCCGGCCCGAAGTGGCGCGGATAGAGAAGGCCCGCACAGGTCCATACTGTCGTCTTTGCTTCATGCTGGTCATAGGGATTGAGCAGCGTCATCATCTCCAGCCAGGTGCCCTCGATCGTGATGCGGATCAGACGGGCGGCACGTGTCGCTTCAATCTTGTAGCCATGCGCAGTGTTCATCGCGGCGCAGACGTCCTCGAGCGTGCGGATATAGAGTTCGTCATTGGCGCCGCAGTGTGACAGGTAGAGCGGGCGGCTCTGGCTTTCGCCCCAATAGGCGGACCACGCGTTGACCCTGCTGGGCTGGCACACCTGAGGGCTGAAATCGGCCTCCACGAGGGCCGCCAGCCTCTCCTCCGGCGCCGGCCCGGCAGAATCGAGAGCTGCCTTCCAGTTGGCCTTGTATTCATCCGAAAGATAATCGAGCGTCTCAACGAGAAGCTTTTCCTTGGTCTCGAAGTGGAACAGCACAAGGCCATGTGAAAGGCCGGCGCGGCGGGCCACCTCGGTGAGCGTGGTGCGGGAGAAGCCGCATTCTGCTATGGTCGAGAGGGTCGCTTCGATCAGTTGCACGCGGCGTTCGTCTCGACTCAGCGTGCGCGGGGGTCGCGTGGGCGGGGCAGACACGGGATTGGTCACATTGGGCCTCGGTTGATCGTCCTTTTCCTAACCGATAAAGGGTGAACCGCAAATGGAGAAGAAGTTGATTGACAGTTCAACCAGTCAACTGGCACCTTGGAAATGACCGGCCCCAGGCAAGAAAGCTGAGCGGTTCGGGGAGTGTGCAATGGGACAGGAACGTCATCCGCTTTCGCCGCGCCTTGCGCGCTGCCCGCAAGGCCTGCCGCGCGAAGCCTACATCGAGGCCGCCTGGTTCGACCGCGAGATGGCAACGGTGTTTTCGCGGCAGTGGGTGATGGTGGGGCGGCTCGCCGATCTTGAGCCAGGCCGCATGCGGCGGGCGCAGGTGGGCACCGCTCCGGTTGTCGTGGCACGCAGCGCCGATGGTGCAGTTTCGGCCTTTCACAATTCCTGCCCGCATCGCGGATCCGAACTCTGCCGCGGCGAGGAAGAGCCGCTCGGCAAGCTCATCCGCTGCCCCTATCATGCATTTTCCTTTGCGGCATCCGACGGAGCGCTGGTCGCCACCGGCCATGCGGTGCCGACGCCTGACTTCGACCGCGCGGCACATGGCCTCAAGCGGGTTGCCTGTCGTGAATGGAATGGATTCCTGTTCCTCAATCTCGATGCCGAACCCGGCGACCTGTTCACCGACGCGGGCCTGCGCTCCCTCGACAACTGGCCGATGGCGAGCCTCGTCACCGGCCATCGCTGGGAAACCGAGGTTGCCTGCAACTGGAAGGCCTTCTGGGAGAACTACTCGGAGTGCCTGCACTGCCCCGGCATCCATCCCGAGCTCTGTGACATGGTGCCGATGTATGGCAAGGGCATCATGGGACCATCCGAAGCGCTCGGCTGGACCCCGGAAGAGCCCTCGCGGCCCAATCTGCGATCTGGTGCCAGGAGCTGGACGATGAGCGGCGACCCGTGCGGACCGGTGTTCCCCAAGCTCTCGGAGGCTGAGAGAATGGCAGGCTACAGCTTCGTGACCCTGTGGCCGTCCAGCTACATCGTGGCGCATGTCGATTACGTGCGGTCGGTTCGCATCCAGCCGCTGGCACCGGAACGCACGCGGCTGATCGCCGAATGGCACTTCAGCGCGGAGACGCTCGCGCAACCGGGATTTGACCCCGCCGTCGTCGCGGCCTTCGCGAAGATCGTCATGCAGCAGGATGGCACGGCGTCTGAAATGAACCAGCGCGGCATGCGCTCGCCGGCCTTCCGCGCCGCGCGCCTGATGCCCGAGGAATACGAAATTCACCGATTTCACCAATGGGTGCTGAACGAAATGGAGACGCACGCATGACCGAGCTGCCATATGAAACAATTCCTGTTCCGAATGACTGGAACCGCGGCGGCCTGCCGGCCTGGACCTATCATTCGCCCGCCTTGTTCGATCTCGAGCGTGACAAGCTGTTCCTCACCCACTGGCAGGTGGTGGGACACGAGGGCGACATGCCGGCGGCCGGCGACTGGCTCGCCTTCGACATGCTCGGCGAACGGGCCGTCGTCATGCGCGGCAATGACGGCGTGGTGCGCGCCTTCCACAATCTGTGCCGCCATCGCGGGGCGCGCGTCGTCGATGGCGAGAAAGGCCACTGCAAGGGCGCCATCGTCTGCCCGTTCCATGGCTGGGTCTATAATCTTGATGGCAGCCTGCGTGGTGCCGCAAGGCCCTCGAGCTTCGGCGAACTCAAGCGCGAGGACTTCGGGCTGAAACCGATCGAGATGGAAATCTTCCACGGCTTCATCTTCGTGCGCTTCAAGGAGGGTCCGCAGCCTTCCGTGGCCGAGCTGCTCGCGCCCTATGCCGCCGACTTCACCGCCTATGGCCTCGACAAGCTGCTGCCGGTGCGCAACCTGGACTGGACCGCGGAGCTGCCGGTGAACTGGAAGTCGGTGCGCGACGTCGACAATGAGGGCTACCATGTGGCGCTCGCGCACCCGAGCCTGCAGGAACTCTATGGCCGCACCTATCGCGACCTGTACCTGGAGAATGGCCTCTCCGTGTCGATCGGCTGGTTCGACGAGGGCATGGCGCGGAACTGGTCAGTGAAGAACTATGTCCGGGTCTCCCCGCCGCGGCCCGACCTTCCCGCCCATCTGCAGAAGGCCTGGACCTATTACGGCCTTTTCCCCAATGCGGTCTTCGCGATCACCCCTGAAGGCGCGCAGTTCTACCAGGAAGT
Source organism: Bradyrhizobiaceae bacterium (assembly GCA_947475225.1). GTDB lineage: Bacteria > Pseudomonadota > Alphaproteobacteria > Rhizobiales > Aestuariivirgaceae > Aestuariivirga. Next base: position 134,803 of record CANJMQ010000001.1, read on the forward strand.
TCCCCTCGGTCCTGGCCGCACGCGGCTGACCGGCCGCATGTACCGTCGGCCGGATGAGACCCGGCAGACGCGACTCGCCCGCTACCTCGCCTTCCGGATCGACCGCTTCACCTCGGCCGAGGATCAGCAACTCTCCATCTGGTCGAATGAGTCGATGAAATCGGAGGCCTTCGAGGGCTTCCACCTCTCTGATCTCGAATATGGGCTCCGCCGCCATCACGACGGCTTGCGCCGCCTGATGCCGGTAATGACGCTCGCCGAGGCCCCGCCCGAACACCGGCTCACCCGGTCGAACGAAGAATTAATTTGCCAGCCGTCCAACACGTTCTAGGCTGGACAAAACAAAACCCTCCGGGAGGAATTGATGAAGCTTACCCGCCGTCACGCGCTCGCCACGATGGGCGCCGCCGCTGGACTTGCGATGCCTTATGTGCGCCGCGCCCGTGCCGATGCCGGTGTGGTGAACGTCTACAACTGGGCCGACTATATTGGCGAGACCACCGTTGCTGACTTCACCAAGGAGACCGGCATCAAGGTCGTCTACGACATGTATGCCAGTGCCGAGGAGATGGAGGCCAAGATGCTGGCCGGCTCCTCCGGTTACGACGTGGTGCTGCAGTCCGGCCTCAAGCTGCCGCAGATGGTGAAGGCCAAGGTCTACCAGAAACTCGACAAGGCGAAGCTCAGCAACTGGGGGAATCTCGACCCCGAGATCCTGTCGATCCTGCAGGGCTTCGACCCCGGCAATGACTATGGCGTGCCCTATACCTGGGGCTCGGTCGGCTTCACCTACAACATGGACCTCGTGAAGAAGGTGCTGCCAGGGGCCGATTTTGACAGCCTCGACACCATCTTCAATCCCGACAATGCCCAGAAGCTTTCCTCCTGCGGACTCTCCATCCTCGACAGCCCCACCGACATCGGTCCGATGGTGCTGAAGTGGCTGGGCATCGACCCCAACAAGGCTGGTCCCGATGACTACAAGAAGATGGCCGATGCCTTCGCCAAGATCCGCCCCTCCATCACCACCTTCGACAACACCAACTACCTGACCACGCTTCCCAATGGCGAGGTCTGCGCCGTCAACAGCTGGTCGGGTGACTATGGCGTTGCCAAGAAGCGCGCGGCGGATGCCGGGATCAAGCTCGATCTCGAATACTTTGTGCCAAAATCCGGCGCACCGGCCTGGTTTGACGTCTGGGTCATTCCCTCGGACGCCAAGAACGTCGACAATGCCTATCTCTTCCTCAACTACCTGCTGCGTCCCGAAGTGATTGCCGCCTGCACCGACTTCACCGGCTATGCCAATGCCAACAAGGTGGCAACGGCGCTGGTCGACAAGGCCATTTCCGGTGATCCCGCGGTCTATCCGGACGCCGCCACCAAGGCACGGCTGTTCACCCTCGCTCCGCCAACACCGGAACAGGAAGAGGCGCTGACCCGCACCTGGACAGAGATCAAGACAGGCGGCTGACATCATGGCGGCGGCGGGGGAGCCCTTCCTCAGGATCGAGAACATCTCGAAGTTCTTCGGTCCCTTTCAGGCAGTGAAGGATGTCTCGCTCAACGTTGCGAAGGGCGAGATCTTCTCGCTGCTCGGCGGCTCCGGCTGCGGCAAGACCACGCTGCTGCGCATGCTGGCGGGCTTCGAGGAGCCGACCTCCGGCAAGATCTTCCTCGACGGCCGCGACATGACCGGCGTGGCGCCATGGGACCGGCCGGTCCACATGATGTTCCAGTCCTATGCGCTGTTCCCGCACATGAGCGTCGAGAAGAACATCGGCTACGGCCTGAAGCACGAGAAGATGAGCGCACAGAAGAAGGCCAGCCGCGTGCGCGAGATGCTGGAGCTGGTCCAGCTCGTGCCCTATGCAACGCGCAAGCCGCACCAGATCTCGGGCGGCCAGCGCCAGCGCGTGGCGCTGGCCCGGGCACTCGCCCGCCAGCCGAAGCTGCTGCTGCTCGACGAGCCGCTCGCCGCGCTGGACAAGAAGCTGCGCGAGCGTACCCAGTTCGAGCTGATGTCGATCCAGCAGCGCACCGGCGTGACCTTCATCGTGGTCACCCATGACCAGGAAGAGGCAATGACGCTGTCCGACCGCATCGCGGTGATGGACAAGGGCGAAGTGAAGCAGATCGGCAGCCCCGGCGAGGTCTATGAATTTCCGAACAGCAAGTTCGTGGCCGATTTCATCGGCTCCATCACATCCTTTCCCGCGACCATCCTCGAACGCCAGACCGGACAGCTGCGGCTCTCGGTGCCCGCTCTCGGTGGCGAGGTCATGGCCCGCGATGTGCCGGGCCTCAGCGAAGGCCAGGAGGCAACCCTTGCCATCCGCCCGGAAAAGCTGCTCATCTCGAAGGACCGTCCCGAGGGCGCCAACGCCTTCCAGGGCACGGTGAAGGACCTCGCCTATTTCGGCAAGGACAGCCTCTATCGCGTCATTCTGCCGTCGGGCGTGCTCGTGCAGGCGCATGCGGTGAACGCCACGCGCGGCGGCGAGGCGGCGCGTGTCGCCGACTGGGACGACAGGGTGTGGATTTCATTCGCGCCGTCCTCGGCCATCGTGCTGGCGGAGTAGCGCGATGGAGGGCAACCGGCTGTCGCGCTGGTTCGATCGCAAGGGCTGGTCAGACCTGCTGATCGGCGCGCCCTATGTCTGGCTGCTGCTGTTCTTCCTCCTGCCCTTCCTCATCGTTGTGGCGATGAGCCTCGGCACCAAGACGCCCACGGCACCGCCCATCTCCTTTGGCGGCGATTATCCGCTGTTCAATTTCCAGGGCTATGTGCGCGCCGTTACCGACACGCTCTACTTCCGCGCCTTCATCACGTCACTGGTGAGTGCGGGCATCGCCACGCTCCTCTGCCTGCTGATCGGATATCCCATGGCGCTGGGCCTCACCCGCGTCTCGAAGAGCTGGCGGAACATCCTCCTGATGCTGGTGATCCTGCCATTCTGGACGTCCTTCCTGCTGCGCGTCTACGCCTGGATGGGGCTGATGGGCCGGTCGAGCTGGTTCAACGCCGGGATCACGAAAATCTGGAACGCCATTGTGCCCGCCGGCTGGGCCGTCGACTTCATGCCCATGATGCACAGCAATTTCGCCGTCGTGCTGGTGATGGTCTATACTTATCTGCCCTTCATGATCCTGCCGCTCTATGCGAGTCTCGAGCGGCTTGATCCGACGCTTGACGAAGCAGCCCTCGACCTTGGCTCCAGGCCCTGGCAGGTCTTCCTCGATGTCACCCTGCCGCAGAGCATTCCCGGCATCGTGGCGGGCGGCATGCTGGTGTTCATCCCCGCGGCGGGCGAACTCGTCATCCCCACGCTGGTGGGCGATGCCTCGAGCCCGATGATCGGCCGGGTGATCTCCGACCAGTTCTCCTCGGCGCGCGACTGGCCAATGGCCTCGGCCATCGCGGTGGTGCTGTTGGTGCTGATGGTGGGGCCCGCCATGATCTACAGCCATTTCCAGGCCAAGGCGGAGGGCTCCAAGTGAAGCGCCGCCACACCTTCCTCGTCAGCATGCTCGGTTTCGGCTTTGCCTTCTTCTACATCCCGATCCTGTCGATGATCGTCTATTCCTTCAACGAGTCGCGGCTGGCCAGCGTGTGGGGCGGCTTCTCGACCAAATGGTATGTCTCGCTGTTCTCCAACAAGCAGGTGATCGACGCGCTCATCCTGTCCCTGGAGATCGCGCTGGTCTCGGCGAGCATTGCAACGATCCTTGGCACAATGGCCGGAATAGCTCTTGCGCGCTTCACGAAGTTCCGCGGGCGCCTGCTGTTCTCGGGACTTGTCACCGCGCCGCTGATCATGCCGGAGGTGATCACCGGCATTTCGTCGCTGATGTTCTTCATCCTCATGGCGCAGTGGATCGGCTGGCCCGCGCAGCGCGGCTTCACCACCGTGACGCTCGCCCACATCACCTTCTCCATGGTTTTCGTCACCACCATCGTGCAGGCCCGCATGCTGCAGTCTGACCGTTCCATCGAGGAGGCGGCGATGGACCTGGGGTCCAGGCCGTGGGAAGTGCTGCGCGACGTGACGCTGCCCGTCATTTCGCCTGCCGTCATGTCGGGCTGGCTGCTGGCCTTCACGATCTCGCTCGATGACGTGGTCATCACGTCCTTCACCACCGGGCCTGGCAGCACGACGCTGCCGCTGCTCATCTGGTCCAAGGTGAAGCTTGGCGTGACGCCGGACATCAATGCGCTGGCCACACTGATGGTCGGCATCGTGGCCATCGGCGTGGTGATTGCCGGCATCTTCATGAACCGTGCCGAGCACCGCCGCCAGCGTGACGAGCAGATGGCCTTCCGCGCCAATGGATGACGTGCTGCGCCTCCTGCATATGCCTGTTGGCATTCCAGGGTCGGGGCGCGTGCGCTATGGCGCGGCGATGGAGCTGTTCCAGCGGGGTGTGATCAGCGAGGCGCAGCTTGACGCCTATCGCGAGGCGTCTCCCTTCGACAGCCGCGATGCCGCCTTGTTGCTGTCGGATCGAGGCCTGCCCTCCGTGCCGCGGCTTGCAACGTCACCAACTGCCAGCCTGCTGGCTCTCTTCGACGTTGCCCGGGACTATCTGAAGACGCTGTCTCACCCGGGCGCGGCCGAAGTGCGGTCCGGTCTCGGCCGGTGCGTCCAGTCAGGGCGCAGCCTTCATGCCCGGCCGCACCCGATCGCCGCCCGCTGGCTCGAAGTGGCGCTGGCGGAAGCGGCACGATCGCAGCCACAACTGGCGATGGCGATCGCCGCTGCCGCGCCTCACCTTGCCTGGGTCAGCTATGATGGCTATCGGCGCGAAGAGATCGGCGACCGCTTTGCCGAAGGCCATGCCTTCGCCTCCCTTGCAGGGAGTGATGCGGCCTTTGCCGCCGATGACTTTGAGCTGGGCCTGTTCCTGATCGCGCCTGGCGTTCTTTACCGAGACCACTGCCATCGCGCGCCAGAACTTTATGCTCCGCTCACCGGCCCGCATGGCTGGCGTTTTGCGCCGGGTCGGCCGTTGATCATCAAGCCGGCAGGCGAACCGGTGTGGAACCCCGCCTTCCAGCCCCACCTGACGAAGGTGGGGCCGACGCCATTCCTCTGTCTCATTGCATGGACGCGCCATGTGGATGAGTTGGCGCGGGTTCTTCCTGCAAATGACTGGGGGGCGCTGGAGGCTCTCACCCTCGCCAGTTGAGTGCGCCCACTCCAGCCCGCCGCAATCGCCGCTTGCAAGGCCGCGGCGTGGCCGCATAACATCACGCGATGCAGCCACAACAAGACGAGACCGCCGTGACGATGGAACGCATGGCAGCGGCCACCAACCTCTCGATCGTCGTTCCGTGTTTCAATGAGGCGGAGGTGTTTCCGGAGACGCTGCGCCGCCTTGAGGAGTTGCTTCGGAAGCTCGAGGCTGAAGGAAGACTCTCTTCCGCCAGCCGAATCTTCTTCGTCGATGATGGCAGTCGCGATGAGACCTGGAACCTGATCTTGCGTGCCGTCGATGCGGGTAGTCCCGTGGTGGGCATCAGGCTGTCGCGCAACTGTGGGCACCAGACAGCCCTGGTCGCCGGCCTCGAGGCGTCTGACGGCGATGCAGCGGTGTCGATCGATGCCGACCTCCAGGATGATGTTTCGGCCATCGAGCTGATGCTCGCGAAATTCGAGCAGGGGGCAGATATCGTCTATGGCGTGCGCCGCAGCCGAGATGGCGACTCGTTGTTCAAGCGCGGAACGGCAAAGGCCTTTTACCGGTTTCTTGGCCTGCTCGGTGTCGAGACGGTATCTGATCACGCGGATTTTCGCCTGATGAGCCGCCGCGCCGTTGCGGCGCTTGGCGAATATCAGGAGGTCAACCTCTATCTCCGCGGCATGATCCCGCTCCTCGGCTTCCAGTCCGAGTCAGTGCTCTATGACCGGCAGGGGCGCTTTGCCGGGCAGTCCAAGTATCCGCTGCGGCGCATGATCGGCCTCGCCCTCAATGCCGTCACCTCGTTCTCGGTCATGCCTCTGCGCCTGATCAGCGTGCTCGGCATTCTCGTGTCGCTTGCCACGTTGTTCCTGGCGGTGTGGATCCTCGTCAAGGCATTCACGCATGCCCAGCTCGTTCCTGGCTGGGCCTCGACCGTGCTGCCTATCTACTTCCTCGGCGGCGTGCAGCTGATCGGCATCGGCATCATCGGAGAATATGTCGGCAAGCTCTATCTCGAAGCCAAGCGTCGGCCGCGCTATTTCATCGACCGGATCCACCGCCAAACACCAGATGCTTCTGGACGATGAATGACAGCGGAACGATGATGAAGAGGGTTAGCGCTCCGGCAACATAGGCATTGCCGTTAACCAGAGGCAGCAGCAGTCCGATGCACAATACGTTGAGCCCCCATATTGCCAGCCAAGATACAACGAAGACAGGAAACCGGCGCGTCTCAAGGCGCCGGAATACGAAGAGACCTTGCGTGACAAAGCCCAGCAGGACGCCGCCAATCATGGAGGCCAGATTGGCGAGTGGATAGGAAACCTCCAACCACAGGAACAGGGCATAGATCATATAGCTGAAGGCTGTGTTTATCGTTCCTGCGATCAGGAAGCGTTTCAGCTCGTGCAAGGGGGGCCACTTCATTTGCTGCATGTCAAGTCTGATCGGTCATAGGCCAATGTCCACGCTGCCGGACGGGTATCAGGCTCATGAGCTGCTTCGCATCGTCAGACGGTAGAAGAGTGCACGCCCGATGCCGTTGGCCGCCGCAGCCAGACCACCGATTCTCACATCCGTGCGGCTCAGCGGGTAGAGGCGGGAATGCCCCAGCTCGGCGAGAAACGCCCTGAATTCGGCAGCCTGGTTGCGGACCATCCGGACACTTTGCGAGCCGGGCGAGACGCGGAAGCTGGCGAGCACTTCGGGCAGGTAAACCGCATTCCCGAACTTGAGGAGCCGGAGCCAGTAGTCAATGTCGATCACGAAGGGCCGCGTGCCGTCGAACGCGCCCGCGGCCGTTGCGGCACTGCGCCGGAACAGCACGGCGCCGGGCTCGCCCACCGGGTTCGTTCCCATTCGCGCCGTGCGCTTCGCGATGTCTGCCCCGGTCGCGCGCAGGCCGCCCGTGAAGCGGCGTGTCAGCTGCGCCTTGCCTGTCGGTCCGATGATCGAGCGGGCACAGAAGACCAGCGCGACGCCGCCGGCGACGTCCGCATCCAGCACCTCGGCCTGCTTCTTCAGACAGTCGCGGTGCAGCAGGTCGTCTTGCGGAAGGATCTTGATGTAGCTGCCCTGCGCCTCGGCGAGACAGCGGTTCCAGTTCCCGCCAAAGCCGAGGTTCGACGCGTTGCGCAGGATGCGGATGCGGCTGTCGGCGCGGGACGCCGCGATCTCCAGCGACCGGTCCGTCGAGTGATCGTCGCAGATGATCAGTTCAAAGTCCGCGCAGGATTGCGACAGGACGGAATCGATGGTTTCGGCCAGGTGGGACTCACCATCATAGACAGGTATGGCGACCGAAACCTTCGGCGGTCGGATTGTCATCCAGGATTGCTCGCGTCTCAACATCGCAACGGCAGAACAAGTTTGGACATTAGGGCTCCCGCCCACCCTGTCAACCGAGGCGGGTGGACCGTGGAATCGGACCCGCAAGCCAGCCAGGCAAACCGAAGGGCTTGGTCCGGTCGAATGCCCCTGTCTCTGCCGAAGCCCCGCATCGGAAACGAAGACGTCAAAACCAATCCTGATTACGCATGAACTTCAGCCAACTTTAGCAGGCGATACGGCATTGGAGGGGTTCGTACCGCGGCCCACGAGAGGCGCGGGATCATGGCGGCGAGATCGTATCTCCGGTTGAAGCGGTATTCGA
>CANJMQ010000002.1 GCA_947475225.1 Bradyrhizobiaceae bacterium
GAAACGCTCGTTAAGCCAGAAGGCCCCCGATATCGGGGGCCTTCTTGCCTGAGCACGTGCTGCACTTTTACTCCGGAAAACTGCTGCAGATTCACTCCGGCGTTGACAGTTGTCCAGCATGGCGTCGGCCAGTAGCCGCTTCAGCTTGCCGTTCTCGTCCTCCAGGGCCTTCAGGCGCCTGGCGTCAGATACGTCCATGCCTCCGAACTTGGCCTTCCAGTTATACAGGGTGGCTTCCGAGACCCCATGCTTCCGAGCCAGGTCACCCGTCTTCGCACCTGCCTCCTGCTCACGCAGGACCCCGATGATCTGCTCTTCCGTGAACCGCTTCCGCTTCATTGTCCGTCTCCATCTTCTGGGCCGGACTCTAAATCTATCTGGAGGAAATCTTCAGTGGCAGGTCATAGAGCATCCCTTGTTTAAACGGCAATCGGCAGTCTTCTTGTCTGCTCACTGTGAAAATCAGTCCTACCGACTTGTCAAGCTGGCGCGATGCTTCACTTGAAGCTGAACGCCTCTGTCCGATGCGAAGAGCATTGTTTTCGAAAGTCCTTCTCGGACACTTCAACGAGAATGAATCTGTCGTTCTCAAATACCTTTGTGCTCGGTATTCCAATCAGCCATTTGTTGTAGAAGTAGGCCCGTATAAGAAGGTACCGATCGCGGTCTTCTGCCATACTCAAAGTAATCTTCGCATTGTCCTTCTTGCTGAGTTGATTGATCTTGAAGGAGGTGTGCACCGGGCCCGATACATTTTCCAATACTATTGCTTCGCCTTCCTTCAGATTTCTTCGTACGGTGTCGCCAACTGAAACGACAATGCTCGTACCAGCGGGGTCTTTCGATCGGCAGATGGCCAATCGTGGCCCTCCGGCTGTCTGAGGCGGAGGGTCTGCAGGGGTGGGGATGACAGTTTGGTGTCGCGCTGGCTTCTGCACTGGTTGAGAGGGAGTTCCGCTTCCAGGCGAGCCCCCCTGTTCTGTGGACTTGCGCTTAGTAGTGACGCTAGGTTCTGAACCGATGGCCTCATGGAGTACCCTCACTTCAATGCCGATGTCTAGCGCATCCTTCGGTGTGAGCCACTGCATCTCATTGGGTGCTGAGTAAGTGATGTAGCTGACTGAAGAGGTTGGGAGGCCCAGCCGGGTTAAGTAGGCACCAACCAGGGCATTCCCTAAGCCGGTTTCTTCTGCTCTGCCATCTTTTTGCACGTAGGCAGCGTGAAATCCTATGGAGGCGTCAGGAGCCATGTAGCGGCCAACACCTCCCAGCCAGGCAAGTGCACACGCAGATGCGCAAACACCCCGACTTGGGACTACAGTCCGGAACTCTTTCAGCCTGATGGCCTCTCCGATCTTCAGGCCCGCAAGAAGGTTGCCGCCGTCACTATGCATGACGACGACAGCGTCTTCCCATTGAAGTGCAAGACGTTGGAATGTCTTGGCGTCAATGGCATTGAGCGTTCCCTCAATGGTAATGATCCCAACGCCGTTTGGCTGTGTCTTATCGGTTATTGTCGCAGCTGAGCCGGTCGAGGAAGTAACCGCAGCAAAGGCAATTATCCCTGCAATGTAAGGCACAAAAACCCTTCCGCACACTCCCATGGGAGTTCTTATGCTCCTATTGGACGAGGCTATCATCGGTATTGTGGACGCGCAGTTTTCTGTGGCCATGCCCGGCATGGTCACCGGAGTGGGCCGTGCCGTCAAGGCGAATAGGTTTAACAGGTATGGTATGGATTTGTCGCTTGGTGCGTTGCCATGGCCTCTCGCTTGTCTATGGCCCGACGGAACAAGCACTGCACCAATTCCACTGAGGGTCTTGGTGTGTCAGTGCCTATGTCGGGGTTTGGCCACCGGAGCCTGGGTTGCGGACCCGAAAACGGAGTTATAAAAGAGGGAGGGTGTGGCTTTGTACTGATTTCGCGCGGGCGATCATGGGAAATACTGGCACGTCTTAACGGTCCCGGCTGCCCCGAGGTGCCGGTCAAAGTGTCGGTAGGTTTTCATAGACAGGCTTTAATCCGTTGATTTAAAACAATTTAAACGTAATGGTTGGGATCCCTCCTCTTCCGCCAGATAACTATTTGATATTTATCGACAATATGTCTCTGCCGCGCGTCTCGGAAGAGGTGCGCAATTACGGGGGTTGTGAGCGTTCGTCATCACGATGCCGTCACCAGAGACGCTACGAGACCGGCTCCTGACCTGAGAGCGGCGCGATTGTCTTCATGACCGTCACAGGCCGTCAGGAAGATCGCCGGGCAACCTGCGCGAAGTGCCGACGACGATGCTGTCGCCCATGCCGCAGACTTCGCAACCTTCATCCCAGAAGCGCGCCGACACAGCCTCTGTTCCGCCGGCGCAGTCGTCACGCGCCAACAGTGTCAAGTGCCTCTCCAACACCTCGATGTCGTCGAACTGGAGTTTCTTGCGGTCACTATCGTCGGCAAGGAATGCGCCCGGCAGCATGTCAGCGTCCTGCCTCGCGTCGCGCCATTGGTCGAGTGCCTCGCAGATTTCATCAGCGAGGAGGATCCATCTCAGCGGCTCCCTCTGGCAAAGCATGTGCCCCGCCCTCGACTTCACCAGGAGGTCGCGCCACCCGCCGGTGTACGTGCTGCCGACGCCCAGCCATTGCGATTTCGACCCCGCTGTGCTTCAGTTTTTTCTCAGTTGTGCTTACCTCAGGTTTCATGAACGCTGTAACACCGGATTGGATGCGCAAGGGCTATAGCGTCGGTGCCATGCGCAAACTGGCGCTTGCCTCCCTGCCGCGCCCCGTCTTCGATTTTGCAGATGGCGGCGCTGAAGATGAACGCACGCTGCGCCGCAACGAATGCGCCTTCGACGATGTCGACCTCCTCCCCCAGCCCTTGCGAGGTGCGGCAACACGCGATCTTTCCGTCACCCTGTTCGGCAAGCGGTTGAGCCTACCGGTCATTATCGGCCCCACCGGACTCGCGGGGTTGTTCTGGCCGGATGGGGAGTGCTGCGGGGCCCGCGCCGCCCAAGCTGCTGGCACGGCTTACTGCCTCAGCCACGGTTCTGTCTGCACGTTGGAAACGCTCGCAGGGACGGGAGTCACCCCGCGCTGGATGCAGGTATTCATCTATCGCGACAGGGCCTTCACCCGTGAATTGGTGGAACGTGCCGCGACAGCAAACTACGACGCGCTGGTACTGACCATCGACAACCAAGTTCTGGGCAGTCGCGAGCGCAACATCCGCAATGGCTTCACCATTCCCCCGCGGCTCGACTTCATGAGCCTCGCCGCCATGGCCACCAAGGGCCACTGGCTGTGGCGCATGCGCAACGAGTTGCGGCATATCACTTTTGGTAATTATGTAAGACCGGGTGAAACAGCCGAGATCGGCAAGCTCGCCGGACGCATGTCGTCGTTGCTCGACCCGTCGATGAGTTGGGACGACGTGGACATGGTGCGCAAGCTGTGGTCCGGTCCGTTCATCCTCAAGGGTGTTCTCAGCCCGGCAGAGGCCGACATGGCGCGGCGGCGCGGGGTCGATGGCATCATCGTGTCGAACCACGGTGGCCGCCAGCTTGATGGCGCAGCCGCCTCCTTCGACGTGCTGCCGCATATTGTCGATGCTGTGGCGAGCGAGATGCCGATACTCCTCGACGGTGGCGTTCGGCGCGGCGGCGACGTGGTCAAGGCGCTGGCACTCGGCGCCACTGCCTGCCTCATCGGGCGGCCGCAGCTCTGGGGACTCGCGGTGGCGGGCGAGGCTGGCGTAGCGCATGTGCTTGACATCTACCGCAGCGAGATCGACCGCGTTATGACGCTGTGCGGCCTTACAAGCATTGCGGACATCAACCGCGATCTCTTGTTCCGCCGCAACCTGCCCGACTGATCCCATGATCGACGGCCCGCCGCTGCTGAGGATCCGCAGCGACTTTGCCTGGCCCGATCCTGAAGATTGTCGTTCTTAATACAAGATGGGCTGTCAGTGTCACTGGTAATTGGCAGCGATCCGCCATTGGCAATGAATTCAGCTTCACGAAGTCTTTGTTTCAATCACCATGGTTGATGTGAGGCAGCCAGACCTCAGGTGCAAGAACGTTACCGACCATGGAAACTCAGCGGGGATCGATCGAACATCCAGCGCCGGTCCGCTCTCATGTGGTGGCTCCTGCCTTGCTTCCCGGAACCGTGGCGAGCTTCAATTCGTTTCTCTCAATGCGGATGGAGAGGGTTCTCAACAGGATTCGTCAACCTGGCGACACACCCGACGAGTGGCATTGTCGCGGTAACTCTCATCATAAACGCGTTTGGCACTGTGCTCTGGTTTATCAGTCATGCATGGGCAACATCCATTCTGTTCATGGTGTCTATCGGGTTTCCGTGCGTTTCGCTCGTTGTACTCTTCATGAACGTAGCAATCGGGCATGCAGGATACGATCACTGCTGAGTGTGATAAGAACGAACTGACGAGACGCTCCCATACGAATTTGAATCTGCTCTCCGAGTACATCGTAAAGTGCTTGTCATTGAAGGTTCCATAAAATCTGGCGAGATTGCAGAAGTGCATCCAGTGGGTGAGTTTCCGCTCGAGATCGACGTTTTCTTCCCATCCCATCAGGGCTATGAAATGGAATGTCTTGCAAGATCGTGCATATTCACACTGGCGATGCTCGGTGCGCGAAGAAAATAGCGAGCCGGCGATCATGCGTCGTTGACAATCGGGCGTGGTTGTCAAAGGGTGATCCGATCCTGAGGTAGAACAAGGATCAAAAGATGTGAACAGTTTTGAGTTTGCAGCGGGGAACTATAGGTACTCATCTGGCGTGTTCCAATATTCCAGTGGAGTGGTGGCGGTGGAGGGTTATGAAATTGTGCGAGCGACCCTCCGGCGGTCCCTCCCTCTTGCGGAGGGGTTCAGCATGATAGACAAGCATCTCAAAGCGGCGGGAAGGCCAAGAACCGCTCTCTGTGCCTGTGAACTCAGATCTCCGGCGCCATTCTCCGAGGATGGCTTCAGATCGTTCAACGAACGGTATGTCGCGGTTCTCGAGTCCTGGGGTATCTGCCGCCAAGGAGCGAATCCGGTTGCTCGAACCAACGTCTGCCCATCGATTGATCCTCCCTTGGAACCCGAGTTCTATGCATTTTCCTACACCTCTCCGACCCATCAAGGGCCACCGACTTTCGTCATCTCGGGAAGTGGCGAGGTTCCGGAGGGGAAGTCGAACTATGCCGATCACATCATTCGACCTGGCGATACCTCGATCGAGGGACTTCAAGACAAAGCAAGATTTGTTGTCGGCACAATGGAGGCACGAATGAGGTCGCTGGGCATGACGTGGGAAGATTCAACCAGCGCACAGATCTACACCGTTTACGATATACATCATCTTCTTGCCGATCTCTTCGTCAAGCGTGGCGCCTCCCGCTTTGGCGTGACATGGCACTATACGCGCCCGCCGGTTTCAGGGCTTGATTTCGAGATGGACTGCAGGGGAATAGCGACCGAACTCCTCATATAAGCGGTCGGGCGAGGGTCACAGACGCCATGTGTCCGGCGGGGTCGCTCCGGAGTCAAATTCGGTGACTTGAGGAGTGATTTCCGAATTATCGTAGCGCCCGGGAGAGGCGCCGATGAGACAGAACAGAGGGTACACGGCCAAGCAACTTGGCCGACCGTGCCCGGTCGGATGCTGTTACAGATGTTCTCCGAGATGAATTACGGCATCCCGGTGTTAATTCACCAATTCGATCATGTGGTCACACGTACCATCGGCATGGTGTACAGACGTTATTTGCCCACGTGCGCCGATGTATGTGCCTGTACCCCCTACCACTGAGCGGATCTGTGGGGTTTCATTGGACATTTCAGTCGCCGTTGCAGCGAAAACCGCTTTGCCTGAGATCAGCAGCGATGACCCGTCACCAAAATCAATCGTAAACTGACCCACGCGGTCCTCAACGTTCTCCGTTGCTCCAGCCAAGTCAACGGTCATCAAGAAACCATCCATAATCGCCTTGACGCCATTGTCGCCAGTCAGATTGGCTTCAAAGGCGAGAATATCGCCGTCGGAATGTCCGACGGGCGGCAGGTCAATGGAATGCAATTCGGGAGCTTCCTGGTGCAATTTGATAACGGTCCGCTCCATAGCGAAAGCGCTGCCAATAGAACACGCTGCTGCCGCGAGTAGTATCATCACTTTGGTAAGGCGAGACTTCACTGGAATAGTTCCGTTGCTATGTCAGGCGGTCCATCTTGCTTGGACAGGCTGGCTGTTGATCTGCACTGAGAGAAGACAAGAATTTCAGTTCTTATGGAAGCGGTTGCCTGGGGTCAAGTGAGGAGCATCTCCTCTGTCGATACTGAGTGTGCCGTGTTGACCATGAAGTGTCCGGCGGCAGCGCTGTCGCGATAAATTGGGTGACTTGAGGAAGGGAAGCATTCCGGCTCATCGTATCTCAACAGGTAATGCTGAGGTGAGGCAGAACCGGAGGTCCGCAACAGCGAAATTCCAGCCGTGGGCAAGTTCCGATCAGATCATGAAGAGCTTGCTGAGGGCGTCGATGAAAAGGTCAAGCCAGTCCATCAGACCCTGCTTGACAGGCCCTGGCGCTGTCTCTTGCGTGACATAGCCCCGGCAGCAGGTACCAGTCGCGTGGCCATGGCCACCGTTTGAAGCGCCCGTTACAACCGTCGTTCGGACCTCGATTCACAAGCGCAAGGCGTCATCCGGTCGTCCCCGAAACTTACCAGATCTGGTGAGCCTGGGCATGGGCCGCCTCAGCGTCTTCGACCATGTTGAGATGCGAGGCCAAGTCGACGGAGATCAGCAGTTCGTTCGCCGCGTTGTCGCGAGGGCGGACAGTGGCAAACTCGACACCACGCTTGTGGAACTGCTTGATGGCTAACACCAGCATGCGGATGCCCAACGACGATATGTAGACGAGGTCCTGCAGATCGATGATGGCCTTGTCACCCTTTTCGGTGATGGCTCCGGCCTCTGTGGCAAATCCCGTTTCGAGTTTTGCTGCGGCAGCCGAGTCGAGGCGTCCTTCGAGTTTCAGTGTGGTGGTGGCCATGAAGACTCCTCTGATAACCGGTGGTCAGGCTACGGCCAACTTGCACCACTTGAGCGTTGGTGGCGATATCTGAAGCGTCGGAATTTGTCCGCTTTGCGAGCAGTTTCGGGGTTTGGGTGTCCATTGGGCGCCGATACTATCGTCGCGTGTATTTCGACGCGTTTGAATCCTGGCGGAGGACTCGAACCCTGATGATTTCGATCCCGTCATGGCAGCTTCTGGGGATGCAGGATCAATGACGTAGTTGGAGGCCCGTAGAGACGCCCACGTGATAGGTCAGGGATTTGAGCCTGTCAGTGCAAACTCACAACACGTTTCCACCAGGCAGTTTACCTGTCGTCGGGCCGCATAACTTGGAGCGTGGGCCGCGGCGCGTTGTAAAAAGGTCAGATCGATGACTCCTCTGAGTTGAATGCAATACCGCGAAAGCCGATGGCCAAAGCCAGGAGACGGGTGAAGGTGGCACCCATTCCCGTTATGAGTATAGCGGCCACGACATTTTCGGGCACCAGCAAGATCGGTCTGGTGAGAAGGTAAAGCGACAGAAGTGCGCCCCAGATCAGCGGTACTTCTATGTAGAATTCCTTGTGTAATACACCTGGCTTTCCCGCTTGGCGCAGCACGTCACGCAAGATACCGCCACCGGCGCTCGTCAGCATGGCACAAATCGGCCCCCACAGCCATAGCGGCTCCGCGCCCATGATCACGGCAACCGCGACTCCTGTCACCGTGAACGCCCCGAGTCCCACGGCGTCGCTTATGTCGATCAGGGTTGTCAGCTTTATGATCTGCGGTAGGTTCCAACCGCGCCGTCTGACACGTTCTCCGATGCGGATGATGAAGAGGCCGCCTACCACCGTGAGAGCCACGAGGCACAGTGGAAGCGGCGACGCGAGGATGAAGATCGGATGGCGGTTCAGGATGAGGTCACGGAGCACGCCACCGCCCACCGCTGGAAGAGCGGATAGAAAGAGTGCCCCTGCTAGGTTAAAGCGCTCGTGATAGGCAATCAGCACCCCTGACAGGGCAGCGGCGATGATTCCGGTTATTTCAAAGCTGCGGAACAGCGGAGTGCTGAAGACATAGGACAGTACCGCGCTGAAGATCTTTGCATGCCCTAGCTTTCCCAGTGCGCCATTCTCCTCAAGTTGGCTGATCGCAGCGTTGAATCGGTTCACTGTCTCAGGTGTGATTGTCGCCTTGCTGAACATGAAGCGGACGCCCGAGGCGCCGGGCAGTACCTTTTCGTAAGCCCTGTCTTTCAGATCTGCAGCAAGGATTGCAGTCACGGCGCCTAGTCTGTCAGTGAGGAAGCCATCAATCCTGCCGTCGAGCAATTCGCGCAAGCTATCCTCGTCAGAGGTGGTGGCCACGAGGCGACCTTCTCGACCGGCTTGAATGAGAGCGTGGTTGATCGCGGGATCCTGGAATGTCCGATCCGTGATGATTCCGATGCGGAAGGACGGGTCACTCGCTATCAGGCGTGCGGTGTCCGTCAGATCGTAGCGGGTGTCTTCACCGTTGCGGAGGAACAAGGAGATCCGGGCATAGCGATATGGAAGCGAATAATAGAAATCCGGGTCACCGTCGGCGGGTTGGAACGCGCCGGTTGTGATGTCGGCCTGGCCGGAGAGCAGGTCCGCACGTCGCGCAGTCCATGGCCGAGGCTTGAGTTTCACCTGAATGCCGGCACGATCTGCAACGGCCGAAAGTATGTCGATATCGAGGCCCCCAACCCCCTGGGCACTTCTTGGTTCAGGCACTTCATAGGGTGGAGAAGGTGTCCAGATACCTCTCAGTTCGAGGACTGGCGCATCGGGCTCCGGTCCTGTCGCCTGCTGGGCTGCGGTAGTAGGGCTACTGGCAATGATGAGCACGAGAAACATAGGCAGTAAAATGAACGCGAGACCCAGGGCAGTCGGCTTGCTGATCTGGATCTGACGTCCCCATTTCAATGATGCCTTAGCCATTTTCGCTCCGCTTCTGGTCAGTTACCAAACACTTGCGTATCGCACCCGATGAGGTCGATCACTAGCTGGCCTGCCCTTTGGTCTGTTGGCCGACCGCCTGAGATAGCAGCACATCCTTGTGCCGTGGACTGATTGCAGCATGATCGTCCATCCGCAGTTTTGATCATCATGTGCAATCGCATTTCATCACCTATGATTGATGAATGACGTCAGCAGTCGCTTCTTCAATTCTTTAGCTTCGATTTCCGTCCGTCTCGCTGTCACATCCAATTGACGGCCTGCATCAGTTTGCAAGGTTGATTCGACGCTTTGTCGTCGGTTTTCCTTGGTGGCATGCGTGATCGTCGCAGGTGTCTCGGAGTTCGCTGTCGCAAACCTTCCTTTCTGTCTGATCGACGTTTTTCGATGAGCTATGATGCGCCTGAAAGCCCTGCTCCCGCCAAGTCATCCAATGCGTTTCAGGAGCGTAGCGGCCGGGCAGAATGTATTCCAGTCGTCGGAACTCCAAAGTGCGCAAAACCGGTTCAAGTCACCTGCAGTCGACGAAGCCCTGAACATGCAATAGTCTTTCAATCGACCTCGCGCAAAATATCGGTCAGGCCAATGCCGCCTGGTCGCTCAACAAACTCATCCACCCCTGCTTGGAGGACTTCAAATGGCCACCGCAACATCTGCAGATGTCCAGAATGCCCGCAAACACCTGAACCAACATGGATTTACTGTGATCCCCAACCTGATGGATCGAGCAAAGATCGCAGATCTAAAGGCACGTGTGGACCGAATGCTTGCGCATGAGCGTGAGCAGCCTTTCGATTCCGGTGATGGCCCGGCCATCCCCAGCGATGACGGCTATTGCAGCGAGTACGGCCCCTTTGTTGCTGACAAGGAGGAGTCAGAACGGGTGAAAAAGCGCATCCGCGCCGACCGTGCGCGCGAGTTCGATACGCCTTGGCCCGTTCCTCCCGAAGAGGTCTGCATCAGTTTCTTCCATCTTCCGTCGATCTTTGACGATGGCCGCTCGCAGCGCATCTTCAACCTTATGAACAAGGATGCAGCCTTTGCACCCCTGATCGAACATCCCGTCGTCCTGGAATTGATGGATGCCGAGTTGGGTCGCGACGCCATCCTGCTCGATGTCTCGATCAACAATGTCGGCCCGCACACCAATTCAGGTGGCTGGCACATCGATTCGCCGATCTCCTTCGTGCCCGAACCCTTGCCGAATTTCACCCTCGCCGTTCAGACCGTCTGGATGCTCGACGACTTCACCGCCGACAATGGCGCGACCCACGTCGTCGCCGGCAGCCATCTGACGCTGAAGCGCCCGCCGAAGGGCAGGGACTCCATGGACACCGAAGTTGTGATCGAGGCGCCGGCAGGCTCTCTTGCGATCTGGCTTTCGCAGACCTGGCACCGCCACGGAAGCAACGTCACCGACCGCGCCCGCACTGGCCTCATCGCCCAGTATGGCCGAGCCTGGGTGAAGCCCTTCGTCGATCTCCGCACGCCGCTGACAGCGGACTTCGCCCGGCAACTGTCGCCTCGCCTTCGTTACATGATGGGCTGCAATGCCAACGCTCCAGTGCGTGGCTAGCGAGCGGCGATGCGCCCAGTGACAGCCTCCGTGAAGCGGCTTCTCATATCAAGCCTGATGTGCTTTCCTGCCAATCCTGTTGGGAGACTTTGATGATCGCGAACGCCCTGAGGCAAGTTGGAACATCCGGTGTTGCCGTTCCGCGCATCGGCTTCGGTGCGACAGCACTCGCCGATATGCCCGAGACCTACGGCTACAGCGTCGGTGAGGAACGTGCCCTGGCGACGATCCGGGCCATTCTCGACCAGCCGGTTGGCTTCATCGATACCTCCCGCAACTACGGACTGGGGCGGAGCGAGGCACTCATCGGCAAAGTCGTGCGTGAGCGTGGTGGTTGGCCTGCAGGTCGCATCTTGTCCACGAAGCTTGACCGCGACATGAATACCCTGCAGTTCGACGCAGCGCAGGCGCGCCGCTCGCTGGAGGAGAGCTTGTCCACTCTTGGCGTCGACCACGTCGACATCCTGCACCTGCACGATCCCGAATATGCCTCTAACCTGTCTGACGTCACCGGTCGTGGCGGCGCGCTGGATGCGCTGATGCGCATGAAGGAGGAAGGCCTTGCACGAGCCGTTGGCCTTGCGGCAGGTCGTATCGACATCATGATGCCGTTGCTGCGCGATTGGGACTTCGATGCCCTGATTACCCACAACCGCTTCACGCTGGTTAACCGCAACGCTGGACCGATGCTTGAACTCGCCGCCGCGCGCGGCATTGCCGTTTTCAACGCCGCCCCCTATGCGAGTGGTGCGCTTGCCAAAGGGGCTGACAGCCAGCAGCGTTATGTGTACCAGATCGCATCGGAAAGCGTGCTGGGGCCGATCCGCCGTGTTGAGGAGGTCTGCGCCCGTCATGGCATTCCGCTGGGCGCGGCCGCATTGCAATTCTCGCTGCGAGATCCGAGCATCGCGTCGACCATCTGCGGCGTCAGCCGTCCGGAGCGCATCGAGGAAACACTGAAATGGGCAAACTGGTCCATCAGCGAGGAAGCATGGAGCGAACTGCTCGCGCTGCCTGCTTCGACCGATGACCCCGAGTCGTCTCGTGAGTATTCTCCGGGTTGACAGCGCAAGGAATGGAGTCTGACACTGCGACGCCATATCGATGTCGAGGTCCGCACACGGTCGCCGTTGAGTTGTTCAGTGATTGACAAAATGGCGCGCCATGCTGAATAGAGATCACAGCCCTTTTGTCGTTGAACTGGCTATTTAAAAGCGAATCTCGCCATCAGGTTCATGGTTGGCTGTCGCACGATGCGCCCTTGCTTTTGCGACGGTCGTGTCAGGTGACTGGCGAGCCAGCTCACCTCAGAGCTGCGATGAGCCAGACATGCTCCCTTCCTCAAGTCACCCGGTTTCCCCGCGGCATGATCCGCAACGTCACACGATCGTTCCAGCTACTTCGCGGAACGTCGTGTAGCTCGAATTCATCCTCGCCAAGGCCCTTGGTCTCACCAGACTTCGCCGGAATCAGCGCTGAACACAGCGCAAGGGACATGCCATCGCACAACTGCAACAGTCGCGCGTGCGGAAGAAGATGATCAGGCGCGACCCAATCAATGGTTGCCGGGTCTGCGCACAGGGTTTCCGTCCATTCTGACTGGAGGCGCTCCAGTTCAGCGATGAAGTTCAACGGTTCTTCTCGGCTGCCAGGATAAATTTTTTCAGGAGAGCCTTTCCAGAACAGCGGATGGGTGAAAGCAGGGTCTGGGTCGGGAAGTGCCCGCGCAGCATAGAGCCAATAGGCGTGGTGACTGATCAGAAGGTTGGCGTAGGGATTCCTCGGGAAACGGCGGAGACCATTTCTCCAACGGTCCATACCCGCCTGCTGAAACTTCAGAACCTCGCCAAGACCCATTGGCAAACTGTCTCTATCCGAGAGATCTGGCGTTGCTTCCCATTCCCACCAGCCATTGTCATGCTCCGCAATTGCAAACACCGTCTCAGACCGAAGCCGCCCAGAGTCTGCTACCTTCGCGTAGTTGCCAGCGCTCCTGAATTGATCGTTACCCCAGTGCGCTGCGAGATACCCCGCGATTTGACCGTGATCTGGCTGGGTCTCCAACCAGACGTGCTCGCCTCTTTGGGTCTTCAGCATGCCACTCTTCAGTCCGCTGTGTGTCTGGTCTCTGTTACAATGTTTGCAGATGTTTGTTGTCAGATAATCTGCTCGGGGTTTCCTTGGTCACGTCTCTAAAATTCCGACCAGAACTTCATTCGGTTGTTTCGGTAGATTCTTCTGACAGCGCCAAGCTGTCTCCCCGGTTCTCCAAATGACCGCAGACCGAGTGCCATTTGACGGCGCGCGGGAGGTGTTGAGACTGGAGGCGTCATTCAATTTGGAATACGTGTTTCCATGTTCCGTCATCAAGGTGGGTTGACACGACACTTCCTGACGCTCCCGCAAATCGTCCTGTACCCCCAATTATTGCCCGCTCGAGTGTTGTATCTGCTTTGAGGGTAGATCCCGATGCCGGGTAAAGTCCGATGCCTTCGATGAGGATCCGATCTTTTGCTTCGCCGGAGAAAGAAAATATTCCTAGAGTGATTCTGCTATCGAATGTTTCAGGCTTGTTCGCAGTTGCTGTCGTCGTCATAACCCAGTCCATCGTGACCTTGTCATTCTTGTCATCTTGACCATCATAGTGCCAAATCCTCTGGTCACCCACGGATTGACCTGAAGCGCCTAAATCTATGTATGTCGGAGTTGGTACCTGTCCGTGAGTGACGGTCAATGTCGATTCGGCGTATGCAGGAATTGCCAATGCGCTCAAGAAAAGAACTAGCGTTGCGGCGGTTTTCATATGTCTGTCCTATGGGGGGCTGATAGCGAAGGTTCTGTTTACAGCTTACAAAGATTGAGCGGTTGCCCTGACGCTGTACTTACCCTGCATCTGAGTCAAGTCGAGCGTTCGGATCAGAAACTGTGGTCTATGGTCCATTGTTCGCGATCTTGATTGGCAAGGCCAAACAAAGCCATCTCCATCTCTATCTCCACCGCCACTTTCCGAGTGGCTGCAGATAAATCGCCGTTTTGATCCGTTCTACTGAAGCATTTCAACTTCCGTTTGCAGATCGGCCGTTGATCGGAAGAAATCTCCAATCCCGCCCCAGATCAGTCTGAGAGTATCTCGCGTCTTGCCGCAGGCTGGTATATTGCACCAACAGATATTCTGTTTCTTTCATGGTGGCTGAATCCGTTTTGGTGGCTTTGGATAACGTCCGCCAATCCCGGCAGCAGCGAGCGGGGTCCGGCAGGCTTTGGTCGTTGATGCAGGGCACCAGCACCAGTTGCTGATCGTGCCAGTCAGAGAAAGGCAAGCTGTCTGGCATTTGCCAGGCCTAGCCCATTACGGCTCCGGCTGCTCCCGATACGCTCCCCAATTGCGATTCATGAGAAGCGTTGACGCAGTGGGTACTGTCTGACTAGCGATTTAAGTGGCGCACAGTGCGAAATAGAGATGATTATCATTATATTGATGAAATATATATAAATATATATATGGAATATGGGTTGAGCTCTTAGGTTCGAGACCGACGAGCGATTTCCCTTTTTGCGACGTTCATCGCAGTGGACTGCGGATGCTCAGTGATAGGCTTCTCCAGTTTGTGCAGACGGTTTCTGACATTGTCGGAACTCTTGCAAATTCGGGTTTAGGCAATTGGCTGGAGGCTACCTGGGTTGTTAATTGCATGGCCTGAGATAACACCATATGCTCCCATGATTGGTGGAGGGCAATAACATGCATTTGCGAGCTATTATTGGTCTGGCGGTTGTGCTCTTTTTTCTCTCCGCGCCAAACGCCTTACCAGTGTCGGCCAGCTCAGTCACAATCAACATCAATGTTGGCAGTTCTATCAGCAATGGACGCGGTATCAGCTGCCGTGATGGCGAACGGCTGCTGAGGAACCGTGGATTCCGGGATGTTCGCCGTATCGATTGCCGAGGACGTTATTTCGTTTACCGCGGTTGGCGCAGTGGAAACCGCTTCGAAGTTGTCCTGAGGTCGAGGGATGGGCGCGTTGTCAGCCGACGCAGGATTTCACGCTGAGTTTGGTTTTGCGATGATTTCTGTAAATCCGTGATGATGATTGAGGCAGTCAAAGGTCTCTTCGGATGCTTCAAATGTGCATAATCTTCTGACGGGCGCGCAGGGTGCTTGCTGCGCGGTGATGGACGAACCCTTCCCGTTAGCGACTTTCCATCCGACGTGGTGGGGATGTTCGCTTCGGAGTGACACTTGCAGGGGGTCCGTAGGCCGCTCCGCAGGATTGCCATCGTCGATGATCATCCCGAGGAACAATATCTCTATCCTGAGTTCATCCTGGCGCGCGAGATGCTGGTGAGGGCGGGTTATGACGCGGTGATCGCATCGCCCGAGTCACTTCAGTTCATAGGTACGGAGTTGCTGAGTGAAGGAAGGCCAGTCGACCCCGTCTGTAGCCGTCTTGTTAACTTCTCGCTGGATCAGCCAGATCACGATGCGCTTTGCCGTGCTGATAAGGCTGGCGCTGCGGCGGTGACGCCCGACCTCCGCAACCAAGCATTTTTTGCCGACAAGCAGTGCCTGGTGCTGCTGTCCAACCCAGAGGAGTGAGAGCGGATTGGGGTGCCGGCCAAGTTGCTCGGTGTTTCACAGACAGTTCCCCAGTCGGTCAGTCTAGAGCCTGAAAATGCTTCCGGCTGATGTTTCCGGCGCAAGAGGATCTGGGGCTGGTCACCGTCCTGCAATCGCTAAGAGAGCGGCAATGCCCACTGGTGGTTCCTCCTGCCACGGAAGCAGGAAGAGTAGCTTCGCAAGGCCGTTCCTGATGCGCGTGATCTGCGACTGTTCGCCCAGCATGCGGGCCCTGAGAACCGGATCTTGGGTGCTGGTGCCCAAGAGGCTGCGGTTGACGACCCAGGCATAGGGTTCGATCCTGGCGCGCCTCAGATCCTGTTGCAGATCGGCGGCTTCCGAAACCGGTGTCGTTTCGGGAAGCGTCACGAGGATGATGCGGGCATAGCTCGGATCCTGCAGCCGCATCAGCGGCGTGATCATGCGCCCATGCGAGTCTTCAGGCATGTTCCTGGTCATCTGGCGGTGATATGCGCCAGTCGCATCCATCAGCAGGAGTGTGTGGCCGGTTGGCGCTGTGTCAAGCACGACGAAGTGGCTGCGAGCCTCTGCCACGATCCTCGAAAAGGCATGGAAAACCGCGACCTCTTCGGTGCACGGAGATGCGAGGTCCTCGCGCAGCAGAGCGAGGCCTTCGACATCAAGCTCCCTGGTGCGGCTTGCGATGATCTTTTCAATGTAGCGTTCGGTTTCCACCTTGGGGTCGATCCGGTCGACCGCTAGTCCTTCGAGCTGGCCATCCACGGCTGCTGAAATGTGGGCGGCAGGATCCGTTGTGCTCAAGTGCACGCTGTGGCCGCGCTGCGCAAGCCCGACGGCAATTGCCGCCGCGACGGTCGTCTTGCCCACACCGCCCTTGCCCATCACCATGACGAGGCCGGTTTCAGAGGCTGTCAGGGAGTCGATGAGGTCCTTGAGGCTGGGTATATCGGGCTGTGCCGGCGCTGGGGCGGCAGGTGTCGCTGAAGGGTCGCCTGGCTCCAGCACCTGCCGCAGGGCCTCAAGCCCCACCATGTCGAAACTCCTGAGCGGTATCTGAAACTGCGGCAATCCCTGGAGCACGGACGGCAGAGCGCCAAGTGCCTCTTCACATAGCCTTTGCATCGACCGCGCAATGCGATCAGCGGGATCGCTTGCCGTGAATACGCCATTGACGGCGAGAAGCTGGTTGGACAGCCCGAGATCCTTCAGTTCTCCGCTGGTGCGCGCGGCTTCTCTTATGGCCGCTATGTCCGGCCGCGTGACCAGTATGATCGATGTCTGCGCCGGGCTTGCAAGCGCGGCCAACGCTGCACGAAAGCGGCCTTCCTGCATCTGCAGGCCCGAGTGTGGTCCGAGGCAGGACGCGCCCCGGTCATTATTCGCCAGAAAGCCGGTCCACGCCTTGGGCAGGCTCAGGAGACGCAGCGTGTGCCCCGTAGGAGCGGTATCGAAGACGATCCGGTCAAACTCCCGTGAGCCCTCCGTCAACAGTCCGGCGAACTCGTCGAAGGCGGCAATCTCGGTGGTGCAGGCTCCTGAGAGTTGCTCGCGCACCGTCGAGACCTCTGTATCTGTTGATGTTTGCGCCATCTGGCCGATGACCCGCGACCTGTAGGCCTCTGCGGCATTCCCGGGGTCGATGTTCATCGCCGATAGGCCGGTCACACCCTTGACGGGCCGGGGGCGGTTCGAAAGCGCTGTGGTGAGCATCTCGTCGAGGTTTGAAGCAGGGTCGGTGCTGACGAGAAGCACCCGCTGGCCAGCTTCCGCAAGGCCAATGGCTGTTGCGCAGGCAAGTGTCGTCTTTCCCACGCCGCCCTTGCCCGTGAAGAACAGGAATGGTGCCGGGTTTGAGAGAATCAGCTTGGCTGGGGAGGAAGGAGCGGAAGTCATGTCGTCCTCATGAGGCTTCCAGCCAGCCTAGCAGGAAACCCAAGGCGCGAATTGATCTCCGTCATGCCGCCGCTGGGCTTCGGATATCTTGGAACGGTCAGTCTTCCCGCGAGAGAGGCAGCATCAGCGTGGTGGCGAAGCACGCCGCCAGCATTAGTGCCGAGCCGGCAAGGCAGGCCGTCAGGCCGCCCCACTGGTAGAGCAGCCCTGAAAGCAGCGTGCCGGTAAAGCGGCCAGCTGCGTTGGCGGCATAGTAGAAGCCCACGTCCTCTGCGGCCTTCTCGGAGCCCGCATAGGCGAGGATCAGATAGGAGTGAACGGATGAGTTGATCGCGAAGGCCGCTCCGAACACCGCAAGGCCTGCGACGAGAATGATGTCGGGTCGAACCGGGGTATTGACGGCGAGTGCGAGGATGATGAGCACCGGCACGAGTGCCAGCAGCGCTGACCACAGGCGCGCTGCGGGCACTTCGGCCGTAAGGCCGTCAGGGCTCCGCCTGATGACCGAGGGGGCCGAGGCCTGGGTGAGGCCGTAAAAGATGGTCCACAGCGCCATGAAGGCGCCAACCATGGTGAAGGTCCAGCCATTGGCATAGAGGAAGACGGGCACGCCCACGACGAACCACACATCCCGCGCACCGAACAGGAAGATGCGCGCGGCGGCGAGGAGATTTATGGCCCTCGACTTGCCGAACAGTTCGCGTGCTGAGGAACTTGCCTTGCTCTTTCCCATCATGGGCGGCAGCGCACGTACGACGCCCACGAGCACCAGGGCGAGCATCAGCGCCATCAGCCACAGGGACAACCGGAAGCCCAGCACCTGGAGGAGAACGCCGCCAAGAAAGAAGCCGAGCCCCTTCATGGCGTTCTTCGAACCCGTGAACCATGCGACCCAGCGGAACAGACGGCCTTCCGCATCCTCGGCGCGGGCCTCCTTTTCGGCCACCTTGATGGCGGATTTGGAGGCTGTCTTGGTGAGGTCCTTCGCGACACCACAGATACCCTGCGCCAGGACAACCCACGCAACCGATGCAGCGGCGGACCATTGGGGCGACAGGGCTGAGAGGATGAGGAAGCCGGTGATCTGGGTAGAAAGACCGACCGTCAGCATCCGCGTGATGCCGAAGCGGGTGGCGAGCCAGCCGCCGATGAAATTGGCCGCAATCCCTGCTGCCTCATAGAGCAGGAAGAGGAAGGACAGCACGAAGGGCGAATAGCCCAGGTGGAAGAAATGCAGCAGCACCAGCATGCGGAGCGCGCCGTCGGTGAGGGTGAAGCCCCAGTATGCGGCGGTGACGATGGCGTAGTTGCGCGCGCCCGGCGTCATCAGATACCCGCCTCGTGGATAATGCAGGCAAGATCGACCATGCGGCAGGCATAGCCCATTTCGTTGTCATACCAGGCATAGACCTTGAGCAGCGTGTCGTCGGTGACCAGCGTCGAAAGGCCGTCGATGATGGATGACCGCGTGTCGCGCGCATAGTCGATCGAAACGAGCGGGCGCGGCTCATAGCCGAGGATGCCGGCGAGCGGCCCCCTGGCTGCCTCGGCGAACAGCGCGTTGACCTCTTCTCGTGTGGTTGAACGCGAAAGCTCGA
This sequence comes from Bradyrhizobiaceae bacterium, assembly GCA_947475225.1. Classification (GTDB taxonomy): domain Bacteria; phylum Pseudomonadota; class Alphaproteobacteria; order Rhizobiales; family Aestuariivirgaceae; genus Aestuariivirga. Next base: position 18,718 of record CANJMQ010000002.1, read on the forward strand.
ACACGCAGTCGGTGAGAGAGGCATTGAGCACGGGCGCCCGCACGGCATGGCCGTCAAGCTTGCCCTTGAGCTCAGGGTAGATGAGGGCAATGGCCGTGGCGCTGCCCGTCGTTGTCGGCTGTAGCGACAACATGGCGGAGCGGGCCCGGCGGAGGTCCTTGTGCGGAGCGTCGGTCACCACGTTGGTGTTGGTCGGATCATGGATTGTGGTGATCTGGCCGTGGCGGATACCGAGTGCCTCGTGGATGACCTTGACCATGGGTGCCAGGCAATTGGTGGTGCAGGAGGCCGCCGTGACGATCGGGTGCTTGGCGGAATCATAGAGACGATGGTTGACACCGACCACGACATTGAGAACGTCCGGTTCCTTGACCGGCGCCGCCACGATCACCCGCTTGGCCCCACGCTTCAGGTGACCATCGAGCGTCGCATGGTTCAGGAACTTGCCACTGCATTCGAGTACCACGTCGACGCCGAGGTCTCCCCACGGAATGTCTGCAGCGGTCGGGAGGGCGGAAAATCCGAGCGTGCGGTCATTGATCCGGATGGTGTCTTCACCCTCGAAGCTGATGTTGGCCCGCCAGCGCCCCTGCACGGAGTCGAATTCGAGAAGGTGCGCTGTAGCTGCAATGCCGCCCTTGATCTCGTTGAGGTGCACAACGTCGAGCCGGTTTCCACGCCGGGGGTCGTCATCGCCGCGTTCGGCTGCTCCCAAGGCCGCCCGCAAGGCTAGCCGTCCGATGCGGCCCATTCCGTTGATCCCGACGCGCATGATGTTCTCCGTCGCTTGCGTTGTTCTAAGACTTGACCTTCAGGCCGCGCTCGTACCAGCCCTTGGAATTGTTCACGATCCAGACGACCGAGAGCATGACCGGCACCTCGATGAGCACGCCCACCACGGTCGCCAGTGCGGCCCCGGAATTGAGGCCAAACAGGCTGATTGCGGCCGCCACGGCCAGTTCAAAGAAGTTGGACGCCCCGATCAGCGCCGAAGGGCCGGCAACGCAATGCTGCTCACCCGCCCAGCGGTTCAAAAGATAGGCAAGGCCCGAGTTGAAATAGACCTGGATCAGGATTGGCACGGCGATGAGCGCGATGACCGCGGGCTGTGCCAGGATCTGCTGCCCCTGGAAGGCGAAGAGCAGGACGAGCGTGGCCAGGAGGGCCAACAGGGAAACCGGCTGAATTGCCTTGAGCAGGCTCTGGAGGGCCGCTTCGCCGCCTGATGCAAGCATCACCCGGCGGATCGCCTGCGCGGCAATCACGGGCACAATGATGTAGAGCGCGACTGACAGCAGCAGCGTCTGCCACGGCACCGTGATGGCGGAGAGGCCCAGCAGCAGGGCAACGATGGGCGCGAAGGCGACGATCATGATCACGTCGTTCAGGGCCACCTGGCTGAGTGTGAAGTGCGGTTCGCCGCGCGTCAGGTTGCTCCACACGAACACCATCGCGGTGCAGGGCGCGGCAGCGAGCAGGATCAGTCCGGCGATGTAGCTGTCGATCTGGTCAGCTGGCAGCCATGACCTGAACAGGTAGCCAATGAAGAACCAGCCAAGCAGGGCCATGGAAAAGGGCTTTACCGCCCAGTTGATGAACAGCGTGACACCGATGCCACGCCAGTGCTGCGTCACCTGGCCAAGTGCGGCGAAGTCAATCTTCACCAGCATGGGGATAATCATAAACCAGATCAGCAGTGCCACGGGCAGGTTGACCCTGGCGACTTCCATGGCGCTGATGGCGCCGAAGAAGCCGGGCAGGAAGTGCCCGAGTGCAACGCCAACGATGATGCAGAGGAACACCCAGAGCGTGAGGTAGCGCTCAAAGATCGACATCAGCTGTTCGCCCTCGGAGCTTGCCGATGGCGTCGAGGCGGCTTTTAAGGCTGAGCCGATCGAGCGCGGCGATGGGGAGATTGACAAAGGCGGAGATGCGGTCAGCCACAACATGCTCCAGAGTTCGAACGAGACTTGGAAATCTCTGCGATGAGGGGTGCGCAGAGTTCTGGCTGACCATTGCAGCAGTCCTTCAGAAGGAACATCACGAGCTTCCGGACTGTCTTGAGTTCGACCCTATAGATCATGGTGCGGCTCTGGCGCTTGACCGAGACGAGCCCGGCTCGTGTCAATGTGGCGAGATGATTGGACATCGTGTTGTGCGGCACATCCAGGCGGCGGGCGATTTCGCCTGCCGGAAGACCCTCTGGCTCCTGCCGCACCAGAAGGCGGAACGCCGAGAGGCGGGTGGTCTGAGCGAGGGCGGACAGCGCCTCGATGGCGAGATCTGGTTTCATATGTCGAGAATTATCGACGTGATTTGTGACGGTCAATTGACGGCCTGCCCGCGTGTCGGCCACAGGATAGTGGTCATCGTGGAACAGGCACTGCCGGCGATCGCGCCAATTGCGCGATCGGCGAATGTACTCATGGCCTTTAGTCCTGTGGTGGCGATTCTCATCGGGGCGGTCACTGCGCTGTCGCGGCGGCATGGTGAGGCGCTGCCACCGGCGATCCAGCATTTCGCCGCAGGCGTCGTCCTTGCTGCCGCGGCTACCGAAATCCTGCCGCAAGCGAACCATGAAAGCGCGACTGTCCGGACCGTAATTGATGGTATATTGGGCGTCGCCACCGTGCAGGCAATCCAGAAACTCGAGGGGCGCTGGACAGGGTCGGCGCGCATGGTTTCTGCCATTGGCATCGATCTGTTCGTCAATGGCGTCCGTCGTCAGATAGAGCGGGATCATTGGCGGATGGTATAAGAGAGCGCCTTGCGTGTGCTTGCCGAACAGTGACGTCTGGACAAGTCAACGAACACAATCTAGCATTTGAGATCGGTAGGGCCCAGGCGGACATCTGCCTGCCTGCTACTTCACGATAAGACAGACCAGAAAACCACTGTCATACGAACCCCGGGAGGACCAAAATGCAGAATATTACCAGAAGGCTGCTCGTCGGCAGCGCCATGGCGTTGTTTATCGCCTCATCGTCGACGGCGGCCTTAGCCGCCGACAAGATCCTGGCTTCGGTGCCGGGTTTGAGCTTTCCCTTTTTCGTCCACATGATGAATGCCTTCAAGGCCGAAATTGAAAAGCAGGGCTACGAGGTAATCGAGAGCGATGGCCAAGTGTCGTCCCCGAAGCAGACTGCCGACATCGAGGCGGCGATCACCCAGGGTGTAAAGGGGATCGTCATCAGTCCGAATGAGGTCGACGCCATGGCGCCGGCGCTGCAGCAGGCCGTCGAGGCGGGCATTCCCGTCGTCACGGTTGACCGCCGCGTACCTTCCGTCGAAGGTATTCTCGCCCATGTCGGTGCTGACAACGTGAAGGGTGGTGAGGCCCAGGGCAACCTGATCCTGTCGCTCTACCCGGATGGCGCCACCATCATCAACCTGCAGGGGCAGTCGGGTGCTTCGCCGGCAATCGACCGCAACAAGGGCCTGCATAACGTGCTCGACAAGGCGGGCGACAAATACAAGATCGTCTTCGAGCAAACTGCAGGCTTTGCGCGTGACAAGGGCCTTTCGGTGACGGAAGCCGCGCTGTCGGGTCTCTCTGAACCGCCGAAGGTGATCGTGGCCGCCAATGACGACATGGCTCTGGGTGCAATGGAAGCTGTGAAGGCACGAGGTCTGACCGGTATCTCCATCATCGGCTTTGACGCGCTTCCGGAAGCTCTCGCACAGGTGCGGGACGGTGGCCTGACGGCGACGATCGAGCAGTTCCCGGGCCAGCAGAGCGCCTTGGGTGTCCAAACGCTGGTCGCCTTCCTGAAGGACGGCACCAAGCCAGCCGATAAGGTACTTCTGCTCACGCCGGTTGCCATCACCAAGGACAACCTCAAGACAGCCGAACGCCTTGGCGAAGTGAAGTAAACAAGACGACGCAGTCCGGCCGGGCATGATGCCCGGCCGGACTCTTGCCCATAACCTCAGCAGCAATGGTGCCCATGCTCCTCCGCATGTCCGGAATCTCGAAGTCGTTTCCGGGCGTACGGGCGCTCGACGACGTTTCGTTCGAGGTGAGCGAGGCCAGTATCCATGCCTTCCTGGGCGAGAACGGCGCTGGCAAGTCCACGCTGCTCAAGATCCTCTCGGGCGCGCAGGCGCCCAATGCGGGGACTATCGAATTTGCAGGGCAACACGTAAGTTTTGCCAGCCCGCAGGCCGCCCAGGCCGCCGGCATCGCCACCATCTATCAGGAATTCACCCTGGCACCGGACATGACGGTTGCCGAAAACATCTTCATCGGACGCGAACCCGGATCACGATTGTTTGTCAATTTTGGCAAGCTGGAGGAACAGACGAGGGCGCTCTGCGCGCGCGTCGGCCTTGACCGCAGCCCGCGCGCCCTGGTGCGCGATCTTTCGGTGGCCGAACAGCAGATGGTGGAGATCGCCCGCGCCCTTTCAATGAAGTCGCGCCTCATCATCATGGATGAGCCGACCAGCGCGCTCAGCCGTGCCGAGGTCGACAAGCTGTTTTCGATCATTCGCGGCCTGAAGCGGGAGGGCGTCTCGATCATCTTCGTGACCCACCGGCTCGAGGAGGTTTTCGAACTCTGCGACAGCTATACGGTGCTCCGCGATGGCCGCAATGCCGGCCAGGGCAAGGTCTCCGAGACGAGCGTCGATGCCATCATCCGGCTGATGGTGGGTCGCGATGTCGGCCTGCTTGAGCGGCGTGCCCAGTCCTTCAGCACGCCCGAGGTGGCGATGGAGGTCAGAGGGCTTTCGCGCATGCGCAAGAGCACGGATGCCAGCGCCATCGAACTTCATGACGTGTCGTTCCGCCTTCACAAGGGGGAGATCCTTGGCATCGCAGGCCTGGTGGGTGCAGGCCGCACCGAGATGGCGAGGGCGATCTTTGGTGCCGATGGTTTTGACAAGGGGCAGGTGATCGTGGATGGAAGGCCCGTTGTCATCGCCTCGCCACGCGATGCGATTGCCGAGGGAATTGGCCTTGTGCCCGAGGACCGCAAGCAGCAGGCCCTGTTCCTGTCACTTGCCATCCGGACCAACATGTCCATCGCCTCGCTCGACCAGATCTCATCGGCGTCAGGGTTCCTGAGCAGCGCCAAGGAAAGCGCGCTCGTCGAGCAATATCGCAAGCTCCTCAATATTCGTATGGCTTCTGGTGACCAGCTGGTCGGCAACCTCTCGGGTGGAAACCAGCAGAAGGTCGTCCTCGCCCGCTGGCTTGCCCTGCGGCCACGCGTCCTGATCGTCGACGAACCGACGCGGGGGATCGATGTTGGCGCCAAGGTGGAGGTCCATAATCTCCTGATCGAGATGGCGAGATCGGGGATTGCCATCATCGTAATTTCATCCGAATTGCCGGAGGTGCTGTCGCTCGCCGACCGCATTCTCACGATGCGGGAGGGCCATGTCACCGGTGAAGTGACGCGAGCCGAAGCCACGCCTGAAAAACTCATGACGCTGATGACGATCGGGTCGCAGCGTGCAGCTTGATGGGGCCGGGAATGACTGACAGCGTGGCCGCGAAGGCGGAGAGGGACTTCGATGCGTTCTCGTTTCTGGCGCGTTTTGCGCCCCTGATATTCCTGCTCCTGCTGATGGCGGTATTCGCGGTTCTCGAGCCGCGCTTTCTGTCTTCCGTGAATCTCTTCAACGTGATGCGGCAGGTTTCAATCACCGGGTTGCTGGCTATCGGCATGACCTTCGTGATCCTCACAGCCGGCATTGATCTGTCGGTGGGTTCCCTGCTCGCCTTCGCAGGCCTGGTCGCAGCCGCCGTTGCAAAAGGCGGCATGCAGGACCGCTTCACTGTTGGGGATGACACAATAGGCTATGGCTGGCCGCTGGCCGCGCTTGCAGCCATCGCGGTTGGCCTCCTCGGGGGACTCCTTCAGGGGGTGGCGATCACCAGGCTCAAGGTTCCTGCCTTCGTGGTGACGCTTGGCGGCATGTCGGTGTTTCGTGGTGCGGCCCTTCTGTTTGCAGCAGGTGGTCCAATTTCGGGCTTCGAGCCGAGCTTCACCTGGTGGGGGCAGGGCAAGATCTTCGCGGTGCCGGTTCCTGTCATCATCTTCCTTGTGGCGGCCGTGATAGCCCACATCGTGCTGAGCTACACCCGCTACGGCCGACGCGTTTACGCCGTTGGTGGCAATCCGGAGGCGGCCCGCCTTGCCGGCCTCAATGTCTCGGCCATCATCGCCAGCGTCTATATCATCATGGGATTCTTCTCGGGCCTCGGCGCCTTCGTGCTGGCGGCCCGTCTGAACTCCGCGGAGGCCGTCGCTGGAACTGGCTACGAACTCACCGTGATTGCTTCGGTGGTCATCGGTGGGACAAGCCTTTTTGGTGGCACAGGGTCGATCTTCGGCACGGTGGTCGGCAGCCTGCTGATCGGCGTTCTGCTCAACGGCCTCGTGCTCATGAACGTGAACTCCTACATCCAGCAGATCATCATCGGCATCATCATCGTGCTGGCGGTGGCATTCGATACCTTCGCCAAGTCGCGGCGCCGCAAGAACTGACGATGGCTTGGCATGGGGGCTATACAACGCCCCGGCACATTCCGCAAAAGCCTTGCGTGCTACGCCGACGCAGCAGACCGAACGGACGGTCTTGACCGCGCCCGGCTCGCAGTTCTCGCAACGGTCACAGGCCATACTTCTGCTGGTTGCGGCGGTCAGCTGCTTCGGGGCGGTCGATGGTTTCAGCAAGCTTCTCGTCGACAGCCAATCGTTCGGGCAGATCATGCTGGCCCGGTATGCTCCGGCACTCATCGTGCTGCTCGCCGCCACAGGTCCAAGGTCATGGATGGGTATGTTCGCGACGCAACGCCCTGGCCTGCAGGTGATACGGGGACTGACGCCCGTCTGCGTAGGCGGCCTGATGGTGTTTGCCGTCCGTTACCTGCCGCTGGCCGAGGCGACCGTCATTCTCTTCGCAGGGCCGTTCATTGTGGTTGCTCTCTCACAGCGGATGTTGGGAGAACAAGTCGATCCCTCCAGCTGGATAGCCGTTGCTGTCGGCTTTCTTGCGGTGCTTATCGCCGCGCGGCCAGGGATCGACGCGCTTTCGAAGTACACGATATTTCCGGCAGCGGCCGCCGTGTTCTACGCCGCACTTCAACTGCTCAGCCGCAGGCTCGGTTCCATGGGCGAATTGCCGAGGACAACTGTTGCCTGGACCTTGCTTGTCGGAACCATCGTTTCTCTTCCCCTGGCGGTGATGGACTGGCGCTCTCCGGATCTCCGTCACTGGGTGATCCTCTTTGGCCTCGGAGTGAGCTTCGGAAGCGGGCAGCATTTTCTGACCAAGGCATTTTCGCTTGCTCCGGCCAATGTTCTTACCCCCTTCAGCTATTTCCAGATCGTCTCGGCGGCTATCTTTGGATGGTTGGTCTTTCATAACGTACCGGATGTGTGGACGATGTTGGGCATGGTCTTGATCGTGGGCGCAGGCCTCTATGTTTTCCGACACAAGCGTTCTGCCAATGCATAGGGTACCAGCGAAATCGCTGGCTCTGCGGACGAGCCTCCCGTCGCTCGCGCCTTGAAAGGATCTTCTTGGACCGGGAGTTGTGTTCATGGCGCACCCGACGGTATAGGGATGAGAACTGGACTTAAGAAAGCCGTCTGACCTGACGAACTGAGATAAAGTATGGTTATAGACAACCGACCACCGCTCATCGCGCCATGGGCAAGGCAAGGTCGGTTGTCTCAGGCTACTCAACCTTGAAGGTCGGCTTGAAGGAGGCAGGTGCAAGGCTGTCGCTGATGTCGAGGACGTTGATGTTCTGGCCGTCGATGATGCGGATGGCGGGCCCCGCGTGGGTTACCGTCAATGATCCTTCGAGGGCGCGCACGGCCTGATCGACCGACAGTTCACCTTGCAGCACGGGTGAGTCGGTTGGCGCGGCGATGACCTTGCCGCGCTTGATGGCGCGATAGGTGCCGTGGGTGAAATAATCGGCGAGCACACCGATCTTTCCGGTGAGATTCTTGGCGCGCAGCAGGCTCACAGCGGCATCTGCGGTGACTGCGCTGCCGATGATATAGTCGACGTCCGGGTGCTCCTCGAGCATGTCCTCGAGCAGCAGGAGCTGGTCCTCGAAGCCTGTATCGCCCCATTTGACCGACACGATGTCTGCCGAACTGCCGGCGAGGCCCCGCTGGAAGCCTTCCTCGACGAAGCCCACCCAGCCAGCACCCTCGGGCCCGGGAAACCACGCGATGCGGACCTTCGGCGAGCCCTCGGGATGGAGCGTCGTGAAATAGCGCCCGATCGCCTCACCCATGCTTATCCAGGACACGCCGGACTTTGCGCGTATGCCGGCGCTGTTGATGTCGTTAACAGCTGCAATCACCGGCATGTGTTGCGAGAGCGACACGAGCAACGGCGTTAACCCGTCGTAGGACACCGTGCCGACGATCAAGGCGTCGGCAGACTTGGCGCAGTCGGCGATCTGTGACCTCTGCTTGTCGAGGTTCGGATAGCCGCCTGCCTCCACGATCTCCAGTGCGACGCCGAGTTTCTGGGCGTGGCGTACCATGCCGTAATTGACCGACACCCAGTAGGAGTCCTTGAGGTGCGGGTAGGAGGCGCAGATGCGCCAGTGCCGCTTGGCCCTTTCAAGCGGCTGGTAGGAAATCTGGGTGGGTGTTCCGCGATAGTCGAAGGGCGGCTGCCAGCTTTCCAGCGCCCATGTGTCTCCGGCGCGGCATGCACCCGTGAGAGCGAGAAGGGCGATGGCGGCAAAAAGCGTTCTCATTTCGCGTGTTCCTAAAGGCGGCGGACGCTGTATCATGAAGCTAGCGGGTTCCTGCCGGAGGGCAAGCCTCGAGACGGCAGGACGAGGAGGGGCACACTGTTCTTGCGGCTTGGCATCGGTGCACGGCTATTCATCGCCTTTCTTGGCATTGCGGCGCTGTCGCTTTCGTCGGGGTTGGCGGGTTGGTGGATTCTGCGCGACGTTTCGCAGGCGCAGTCCCGCATCACCGTCGAAGCGTTGCCGGCTGTCGCTGCCGCCCAGGCAACGGGCGATTCAACCACACGCATCCTTGCCGCCGGCCAATCGCTCGCCGCCTCGCCCGATGAGGCGACCAGGGCCCGCCACGCCGAGGAAGTCAATGCGCTGGCAGCCGACATCCGCCGCGATCTGGCGGATGTGGCGCTCGCGAAGCTCGACTATCCGCTGCTGGCCCAACTCTCCGGCAATGCCGAAACCCTGATTGCCAATCTAAAAGAGCAGAACCAGTTGGTGACGACCCGGCTCCAGTTGCTGCGCGCCTACGACAGGCGAGCGGAGACGACGCTGACCGCCGCGACCAACCTTGTTGACCTCTCCGAGACGCTGGTCTCGAATGCCTCGTCGGGAGCCTTCGCCGTGGTCGCAGGACTCTATGGCCTGATCGATGGCGAGGGCACGCGGTCGCAGGCCTATGACGCGCTTGACCGGCTGATCGAGCAGGACATTTACTTGCTGGACCGCATGTGGGAACTCCGCCTGAGGGCCTCGCAACTGGCACTTCTCACCACTCGGCTGTCACGGGCTGTGACCCGCGATGAGGTGTCAGTCCTGTCGAAAGAGTTTGCAGCTCACCTGCGCATCGTGAAGCGCCGCGTGGCGGGTATCGACGACCCGATCCGCCGCGCCCAGGCCCAGGAGCAGCTCATGGCGCTGCGCTCCGCCGCGGGCGAGATGAAGGTCAACTCAAGCCTGTTCGAGGACCGGTTGCGGTTGATCTCGATTGGCGAGGAACTCGATAAGGTCACTGCGCGCAATCGCCAGCTGTCCAACAGTCTGACAGACATCGCCCAGACGGTGGTGCGCAATGCGCGCGGCTTTGCACTGGCCGCCTCGGCGCAGGCAGATCGCGCCGTATCGGCAGGCCTCCTCGCGCTGCTGGCCACCACGGCGGTTGCCGTTTTGATTTCTGGACTGATCGTCTGGCTCTATGTGGAGCGTGGCGTTGTGCGGCGCCTGCAAGAACTGGCGGATGCGATGCGGCGCCTGACCATCGGCGACCTCGCGGTTGACGTGAAGCAGGGCGGCACGCACGAACTGAAAGACCTGGCCGAGGCTGTCACCGCCTTTCGCGATGTCTCGCGCGAGCGCAGTGCGCTCGAAGCCGAGCGTGAGCGCACCAACGAGGAGCTACGCCGCCACCGCGAGGAACTGCGCGAACTGGTGGCCGAACGCACGGCCCAGCTCGAGCATGAGGTGACAAACCATGCGGCGGCGCGCGAGGCCGCCGAACGCGCCAGCCGCGCCAAGTCCGACTTCCTTGCCACCATGAGCCACGAGATCAGGACACCGATGACCGGCATGCTCGGCATGCTGCGTCTGCTGAAGGATGGCGTGCCTGGCTCCGAACAGGCGCATCGCGTGGCAACCGCCTCTGCCTCCGGCGAGGCGCTGATGGGCATTCTCAATAGCATCCTGGACTATTCGAAGATCGAATCTGGCAAGATCTCGGTGGACCCCGTGATTTTCCGGCTGGATGAAACGCTCACCGGCATTGTTGCACTCATGCGGCCATCGGCGGAGGAGAAGGGGTTGAGCCTCCAGCTTGCCATTGCCCCCGGCATCGCAGCATGGTTCGAGGGTGATGCCGGGAAGATTCGGCAGATACTCTTCAATCTCATCAGCAATGCCATCAAGTTCACGCCGAGCGGCAAGATCACCGTGCGGGCCGCTTCCATGCCTTCCTCGCAAGGTATGCAGAGACTCGCCATTTCCGTGGCCGACACTGGCATGGGTATCCCCGAGGCCAAGCGCCAGAGCATCTTCGAATCCTTCACCCAGACCGACAGTTCGATCACGCGCCGCTATGGTGGCACCGGTCTCGGCCTGTCGATCTCGCGTGGGCTGGCCCAGGCTCTGGGCGGAACGCTCGAGGTTGAATCGGGGCCGGGGCAGGGCAGCACCTTCACCCTCGCACTCGACCTCGACGTTGCAGAGCCGCCGGCGGCTACGGCTGCTGCCGAGGGAGCCTCGTCACCGGGTGCCAGCCATTCGATCTTGATCGTCGAGGACGATGACGCGACACGCGAGGTGGCCGTGCATTTCATCAGGGCGATGGGGCACCGCTGCAGTGTCGCGAGGGACGGCTATGAGGCGCTGGCGCTTGCGCAGAAACTCCGGCCTGATATCGTGCTGATGGACATCAGCCTGCCCGACCTCGATGGAATGGAGACCGCACGGCTGATCCGGGAGGCGCTGGCCCCATCCACCGTGCGTTTCATCGCCATGTCGGCGCATGTCTTCGCCCAGGAGGTGGATACCTATCTCACCTCCGGCATGGTCTCTTATGTGCCCAAGCCCCTGGTGCCGGAGGCGCTGGCCGGCGCCATCGCCCAGGCGCTGGGCACGCCTGTTTCCATGCCGGCGATCGACGAGGCTGCATGGCAGACGGATATGGCAGCCTTGGGCGCCGACCAGATGCGGAAGATCCTGGCGATTTCGGCGAAGGCATTGCCGGAGCGGTTGGCGGACCTGCGCGCGGCGCTGGTGGTGGAGGATGCCGGAAGACTTGCCAGCGCCGCGCATGCCGGCTTCAGCTCTGCCTCTGCAGCGGGGTTCAGCCAATTGCAGACAGTCTTCGCCGGTATCGAAGCCGCCGCGAGGCAAGGAGACGTCGCGGTATGCCGCAAGGCTATCGCAGGTCTGGGCGATCTCATCAGCGAGACGTTGGCCGAAGCGGCCGCGCGTCTCGCTGGCCGGGAGCAGCCCGCTAGGTCCGCTCGAGCGGAACCGCGAAGAGATACCCCTCTCCGTGTGACGTGACGATGAGGCGCGGCTGGCTCGCGTCGTCTCCCAGTTTCTTGCGCAGCCGGCGGATCACCACGTCCACGGTGCGGTCCGACGGGTCCCAGTCGCGGTGGGCGATCTCGTGCAGCAACCGATCGCGTGACAGCACCTGGCCAGTGTTGGAGGTGAGCAGGGCCAAAGCCTTGAATTCCGCGCGCGTGAGGTCGACGAACGTACCGTCGGCACTGCTGAGGGTGCGGCTTGCGAGATCGAACGTCCAGCCCTGGAACTGGCGCTTCTTGGGTGCTGTTGCCGCGTTGGCTCCGCTGCTTCGCACGCGGCGCAGCAGGTTTTTGACCCGGGCCAGCAACTCGCGCTGCTCGAAAGGCTTGGTCACATAGTCGTCAGCACCGATCTCAAGGCCCACGATGCGGTCGACCGCATCGCTGCGTCCTGTCACCAGGATGATGCCGACGTCTGACTGAGCGCGCAGTTCTCGCGTCAACCGCAGTCCATCCTCGCCGGGCAGCTGGATGTCGATCATCAGGAGGTCGGCGGGGTCCGCGGTGATGATATCCCGCATCGTCTCGCCATCTTCCGCCTCACTGATGCGATAGCCCTCGGCCTTGAAATAGGCGGCGAGCTTGGCGCGGGTGACGGGATCGTCCTCGACGATCAGGATATGGGCAGGATAAGCCTTCATTCCCTGATTTTAACAAGATTTCACAAGTCCTGCCACAGCTTTCACGAAGTTCCGCCAACCGCTTTACAGGCCGCCGCTATCGTCCCGTGTCAGCGCGAGACATCAGAGCGCCGCGGACGGCAGCACAGATCGGCCGCCATGACAAAACGGAGGAACGCATGAAGTACCTAAGGACGATCGCTCTTCTTGGAGCCCTGGGCCTCGTGTCCGGCAGCGCTTTCGCGGAGGATTCGAGTGATCCCATCAAGATCGTGACGAACAACTGGACGAGCCAGGTGGTGCTCTCCAACGTGATAGGCCAGGTGCTCGAGTCACAGGGCGACAAGGTCGAGTACAAGCCGTCGGATACCCAGTTACAGTTTACTGCCATCGCCTCAGGCGACATGGATTTCCAGGCTGAGGTCTGGGAAGGTTCCATGGCTGAGTCCTTCGACAAGTCGCTCGCCGCCGGAGCGGTCGACTATGGCGCGCATCAGGCCGTCACCCGCGAGGACTGGTGGTACCCAGCCTATATGAACGAGATGTGCCCGGGCCTGCCCGACTGGAAGGCGCTCGATGCCTGTGCCGCCAAGCTGGCAACCGCCGACACCGGAACCAAGGGCCGCTTCGTCGGACCCCCGGCCGACTGGGGCAAGCATTATTCGGAGCGCATCCAGGCGCTTAAGATGAACTTCCAGGAAGTGCCGGTCGGCCAGGCAGCCACGCTGTGGGCCGAGCTTCAGGCAGCCTATGACCGCAAGGAGCCGATCGTCCTCTTCAACTGGACACCAAACTTCATCGAGGCCAAGTTCGAAGGTCAGTTCGTCGAGTTCCCGAAGTATGAGCCTGCCTGCCTCACCGACCCGAAGTGGGGCCAGAACCCGGACGCCGTATATGACTGCGGCGCGCCGGCCAGCGGCTACCTCAAGAAGGTGGGGTCGAAGGAACTCGATCAGAAGTGGCCCAAGGCCGCCGCCATCCTCAAGAAGGTGAGCTTCACCAATCCGCAGATCGCGGCTGCCGCATCCCTCGTCGACGTCGATGGCCTGACGCCGGAGGACGCCGCCAAGAAGTGGATCGAGACCAACCAGGATACGGTCAAGTCCTGGCTGCAGTGACGTCCAACTCAACTGAGGGGGCGCGGGGCTGTTGCTCCGCGTCCCTTCAGGTACACTGTGAATTGCACGGCCATGAGTGAACAGCCCAAGATTTCCTGCCGCCACCTCTGGAAGGTGTTCGGAGCCGATCCGGTGGGCTTCCTCGCCCGCCACGGCAATGCGCCTACTTCGGAGAATTTTGCGGCAGAGCGCTACATCGGCGCGGTGCGCGATGTGTCCTTCGATGTCTATCCGGGAGAGATCCTCATTATCATGGGTCTCTCGGGATCGGGCAAGTCGACGCTGATCCGCGCCATCACAAGGCTGAATGATCCGACGGCCGGTGAAGTCATTTTCGAGGGGCACGACCTTCTCAAGACAACGCCTGCTGAGTTGATCGAGATCCGCCGCCACAAGATGGGCATGGTGTTTCAGCACTTTGGCCTGCTCCCACATCGCACTGTGCTCTCAAACGTCGCCTTCCCGCTTGAGGTGCGCGGCGCTTCGCGCGAGGAGCGCGACGCCCGCGCCCGCGAGATGATCCGACTTGTCGGCCTCGAAGGCCGCGAGAACTATTTCCCGCGTGAACTTTCCGGCGGCCAGCAGCAGCGCGTGGGTATCGCACGCTCGCTCGCCGTCGGGCCCGATATGTGGTTCCTCGATGAACCTTTCTCGGCGCTCGACCCCCTGATCCGCCGCGAGATGCAGGATGAGTTCCTGAGGCTGCAGAAGTTGCTGCGCAAGACCATCGTGTTCATCACCCATGACTTTGACGAGGCGATCAGGCTCGGCGACCGCATCGGCATCATGAAGGATGGCCACCTGGTGCAGTTGGCAACGCCGGAGGTCATGGTTTCCGCACCCGCCGACGACTATGTGCGTGAATTCACCCGCAATGCCCCACGGGACCGGGTGCTGACGGTGGGCTCCATCGCCTCGCCGGTGCCGGCTCCCCTCGGTGGCATCAATATCCTCGCCTCAGCCAAGATCGGCGAGGCTGCGCCCATCGTGCTCGCCTCCGAGAAGCCAATCGCGGTGGTCGACGCCGAGGGCCGCTGCATCGGTGCCATTGACCGCACCGCGATGATCCGCGCTCTCTATCCGGAGGAGCGCGCATGAGTGGCGGTGGTCAGGCTATGACCGCGCCGCAGCTTGCACCACCGCCGCGGCTGTCACTCCCCATGGTGGTGGTCATCATCATCGTTCTTGGCGTTGCCGCTGCGTGGGCCTGGCCTCCCCTTGCCCGATGGCCCAATGAATGGGCCATTCCCTTCCGCGACTGGGTCACCCAGGGCTTCATCTGGTTCTCGACCGCCGTGAAGCCAGCAACACGCGCTTTGTCATGGCTGTTGTCGTGGCCCCTGTGGCTTGCGGAAGCGCTGCTGTTCAGGGGCTTCCCGGCGCTTCACCTGCCGCCCTTGCCGTGGGTCGCCATCGTTGGCGGCACTGCGATCCTCGGTCATTGGGCCGGGGGTCGGGGACTCGCCATTTTCTGCGGTCTCTCGGCTTTCTACCTCGCCATCTTCGGCCTGTGGCCAGACGCGATGCAGACACTGTCCATCGTGCTCGTCACCGTGCCGCTTGCCGCTGCCACGGGACTGGCGCTCGGCCTGTGGGCGACCCGCAACGACAGGGTCGAACGTAGCCTCAATTCTGTCTTCGACGTGATGCAGGCAACGCCGCACATGGCCTATCTCGGGCCTGTGGTCATCCTGTTCGGATTCGGTCAGGTGCCAGCGATGCTCGCCACCTTCGGCTTCGCGCTGCCGCCCATGGCGCGCTGCACGATCCTCGGTTTGCGCACCGTTCCCCAGGACATTCTGGAAGCCGGGCGCATGGCCGGCTGTACGCCGCGCCAGCTGTTGTGGAAGGTGGAGATTCCCGCCGCCGAGAAGACGCTGATGCTTGGCCTCAACCAGGTCGTCATGCAGACGCTGGCCATGGTCGTCATCGCTTCGCTTGTGGGCGCATCCGGTCTCGGCCAGAAGCTCTTGTTCTCGCTGCAGCAGTTGCAGATCGGCAAGGCGGTGGAGCAGGGCGTCGCCATCACCCTCATCGCAATTGTGCTCGACAGATTGACCCAAGCCTATATCGCCAAGGTACCGGAGCATATGGTCCCGAAGACTGGCTTCATCGGTCGTTATCCCCATGTTTCGAGCTTCCTGCTGCTCCTCGTGGCCTCCGTCGCCGCGGCGAGTCTTTTCCACGGTTTCGCCGTTCTGCCGAAGGAGATGACCCTGTCCTATGGCGGGCCGATCAACAGCGGAGTGCGCTGGGTCTCGAAGGAACTCTTCCCCTACATCAAGCCGGCGCGCGATGCGCTGACCATCTGGCTGATGCTGCCGCTGCGCAATTTCTACCTCTGGCTCCCCTGGCCTGTGATGCTCGGCGTGCTCGCCGCAATCGGTTATCACTTCTCGGGTTGGCGGCTGGCTCTGCTGCCGGTTTGCCTTTTCGGCTTCATGATGCTTGCAGGTTTCTGGGAGCCGATGATGTTGACGATCTACCTGGTCACCGGTGCAACCATTCTCTGCGTGCTCATCGGCATTCCCATCGGCATCTGGGCGGCGCACAGCCCACGCGTCGCACATGTCACGCGTGGTGTCTGCGATACGTTGCAGACCTTTCCGAGCTTTATCTATCTGATACCCGTCATCATGCTGTTCCAGACCAGTGACGTTTCCAACGTCATCGCCATGCTCGCCTATGCAACGGTGCCAGCAATTCGCTTTACCTATCTGGGTATCCTGCGCGTACCCGTTGCGACGCTGGAGGCGGCCACCGCTTCGGGCGCCACGCCCTGGCAGCGCCTGTGCAAGGTGGAACTCCCTATCGCCTTTCCCGAGATCCTCCTGGGCATCAACCAGACCATCATGATGGCGCTGGCCATGGTCGCCATTACCGCGCTTATCGGTTCGCGCGATCTCGGGCAGGAGATCTACAAGGCGTTGCCGGGGGCGGATACAGGCCGCGGCCTTCTGGCAGGCCTTGGCATCGCGTTCATTGGCATCACGGCCGACCGCCTGATCGGCGCCTGGGCGATGCAGCGCAAGCGCCAGCTCGGCATGGCCTGACGCCGTGCGCACGGTGAACGTAAGGACGCTTGCAGCAGCACTGCTGATCTGCCTGTGCTTTGGGTCGATCCATGCCTATGGCGTTTTGCTGGCGCCGGTCGAGCTGTGGCTCGGCACCTCGCGCACCGTCGCCAGCATGGGCTATGCGATCGCCGTCGCGGCCTTGACTGCGGGCGTCTATCTGAACGGCCACATAGAGGCGCTGCTAGGCCCACAGTTGCGGCTTACCGCCTGCGGCATTCTCGCGGCGCTGGGTCTCATCATTGCGGGCGGCACCGCCAGCACGGCCGGCCTGCTTCTCGGTTTCGGGCTGATGTACGGCCTCGCCAATGGCATCGCCTATGCAATGTCCCTCGGCATCGCTGCTGGTGCCATGCCCGGGCGCGAGGCACAGGCGATGGGGCTCGCCACCGCGACCTATGGCCTCGGTGCGGTGCTCTGCGCCCAGTTATTCAATGCGGCGCTCGGCCACGTGCATGTGGCCGTCATTCTTCTGGTGCTGGCACCCCTCATCCTCGCTGTGTGTGCCCTCGGCGCAGCACTTGTCCAGGGAGACAAGCGCAGTGGCCCATATTCCACAAAGGGCATCCCGCAAGCCACTCCACGGCCGTTGCTATTCCTGTGGTTCAGCTATCTGCTTGGTGCCTTTTCCGGCCTCATGGTCCTCGCCCACGCACCGGCCATTGCCGTGTGGCGTGACGGTGGCCCGACACAAGCGGGACTCGTCTCCAGTGCTGTATCTATGGGCAGCGTTGCGGGTGGTTATCTCGGAGGCGTTTTCGCGGAGCGGGTGCCGGGTCCCCGCGGCGTCGCACTTCCGCTGCTCGTGCAGGCCGGTGCGCTTGCCAGCCTGCCGCTCATGTCGGGGCTTGCCCCGATAGTCGCTGCCCTGGGCCTCGCAGGCCTCTGTTACGGCGTGCTGATCGCGGTTGTCCCGGCAGAGGTGCGGCGCATTGGGGGTCCCCAGGCATTTGCACAAAACTATGGCAGGGTGTTCACCGCCTGGGGCATCGCTGGTGTCGCTGGGCCCGTGACGGCGGGCTATCTCTATGACATCACGCTCGGCTATGGTGCAGCGCTCGCTGCAGCGGCAGCGCTGTCTCTTTGTTCCTGTCTTTTCATCATGTGCGTTGGGAAGTAACCTTCGGTTTCTTTCGGCACATCGCGGACACTCCCGAAACCCGGTTCCCGCCGTCAGCGTTCGACCATTCCAGTTTGGGAAAGCGACGGTCTTTGGGGTCAGGCAGTTGAGGGATGTTGCCATGCCAATCACTCCGGGCACCGTACCTCGCGAATGACGGGGATCATGGTGGTCGACAGTCGAGGTCGGTAGACCAGCCTATCTCTGAAAATATGTAAAATTCTAGATCCGACGATATGTTTTATCGCTCATAGGTATCGATGTAGCGGATGCATTTTACGCCATGCCATTTCAACACGTCATTTATCTCATGGCATTCGAGGAGATCATCTCCAACCTGTTTTCCATCGTCCGCCTTTCCCGTGTATGGCATCGGGGTCGTCTCACTGTCGGGGGGCCTTCGCGCCTCTCTTGATGAGGTCTCAGCCGTCGTGATGAATGCGTGCCGCAACCTCGTGGCCGGCGCGCACGGCGCCCTCGATGAAGCCGGCATAGGCTGAGGCAAGTTCGGCGCCGGTGAAGGAGAGACCATCATGTGACATGCGCATGGACGCCCATGCGTCTGCCGTGTCCCACGGCTTTGGCCATGTGGCATTGCCGCCTCCCACCACTGCAATGTCGACCGCTCTCATGCCTCAGTTCCCACTGGAACCTTGTCCTCACCGGCCTCATAGGGCGTAACTGTCATGCCTGTGTCAATGCAGGCTCCTGGAAATTTCCATGTTGCCTTAGCGCGCAGTTTCTGTGATTTGTTCCCTATCTCCCCAAGTCGTTATGCAGCGAGCGGACTGGAAGTGAATGGACGGCAGCGCCGAATGGATGGGATCGTGCTGGTCGACATATCGGATCGCCCAGGCTTCTGGTGGGCCGAAGCCTGAACCCCTGCCATGACCGCGATGCCGGTCGGCCACCAGCGCTCGAAAGGCTCGATTCGTCTGGCCGTGGGCCCAAAGGGGATCATTCGGCTGCGCGAGGCGCATTCCGCAAAGGTGCGCATGCCATTCGGGGTCCCCGAGGCCATCCTTATCAACACCGGTGGCGGGCTGGCCGGTGGCGACCGCTTCGCCTTCGACATCACGGCGGAAGAGAGTGCCGCTCTCACCATCACCTCGCAGGCCGCCGAGCGCGTGTATCGTTCGCTGGGCCCTGCAGCGGAGGTGGATGTGACGCTCACCGCACGCGCCGGTGCCACTCTCATGTGGCTGCCGCAGGAGACCATTCTGTTTGACGGCGCGGCTCTTGCCCGCCGCCTCACAGCAGAGATATCGGGCAGCGCGCGCTTTCTCGCCGTCGAATCCGTCATCCTCGGGCGCGAGGCGATGGGGGAGACCGTGCGTGAGGCGCGTCTCGCCGACCGCTGGCGCATCCGGCAGGACGGCAAGCTGGTCTTCGCCGATGACATCGCCTTTGGCGGCGTGCCGCCCGCCACCGCCGCCACGCTGGGCGCGTCCCGGGCCTTCGCCACTGTGGTGCTGGTGGCGCCGGGGGCCGAAGGCCTGCTGGACCCCGTTCGCGCCGCCATCGGCGAGAGGGGCGCGGCCAGCGCCTGGTCTGGCAAGCTGGTTGCAAGGCTCACCGCAAGAGACGGGTTCGATCTCCGCAAGTCCCTGATTCCGGCCCTCACGGTGCTGGCGGGCGGAGGCGACCTGCCTAAAACCTGGTCGTTCTGAGGAAATACTATGCAACTGACGCCCCGCGAAAAGGACAAGCTGCTGGTCAGCATGGCCGCAATGGTGGCGCGCCGCAGGCTGGAGCGGGGCGTGAAGCTGAACCACCCGGAAGCCGTGGCGCTGATCACCGACTACGTCATCGAGGGCGCGCGGGACGGCCGCAACGTTGCCGACCTCATGGAGGCCGCCGCCCATGTCGTCACCCGCGCGCAGGTGATGGAAGGGGTGGCCGAGATGATCCACGAGGTGCAGGCAGAGGCTACCTTCCCGGATGGCACCAAGCTCGTCACCGTCCACCAGCCGATCCGCTAGGAGCACCCCATGATCCCCGGTGAAATCATCACGCTTGCAGGTGACATCGAACTCAACAAGGGCGCGCCTACGGTGACGCTGGAGGTCGCCAACACCGGCGACCGCCCGATCCAGGTGGGCTCGCACTACCACTTCTTCGAGACCAATCCGGCGTTGTGCTTCGACCGTGACAAGGCGCGGGGGCTTCGCCTCGACATCGCGGCGGGTACCGCTGTCCGCTTCGAGCCGGGCCAGCGCCGCCAGGTGACGCTTATTCCCTTCGGCGGCGCGCGCCGCGTCTTCGGTTTTCGCCAGTCCATCATGGGAGCGCTCTGACATGGCACGCATCTCCCGCGCCACCTATGCCGCCATGTATGGCCCCACGGTGGGCGACCGCGTACGGCTTGCCGATACCGAACTGTTCATCACCGTCGAGAAGGACCTCACCATTCATGGCGAGGAGGTGAAGTTCGGCGGCGGCAAGGTGATCCGCGACGGCATGGGCCAGAGCCAGGCGACGCGCGCTGAAGGGGCACTCGACACCGTCATTACCAATGCGCTGATCCTCGACCACTCTGGCATCTACAAGGCCGACGTGGGCCTCAGGGAGGGCCGCATCGCGGCAATCGGCAAGGCGGGGAACCCGGACACGCAGCCGGGCGTCACGCTGGTCATCGGCCCCTCCACCGAGATCATCGCTGGCGAGGGGCGCATCCTGACGGCGGGTGGCATCGACTGTCACATCCACTTCATCGCACCCCAGCAGATCGAGGAGGCGCTTTATTCAGGCGTCACCTCCATGCTGGGTGGCGGCACGGGGCCGGCGCACGGCACGCTCGCCACCACCTGCACCGGCGCCTGGCACACCATGCGCATGATCGAGGCGGCGGATTCATTCCCGATGAACCTCGGATTCATGGGCAAGGGCAATGCGTCCCTTCCGGCGGCACTGGAGGAGATGATCCTCGCCGGTGCCTGCGGCCTCAAACTGCATGAGGACTGGGGCACCACGCCCGCCGCAATCGACAACTGCCTCGCCGTGGCGGACCGCTTCGACGTGCAGGCGGCAATCCACACCGACACGCTGAACGAGTCGGGCTTTGTCGACGATACAATCGCGGCCTTCCAGGGGCGCACCATCCACACCTTCCACACCGAGGGCGCGGGCGGCGGGCATGCGCCGGACATCATCAAGGTGGCGGGTCTCATGAACGTGCTGCCCTCTTCCACCAACCCGACACGGCCTTACACGGTGAACACTGTGGCCGAGCATCTCGACATGCTGATGGTATGCCACCACCTGTCGCCGCGCATCCCGGAGGACATTGCCTTCGCCGAAAGCCGCATCCGCAAGGAGACCATCGCGGCCGAGGACATTCTCCACGACCTCGGCGCCATCTCGATGATCTCTTCGGACAGCCAGGCCATGGGACGCGTGGGCGAGGTGATCATCCGCTGCTGGCAGACCGCACACAAGATGAAGCTGCAGCGTGGGAGCCTTCCCGGCGATGGCGCTGCCGACAACAATCGCGTCAAGCGCTATGTGGCGAAATATACCATCAACCCCGCCATCGCGCAGGGTATCGCGCATGAGGTGGGCTCCGTCGAAGTGGGCAAGCGCGCCGATCTCGTGCTGTGGAACCCGGCTTTCTTCGGCGTGAAGCCGGAAATGGTGCTGCTTGGTGGCTCCATCGCGGCAGCACCCATGGGCGATCCCAATGCTTCCATCCCCACGCCGCAGCCGGTGCATTATCGCCCGATGTTCGCGAGCTTCGGCAAGCTGATGGCCAATTCCTCCGTCACCTTCGTGTCCAAGGCGGCGCTGCAGGACGGGCTGCGGCAGAAGCTCGGCACGCAGAAGCAGATGGTGGCGGTGGCCAATACCCGCGGCGGCCTGTCCAAGGCCTCGATGATCCACAATGACGCGACACCGGTGATCGAGGTGAACCCCGAGACCTACGAGGTGCGAGCCGACGGTCAGCTGCTCACCTGCGAACCGGCACACGTGCTGCCGATGGCGCAGCGCTACTTCCTCTACTGATGGCGTTGCGTGCCACATCCTTCCGCCGCGCTGAGCCGCTGGGAGACAAGCCTTTCGGCGTCGTGGTGCTGGATGCGGATGAGCGCCACATCAGGCGCAAGCGCATCACGCTGGCCAATGGCGAGGACGTGCTCGTCGATTTCGAGAAGCCTATTCATCTCGAACAGGGTGACCGACTGGTGCTGGAGGATGGCCGCACGGCGGAGGTGGTCGCCGCACCGGAAGAGCTGATGGAGGTTCGCGCGCGAGACGCGCAGCACCTCGTCGCACTCGCCTGGCACATCGGCAACCGGCACCTGGCGGCGCAGATCGATGACACCCGTATCCTGCTGCGCCGTGATCGCATCATCCGCGACATGCTTGAAAGGCTTGGCGCCACGCTGCGCGATGTGACGGAACCGTTCACACCTGCCCATGGCGCCTATCATTCACATGAGCACTGAAGCCTCACAACTCCTGCTGCTGCTCACCTGGATGTCACCCGCCTTTCCGACCGGCGCCTTCGCCTATTCGCATGGCCTTGAATGGGCGATCGAGCAGCGCAACGTGACCATGTGTGCGGAGGTCAGACAGTGGGTCGAGGACCTGCTGACGCGCGGCTCCGGCTGGAACGATGCGGTTCTCTTTGCGCGCTGCTGGGAAGACGATGCGGCGGAGTTGAACGAGCTTGCCCTCGCGCTCGCCACCTCGCGCGAGCGCCATCTTGAAACATCGCAGATCGGCCGCGCATTCCGCATTGCGGCGGGCGTCTTCGCGGCACCGGCACTCGATGACGAGGAGATCGCCTATCCGGTCGCGGCGGGCTCGGCTTGCGCCGCCATGGGCATCGACAGGCAGCACGCGCTGCTGGCCTGGCTGCAGGGCTTCGCGGCAACGCTCACCTCCGTCGCGGTGCGCCTCGTGCCCATCGGGCAGACGGCGGGGCTTGAGGTGTTGCGCGATCTGGCCCCCGTCATCGCGCGCACTGCGGAGCGTGCTGCTTCGGCCACGCTCGATGATTTGGGCGCCATCACGCTGTCTGCCGACATTGCCGCCATGAAACATGAAACACAGCACAGCCGGGTGTTCCGCACATGAAGAAATCTTCCCGCGGGCCACTCCGCGTTGGCATCGGCGGCCCTGTCGGCTCCGGCAAGACGACGCTTACCGAGAAGCTGTGCAAGGCGATGCGCGAGAGATACTCCATCGCCGCCATCACCAACGACATCTACACCAAGGAAGACGCACTCATCCTCAATCGGCTGCAGGCGCTGCCGGAGGACCGCATCATGGGGGTGGAGACCGGCGGCTGCCCGCACACCGCGATCCGCGAGGATGCCTCCATCAATCTGGCCGCGGTGGACGAGATGACGAAACGCCATCCGGACCTCGACGTGATCTTCATCGAGTCCGGCGGCGACAACCTCGCCGCCACCTTCTCGCCAGACCTCGCCGACATCTCGCTTTATGTGATCTCGGTCTGCCAGGGCGAGAAGATCCCGCGGAAGGGCGGCCCCGCCATCACCCGCTCCGATCTGCTGGTCATCAACAAGGCCGACTTGGCGCCGCATGTGATGGCTGATCTCGGCATCATGGAGCAGGACACGCGCAAGGTGCGCGGCGAACGACCCTACGTCTTTACCGATCTGCTGCGCCAAAAAGGCCTCGCCGAGATTGTCGCCTTCATCGAGCGGGCCGGTGGGCTCGGCCAGGGGTAGCTTGCCTCAGGCTCCTGCGGTGCGACCGCGGTGCAAGATCGCGCATCCCGCTGGAACGAAAGGACTGCATCAAAAAGTCATCAATCTGGATGACCATGCGGATGGGCGTGGGCGACGGGCCGTCCATCGGGGCCGATGTGCCAGTGGCTGCGCAACAGGTGGGTGCGGCGCAGGAGTTCGATGTCGCGGAGCAAGACACGCGTCGGCCCGTCGGCGGCGATGCGGCCCCTGTCGAGGATGATGGTGCGCGACGTGACGGCCTCGGCAATGTCGAGGTCATGCGTGGCAATGAAAATGGTCTTGTCATCGGTGCGGGGCGAACACAGCAGGTTGACGAAGGTGGTGCGGCTCTCCGGGTCGAGCGCATTGGTGGGCTCGTCGAGCAGCAGCACCTCCGGCTCGGTGATGAGTGTGGCCGCCAGGGCAATCCGCTTCTTCTCGCCGCCCGACAGGCGATGCGGCGACCGGCCGCGCAGGTTTTCGATGCCAAACAGACTGAGCGTCTTCTCCACGCTCTCGAGGATAAGTGCCCGGTCCCAGCCCAGTTGCAGCGGGCCAAACGCCAGTTCGTCAAGCACCGTGGCACTGAACAGTTGGATGTCCGGATTCTGGAAGACGAAGCCCACACGCTTGCGGAAGGCATGATTGACGGCATCCTCTGCGAAGGCCTGCTCGGTCACCGGCAGGCCGCCGGCCGTCATGGTACCTGCTGTCGGAAAGCTCAGGGCATCGAGCAGGCGCATGAGCGTGGACTTGCCGGAACCATTGGCGCCGAGGATCGCAATCCTTTCACCCGGGGCGGCCGCAAAGCTGATGGCATCGAGCGCCGGTACATCCGCATCATAGGCAAAACTCACCTTGTCGAGTTCATAGTTCACAGCTGCAATCCGATCACGGCGGCAAGGATCGCCACGGCAATGCCAAGCAGCAAGCAGTCGGCGAACCCGGCCCGCCACGTGCTGAGCGACAGCGACTGGCCGCGATAGCCCCGGGCGATCATCGCCTCGTGGATGTTCTGGCCCATGTCGAGGCTGCGGGTGAACAACACGCCGGTCGCCGATCCGATCATCTGGCGGCGGCGACGTCCGCTGGCTGGTGCCATGATCCGGCTGTGGTGCGCCTCCTGCATGTCCACGGCACCCTGCAGAAAAATGAAGATGTAGCGTTGCGTCATTGACAGCATGGCGACGATCACGGCAGGCACACCCAGCGTACTGAGCGCCTTGACCAGCTGCGGCCACGGAGTGGTCAGCACCAGCAGCAGTGCCAGCCCCGCCGCCGCCTCGGCACGCCCCACCAGCATCAGTGCGCTGCGCAGGCCAGTGTCGGTGATGCCCCAACCAAGCATCGGCAGCGTGGCGATCACCCGCCCGGGCACCAGGAAAATCGCCGGTGCGGCGATAAGGCCGGTGAAAGCGAGCACCGGCAGGCCAACCTGCAGGGCAAGGCGCCGCAGCGGAACCAGCGAGACAACAGTCAGCACTGGAACCAGAAGCACGAGGCACCACACGGTTGCCAGGTGCTGCGCCCAGGTCGCGGCAATGATCAGCGCCAGCATGGCGCCGATCTTGAATCGCGGGTCTCGTCGTTGCAGCAGGCCACTGGCGGATGCAAACGCTTCCGCCTGCAGGGCGAATCTCAGGATGCGGGCGATATGCCCGCCGGACTGGTGCGGCTTGCGGCTGGAAATCACCGTGCGCCCACATGCGTCGAACGCCGGCTCGGCGCTCTGGTCAAGGCCGTCAGGCATGTTGATTGCCGCGCTGCCTGGCCAAGCCAAGCACCGAGGTGAGCGCCAGATAGGCAAGGATGATCAGACCGACACCCGTGAAGGCCGAGAGCATGTAGCCCAGTGCCGCGCTTTTCAGGAATGAGGGGGCGTAATCCGGAATGGGCGCGGTCCAGATCGAGGACAGTCGTGCCAGGCCCTGGGGCACCGCTTTTGAAGGGGCGGCATCGAGTGAGGCTCCAGCCATCACGGCCCGGGCTGCTGGGTCGGCGAAGGCGTCAGCACTCCATTCGCCCCAGGCCGTTCCCGCGGCGAGCAGGCCGAGCGGACTTGCCACCATGAGGACGCCGAGGATGAGCGCCAGTCCTCGCGCCGAAGTGGAGTGGCCGCGGGCTGCAAGGGCTTGGCGCTCCAGCAACTGCGGGTTCGATCGCTGCAGGAAGGCGATGATCCCCGCCGTCAGCAACATTTCCGCCAGCCCGGCAATCGTCAGGTGGCCGATCATCATGGCCGGAACGGCAATCGACAGCTGATAGGGTGCATAGAGAGGTGCGCCCGCCGCATCATGGAACAGCATCGGCTGCGCGCCGAACTCGACCGCTGCGGCAAGTGCCGAGACATTGATCGCCACATAGCCGGCCATTGCCGCAGCGACGAGACGGCGCGGCGAGGTGACGGCTGAAGCACCCGCCAGAAGGCTGTAGACGCCATAGGCGACGAATGAGCCCAATATCGCCATATTCAGGCTATTTGCGCCAAAGGCTGTGAGCCCGCCGTCGCCGAAGAACAGCGCCTGGATGAATAGCGCCATGGAGATGGCGACCACAGCACCCCATGGCCCGAGCAGGATGGCGGCGATGGCCATGCCCGTGGCATGGCCGGTCGTGCCGCCCGGAAGCGGCAGGTTGAACATCATGATCACGAAGCAGAAGGCCGACACGACCGATAGCAGTGGCACCAACCGGGTGTTCATGCCCTTGCCCAGCCGCCGTGTTGCAACGTACCAGAAGGGCAGTGCGGCCGCATAGGCCGCCGCGCAGGTACTGGGGGACAGATATCCGTCCGGAATATGCAAGGATTGTCCCGCCGTTTGAAGTGTCTGATTTCGCGGGAGACTATGTTTCTCGGGTGCTGGCTGCAACGGGAATATGATGATTTTTAGAAAACATCACACTGAGGTGGGTGCTCAGGCTGGACAGCCACCGGACGGCGGTCCAAGATTCGGCCAAACGCGAGGGCATGCCGTTGGACCGCATTACCATAACCATCGAACCGGAGCTGCTTGCCGGGCTTGATGCCTTTGTCGAGGCCAAGGGCTATGCCGGACGTTCCGAGGCTCTCCGCGACCTTTTGCGCGAGCGTCTGAAGGCGGAGAGCACCGGGCAGGGCGGCGACGGCCAGTGCCTTGCAGCGCTCACCTATGTCTATGACCACCACAAGCGCCAGCTGTCGAACCGCCTGACCGATCTTCACCATGACCACCATGACCTGACGATCGCCACGATGCACGTTCACCTCGACCATGAATCCTGCCTCGAGGTCGCCGTGCTGCGCGGCGCGGTCGAGCAGGTGCGCAAGCTCTCGGAGAGCGTCATCAGCCAGCACGGGGTCCGCTACGGCCACACCCACTTCGTGCCCGCCAACATCGCCGTGCAGGCGCACCACCATCACGGGGAGCCGGCGGGAGATCATGGCCATTCGCATGGCGAGGGCCACGCCCATGAACACATCCGCACGCTGGTGGGGACCCAGAAGTCCTGAGCCAACGCCTCATGCCCTCAGCACCGCGTCCGCGCTGCCTCGGCTGGACCACTCTTGACCGCCATAGTGTACAATGTAATTAAATCAAAGATTGAACAATGTCCTTGAGCCTCAAGGAAATACGGCCGCCTAAGTAGAAACCGCATTACAGAGTCGCTCAGGCTTGAATAATACCCTATCAGGTTGCGGGTACCTGCTCCCTCTTCAGTCAGGCGTTCTCCTGAGCGCGCATGACGACGGGGAGCAATGCCCTGTGCAAAAGGGACCTGGCGTGCGGACGTTTTTTGCTTTCGTTCTGGCGATCATCATTCTTGCCATGCCTGCCATGGCAGGCAGCAATCAGCCCAACGGCGCTTACGGCTACATCACCATCGATCGCACGACGCCAGAAAAACATCTCGCTACGTTCCTCGCCGCAGTGGACCGCACCGAGCTGCGCATGATGGCACGTGAATGGGCGCGCAACTTTTATGATGCTTGGTTGTATCCCGAGATCAGCGACCAGGAGACCGCGGAGATCGAACTCCTGAAGAAGGACGTCCTCGACTCGATGGACCTCTCGGGCCTGCCGGAGTGGCGGCGGGAATCCGCGGGGCTCGAGACTGCATTCATGCTGTGGGAGATCCTCAAGGCCGAGGGCGTTACCAAGAACACCGCGTTCCGCAAGATGCGCGACGGGCTGTGGGTGATTCCCGGAACCTACATCCAGGTCGGCACCATTGGTTCAGGGATGCGCATGGGCGATGTGGTTTTCACCGCCGACATGGTGGCCAATGTACCGTCGCTTTATGACGCGATCGTCGGCACGGGCAACACCCAAGGCTTCAGTCCCTACCGGTATTTTACTGAAACACCCGGGGGGCTGATGCCGCCGCGCTGGGCCGGTGTCTCGCAGAAACTGCCCGCCTTCCTGCGCTGGGACTTTGGCTCAAACACCGTCTTCCAGTGGATCATCGCGGTACTGATCTTGTTGGCGGTACTGGCGATCTCCGTGGCCGTAGGCAATATCTTCCGCAAGCGTGGACTGAGCTGGTTCGCTGAGGCCGTGACGCTCGGCCTCCTGTCGCTCTATGCCACCACCATTGTCATCGATCAGGCAGGGCTGTCCGGCTCCGGGGCGACGTTCATGACGCTGGTCTTCATGACGCTGTTCTATGGTGCCATGATCGTCTGTGTGCTGATCGTTGGCGAGTGGGTTGGCAACTGGCTTTCCACCGGGTTGATGAAATCCGACAAGACCTTCGACACCAGCATCGTCCATCTGGC
The DNA here is from genome assembly GCA_947475225.1 of Bradyrhizobiaceae bacterium. Lineage (GTDB taxonomy): Bacteria > Pseudomonadota > Alphaproteobacteria > Rhizobiales > Aestuariivirgaceae > Aestuariivirga. The sequence goes on from CANJMQ010000002.1 coordinate 46,888, forward strand.
CACCCGCATCGTCTCGGCGATGGCGGCACTTGGCATCGTGATCTATGGAATCAGTGCGGCGGGCGTGCCGGTCTATGGCATCATCGCGGGCTTCGGCGTCGGCGGCCTCGCCGTGGCGCTCGCTGCCAAGCCGACGCTGGAGAACATCCTGGCCGGTGTCATCTTGTTTCTTGACGGATCGATCAAGGTCGGTGACACGATCGACTCGAGCCCGCTGTCGGGCACCATCGAGGACATCGGCATGCGCTCCACCCGCATCCGCGCGCAGGATGGGGGACTGATTACCGTCACCAATTCGGAACTGGCCGACAAGGTCATCAAGAACGTGTCGCGCCGCGTGACGCGGCCCGACGGGGGGAGTTCCACCAGCGCCCCGTAAATTCGAACGTGCCTGCCAAACCTGAAAAAAAGGAAGAGACAAGATGGACTACAAGACCGACATCGCCAAATACACCGGTTCGATCAACGACAAGGCTGTCGATGCCATCGTCAAGTTCTGCGGCATTGCCCTGCAGTCGCGCGATGCTTCTCTCGTTGCCTGCACAGACGAAGCGGAAGTGGACCGTATTCGCAAGGGCTTCGCCACCAAGATGCTTGGCCTCGACGTGACTGAAAGCGACAAGGTCATCAAGCAGATCTGCGAGAAGATGAAGGCGGACAAGAACAAGAGCCGCGTCACCTTCTACTATCTGATGGCCGAGGCCAGCGGCAAGATCGGCGCCCTCGCCTGATTGCCTGTGGGGCCGGCTTAATCCGACGGGACGCAGGTTCCGCCGGAGGCCGGCCCTCTTCCCTGCAGATATCTCAGTCGTCCAGTTGGATGGAATAGAGCCGCCCGAAGAAGCTGACGAGCACCGCCGTCGACCAGCCGAGACAGAAGACTCCCGACATCGCGATCATAGGTGCCAGCATGCGCCAGCGGTCATCGACGTCGACGCGGGTGAGCCCCAGCGAGGTGTAGTTCTCGAGCGAATAATAAACGCCCTCGCGAAAAGCCGGGATCGCACCGGTGGTATATATGAACAGGCCCCATGCAAAATTGGTCAGCATGTGCAACGTGAACAACAGCATCATGGCGGCGAGGATGAGGAACATCGACTGGTGATAGCGCAGCTTGCTGATGTCCCTGATGGGAAATTTCTCGCGGAAAAACGAGATTGCCACGTGCAGGCCCATCAGGTGGAAGGCGACGATCACCATGAAGCCGATAATGGAAAGCCCGAAGGATTCCAGAACAAGGGTTTGGTCGTAACTCGGCTGCATGGCTTATTCCTAACACGACCAGTTGCTCGCGCGGAAGTGTGGTTGGGAGCTGCCCCGGTATGCCTCCAGGGCGCGACGTTATGGCGTCTCACCTGATCTTTTCTCGGTCGCTTTTTGCAGCTACAAGGCGAAATTGAACGGTATTCCGGGAACCTGATGAAAATTCGACTGCCTGTCCTGATCATGGCCATGATCGCGGCGCAAGTTATCTGCGCTCTCGTATTTTTCGTCGATGTGATGAGGGACGTGGCTGCGCTTGGTGGTCCCGATTGGAGCATGCTTCCGGAGGCACTCGCAAGCCTTGCCTTGTTTTTCGGCATCGCCTTCGAGGGGGTCTTTCTGGTGCACCTGCTGCGGCGCAAGGCCAGCCTCGAGCGCAGCGTGGGGCTCGCTTCGTCGGCGCTTCAGGGGGTGATCGAAAGCCACTTTGATGAATGGAAGCTGACGGCCAGTGAGCGTGACGTGGCTAGCCTGATGGTAAAGGGCCTCAGCATCTCCGAAATTGCCGGCGTGCGCGGTTCGGCGGAGGGCACCGTTAAGGCCCATCTGAACGCCATTTACCGCAAGGCCAATGCCCGCAACCGTGCCGAGGTGCTGAGCCACATCATGGATGCGATGATCGATAAGCCGCTGCTGACGCCTGAGCCCGAAGCGCAGATCGACTCGCGCAGCCTCGCCACCTAACCGTTACCATCCGTTCACTGTCACGCCCTTGCCGGATTTCGATTCATTGGGGAGCAGCAATTCGGGGATTGGGTTTCCCCTGCTTGCAGGGCCTGTCGATTTCCGTTGCCTCGGCACCGCTCGCCAGCATGGCTTCATCCACCGGGTCCGATGGTGGCGACGGGGCTGACCAACATGCTGCCCATTCCCGTCAGCATGTCTTTGGCCATCACGGCAAAGCTGGCTTCGTCTTCCGCCACCAGCAGGCGATTTTCATTCAGCCAGGGCATGACAGTCATCCTGGATCCAAAATTGGCGATCCGGTGACAGAGGCCACACTCAAGGGATGGAAGCCAAGTGATACGCTCTCGCACGGGTGGCGGCGCCCCTTTCGCGCGCCATTGCCCGGTGAAGGGTGAGAGCGTAGGTTGACTGGCGGGCTTTTTGCCGAGCGGAATTGTCTGCCCGGCAGCAGCGTTGAGGCACCATGCATCTTGTCCGGTTCTACCTTCCCCTGCGCGACAACACCGGGGAGGCGTTCCCTTCTCAGATGTTGGCGGACGTGTCGGCGGAACTCTCGGGCCGATTTGGTGGGGTGACCGCGCATCTACTGTCGCCAGCCAGCGGGCTGTGGCGCGACGGTGGCGACGTGCATGCTGATGACGTTGTGATCTTCGAGGTGTTCACCGAGAAGGTGGACCGTGGCTGGTGGACCTCCTATCGCGAGCGGCTGGCGCGCGACTTTCGGCAGAAGAGTATCCTGATGCTGCTGCAGCCCGTCGAGGTCATCTGAAGTCGCAAGGTTAGCTGTTGAAGGTGTTCGCGTATCGTCTGCGCAGTTCCGCCTTCTGCACCTTGCCCATGGCATTGCGCGGCAGCTCGGCCACTTCGAAGATGCGCTTGGGCATCTTGAACTTCGCAAGCGAGCCTGAAAGTGCGGCGATGATATCCGCTTCGGGCACAAGCTTCGACTTCGCTGTCACCACGGCAACAACGCCCTCGCCGAAATCCGGGTGCGGTACGCCGATGACGGCACTCTCGCCCACGCCCGGCATCGCATTGAGCACTTCCTCGATTTCCTTGGGGTAGACGTTAAATCCACCGGTGATGATCAGGTCCTTGGCGCGACCGACGATGGTGACTCGGCCCTCAGGGTCAATGGTGCCCACGTCGCCGGTGATAAACCAGCCATCGGTGGTGAAGTCCTCGCGCGTCTTCTCTGGCATGCGCCAGTAGCCCTTGAAGACGTTGGGGCCCTTCACGTCGATGACCCCTGGCTGTTCGCCTCTGATGCGCACCGAGATGCCCGGCAGCGCGAAGCCCACCGTGCCGGGCACACGCGCACCATCATAGGGGTTGGAGGTGATCATGCCTGTCTCGGTCATGCCATAGCGTTCGAGAATGCCGTGGCCCGTTCTGGCGGAGAATTCGCCATGGGTTTCGGCGAGGAGTGGTGCCGAGCCTGAGATGAACAGCCGCATGCTGCGCACGGCTTCTTTCGTGAATCCCGGTTCAGCCAGCAGGCGCGTGTAGAAGGTCGGCACGCCCATCAGCAGCGTTGCCTCCGGCATGGCGGCGAGGATCGCCTTGGCGTCGAACTTGCCGAACCAGACTATAGATGCCGCGGAGAGAAACGCGGTGTTGAGCGCCACGAAGAGTCCATGCACATGGAAGATGGGAAGGGCATGGAGCAGCCTATCGCCCGGCGTCATACGCCAGAGGTCGACCAGCGTCTCCGCATTGGATGCCAGGTTGTCGTGGGTGATCATCGCGCCCTTGGAACGGCCTGTCGTTCCTGAGGTGTAGAGAAGGCCCGCGATATCGTCCGCGGTGCGGGCCACCGTCTCGTGGCGCTCGTCCATGCCCGCCGCCATCGTGGCGAGCGAGCCAACACCCTCGGCATCAAGGTTCACAACAGCGAAGATACCGCATCTGTCGGCAAGAGTCCGCATCTCCGCCTGGCGTGACGGATCGCAGACGACCAGCTTTGGCTCCGCATCCTCGACGAAATAGGCAACCTCCGTTGCGGTGTAGGCGATGTTGAGTGGCTGGTAGACAGCACCCACCTTCAGCACCGCGAGATAGAGCAGCACATTGGCGATGGACTTTTCCACCTGTACCGTCACCCGGTCGCCGGGTTCAACGCCCAGCGCGTTGAGCGCATTGGCATAGCGTGCGGCACCGCGTGCGAGATCACCGAAGGTGAGGCTGGTACGATCAGCGCAGCGGATCGCCACTCGCGCGTCATTGGCCTCGAAGATGCGCTCGAAGCGCGCATAGAGATTGCCGTTGCTCATGCTTCGAGGAAGGCCTTCATGCGCTTCAAGGCTTCCGCCAGGTCCGTCTCGCTCGCGGCATAAGAGAGCCGCATGAAGCCCTTGCCGTTCTGGCCGAAGCTTTCACCGAAGATCAGCGCCACATAGGCCTTGTCGAGCAGTTCGCGTGCAAGATCGCGTGACTGCCAGCCGGTGCCGGTGATGTTGGGGAAGGCATAGAAGGCGCCACCCGGTATGCGGCAGCGCACGCCCCTGATGTCGTTCAACCCCTTCACCACCATGTCGCGGCGCTTCTGGAAGCTCTGGCGGAAGCGCTCGATCTCGTCCATCGGCCCGGTGATTGCCGCCAGTCCCGCCATCTGGGTGGCAACGCTGGTGCAGGAATGGTCGACCGTGATGAGCTTCTTTACGTATTCGATCAGGTGCTTCGGCCAGATGCCGAAGCCAAGGCGCCAGCCGGTCATCGCGAATGTCTTCGACCAGCCGTCGAGGATGATGGTGCGGTCGCGCAGTTCCGGGAAGGACAGGAAGCTCACGAAGTCCACCCCGTCATAGACCTGATGACTGTAGATCTCGTCCGACAGGATGGCGACGTTCGGGAACTTCGCCAACCCATGCGCCAGCTTGGTGATCTCCGCGCGCGACACAACCCCACCCGTGGGGTTGGCCGGCGAGTTGATGATGATGAGGCGCGTGGCCGGCGTGATGAGCGAGAGTACTTCCTCAGCATCGAAGCCGAAGTCCTTCTCCTCGCGGATGGGATAGGGCACCGCTGTCGCACCACTCGAGCGCGCCGCATCACGGTAGGGCGGGAAGCCCGGATCGGGGTAGAGGATTTCCGTGCCTGGCCCGCCGAACATCTGGCAGGCGAAATAGAAGGTCACCTTGCCGCCCGGTACGATGACGATCTCGTCACCGGTGATGGCGGCGCTGAAGCGCTTGCCCACATATTGCGCCACGGCGTCGCGCAGCACGGGCAAGCCTTGTGGGCTGGTGTAGCCATGCGGGCCGTCGCGCACCGCCTTCTCGGCGGCCTCGAGGATGTGCTTCGGCGGCTGGAAGTCCGGCTGGCCGATGCCGAGGTTGATGACCGGGTGGCCCTTGGCTTTGAGCGCATTGGCACGGTCGAGAACGGTGAAGGCGGTTTCTTCTTCGATGGCCGCCACGGCAGGATTGATCTTCAGCATCAGCTCACATCATCGATTGCGGGGTCTAGCAGGTGGCTGACATTGCGTCCGCCATGCCCTGTTTCTACGGCGCGGGCGAAGCATTCCGCAACGGATTCCGTCAGCTTCGAATTGCAACCCAGACCCTCGGCCAGTTCTGCATAGTAGCCGATGTCCTTGGCGGCGTTCGCAAGTGCGAAGCGATAGCCGTCGAAATCGCCCTTGAGAGCGGGCTCCACCATCTTCCTCAGCACGCCGGAATTGCCCGATCCGTTGAGCATCACCTCGTAGAGGTCCTTCCAGTCGATCGCGGCCTCGCGCGCCGCGCCGAAGGCCTCCGCCACCAGCGCCACCATGCCGGTGACGAGGTAGTTGGACATGAGCTTCGCGGTGTGGCCTGAGCCCGCCGGTCCGAAATGCCGGATGGTGGTGGCAAAGCAGGCGAGCAGGGGACGGATGCGGGCGAAGGTCTCTTCGCTGGCGCCGCAGAGCACGCCGAGTTCGGCCTTCTCCGCCTGCTCCGGCCCGCCGGTCAGCGGAATGTCGGCATAGGCCACGCCCAAGGCCGCCAGTTCATGCGCCAGCTTCTTCGTCGCCGCAGGGGCGGAGGTGCCGGCATCGAGGATGATCTGCCCTGTCCGCAGGTGCGGCTTCAGCTGCCGGATGGTCTCTTCCACCACCTTCGAGGTGGTGACGCAGAGCAGGATTACTTCGGCCTCCGCGATCTCCGCCAGTGACGTGGCCTCGCGGGCACCTTTGGCCCGCAGGTCCTCCACGGGCGCCCGGTTGCGGTGGGCGATGACCGTCACCTGATGACCATGCTTGAGCAGGTTGGCTGCCATGCCATGGCCCATCATCCCCGCCCCGATCAGCCCGACATGCATGCTTGCCTCAATTCCCGGCCCTGCCTATGGTCCGCCCAAATTTAACGGAGTTAACGGCATCATGGCGCTGCACCGCAATTTCATCAATGGCGAATGGCTGGAAGGCAAGGGGGTTCGCGAGAACGTCAATCCCTCCGACCTCAGCGACATCGTCGGCGAATATGCCCAGGCCGACAAGGCGCAGACCGAGACTGCGATCGCCGCCGCGAAGGCGGCACAGCCCGCCTGGGCCGCCGCCACGCCGCAGGTCAGGGCGGACGCGCTGGAATTCATCGGCACCGAGCTCCTCGCCCGCAAGGACGAGATCGGCCGCCTCCTGTCGCGCGAGGAAGGAAAGCCCCTCTCCAACGGCATCGCCGAAACGACGCGCGCCGCGCAGATCTTCAAGTTCTTCGCACAGGAAACGCTGCGGGTGGAGGGCGTTGCCATCGCCTCGGTACGCCCCGGCGTCGACGTGACCATCACCCGCGAGGCGCTGGGCGTTGTCGGCCTCATCTGCCCGTGGAATTTCCCCATCGCCATTCCCGCCTGGAAAATGGCGCCCGCACTCGCCTTCGGCAACGCGGTCGTCTTCAAGCCCGCCGACCTCGTGCCGGGCTCGGCCTGGGCGCTGTCCGAAATCATCTCACGGTCGGGCATTCCGAAGGGCGTGTTCAACCTCGTCATGGGCCGCGGCTCGGTGGTGGGCCAGACGCTGCTCGAGTCACGTGATGTGAACGCCATCTCCTTCACGGGCTCCGTCGAGACCGGCGGCAAGGTCGCCATGGCCTGCGCCTCGCGCGGCGCCAAGTTCCAGCTCGAGATGGGCGGCAAGAACCCGCTGGTCATTCTCGATGACGCCAACCTCGATATTGCGGTGGCGGCAGCGCTCGATGGCGCCTTCTACCAGACGGGCCAGCGCTGCACGGCGTCCTCGCGCCTCATCGTCCAGTCGAAGGTGCACGATGCCTTCGTCGCGCGCATGGTGGATGGCATGAAGAAGCTGAAGGTCGACAATGCGCTGGCGGAAGGCACCGTGATCGGCCCCGTCGTTGACGAGAGCCAGATGGCGCAGGACGAGCGCTACATCCAGATCGCACGCGACGAGGGCGGCGAACTCGCCTGGGGCGGCGAGCGGCTGAACCGCGATACCAAGGGCCATTACCTGAGCCCGGCGCTGTTCTCCGGCACCACCAACGACATGCGCATCAATCGCGAGGAGGTCTTCGGCCCCGTCGCCTCGGTGATCAAGGTCGAGAATTACGACGAGGCGCTGTCCGTCGCCAATGATACGGCCTTCGGCCTGTCGTCGGGCATCATCACCACCTCGCTCAAATATGCCACTGACTTCCGCAAGAAGTCGGCGGCGGGCATGGTGATGGTGAACCTCGCCACGGCGGGTGTCGACTATCACGTGCCGTTCGGCGGCCGTAAGGGCTCGAGCTATGGCGCGCGCGAGCAGGGCCGCCACGCGGTGGACTTTTATACCGCGATCAAGACGGCCTACACGCTGGCCTGATCATTCCCCAGCGGCGGGGGCCCTCAGGGCCCTCGCCTCGCCGGCGAAGACGAAGAGTCCGCTCGCCACCACGATGGCGGCCCCCACCAGCGTCCAGAGATCCGGCACGTCGCTGAAGAACAGGTAGCCTACCGCGATCATCCACACGATCTGCGTATACATGTAGGGTGCGAGTGCGCTGGCGGGCACGAGACGATGCGCCTGGATCAGCATGAAGTGGCCGATGGTGCCAGCCAGGCCCATGAAGCCCAGCATCAGCCACTGCAGTCCCTCCGGTGTCTTCCAGACGAAGGGCAGGGGTGCGGCCGCCGCGAGCGCGCCCACGAAGCCCACATAGAACAGCGACGTTTCCGCCCGGTCACGCCCGCCCACCTTGCGCGTCACGATGTTGTAGATGGCGCCACACAGCGAGGCACACACCGACAGCAGCATCGCCCAGTGGAAGCTGCCCGTGCCCGGTCGCATGATCACCAGCACGCCACAGAAGCCGATGGCCACCGCGATCCAGCGTCGCAGGCCAACCTTCTCGCCGAGTATCGGCACGGAGAGTGCGCAGACCCACAGTGGAATCGAGAAGAAGATCGCCGCCGTCTGGGCAAGCTGGAGATACATGATGGCAACGAAATTCAGCAGTGTGGAGGTCACCAGCAGCAGTCCGCGCAGCACCTGCAGCCGCGGATAGCCGGTGATCATCAACTGCGTATCTCCCTTGCGCAGAATGACGGCAAGCGACAGGCCAAGCGCCACGATGTAGCGGCCGAACACCGCCACCACGGGCGGCAGGCTCTGCACGAGGTGCTTGGCGGTGGCATCGAGCAGCGTGAAGAAGACCATGGAGGTCACCATCAGCAGGATGCCGGTGAGGCGCGGGGTCATTCCCAGCGCTTAGCGCGGCGGGACCGCGCGCGCACCCCTCAAGGATGCGAGCGGCCCTGCGGTTTGTGCATGGGGTCTCACGACACTCACCTTCGCGGGGCTTGGCCCGGCGATCCTTTTCGCGGCCACGAAGAAGATGCCCGGATCAAGTCCGGGCAAGGTGACACGAGTGCTGTGAGAAACTTGCACGCTGCCTTGGCTAGGCCAGCGCGATGCCGTGTTCGGCGAAGCTCCTGCGTGCGGCCTCCGCCGAACCGTCGAGGTCGATCGACCGGCAGGCGGCCTCGATTACTTCCGTCTCGAAGCCCAGCCTTCGCGCATCTTCCGCCGAGAAGCGCACGCAGTAATCGAAGGCGAGGCCGACGCAGACCACCTTCTCGAAGCCGCGCTCCTTGAGGTAGCCGCCGAGCCCGGTGGGCGTCTTGCGGTCATTCTCGAAGAAGGCTGAATAGCTATCGACCTCCTCGCGGAAGCCCTTGCGGATGATGAGTTCGGCATTGGGAATGTGCAGGTCCTTGTGGAAGGCAGCCCCTGCCGTGTCCTGGATGCAGTGGTCGGGCCACAGCGTCTGGTGGCCGTAATGCATCATGGCGGTTTCGAAAGGGTTCTTGGCCGGGTGCTGGGTGGCGAATGACTTGTGGTCTGCCGGGTGCCAGTCCTGCGTCAGCACCACATGCTTGAAGCCACGCGCCAGCCGGTTGATCAGCGGCACCACTTCGTTGCCACCCGGCACGGCAAGCTTGCCGCCCGGACAGAAGTCGTTCTGCACGTCGATGACGAGAAGGACGTCGGTGTCTTTCCACATGGCTTCACCTCATGTCGGCGATGGCGGCGGCACAGCCCTTGAAGGCCGGGAACTTGTCGACGATCACGTAAACCGGGATCGGCCGCATCACGAAGGCCAGCCGACCCTTCTCCTCGAAGATGGACCTGAAAGGGCCAGATTTCAACTTGTTCACGATGGAGGGCGCAATGCCGCCCGCCAGGTAGACCCCGCCCTTGGCCTGCATCGTCATCGCCGCGTCGCCCGCCACGCGGGAAAGCCAGGCGATGAACTGGTTGAGCGTCTTCACTGCCGCCGCGTCGGTGCCGGCAAGAGCTGCCTGCAGAACCGCCTCGGGGGTTTCCAGCGTGGGATTGGCGGTCGCGGCGCGATACATGCGGAGAAGGCCGCCACCGGTGATCGCATCCTCCGACTCGAACAGCATGCCGGGCTTTGACATGCGTTCGCGCCAGTCGAACTCCTCCTGCGTCACCACGGGCAGCGTGATGTGGCCCACCTCGCCGGGTAGCGCCATCCAGCCTCCTCCCGGTAGCGGCGCCAGGGTGGCCATGCCCAGCCCAGTGCCCGGCCCCAGCACGATCTTGACGGCCGGCTTCTGCGGCAGTTCGCCGCCAATCTGTACCACGTCCTCGCCATCGAGGTGAGGGAGCGCCAACGCCAGCGCCTCGAAATCGTTGAGCAGGCGGAAGGCGCGCGCATCAGCGGCCTTGCGCAATGACTCGCGGGTGAAGCTCCAGTTGCGATTGGTGAGGTGCACCACCTCGCCCTCGACGGGCCCGGCGACCGCGATGGCGGCCCCCGCCAGCCCCGAAACGCCCTTGGCCTTCACGTAAGCGGCGATCGAGTCCTCCAGCGAGGCGAAATTGTCGTTCTTCTGGACAGCGACCTCGGCCACCCGCGTCGTCCCGGGCTCGACCAGACCGAAGCGCGAATTGGTGCCTCCGATATCGCCCACAAGTGCCAGTTCCGTCATGGCTTTTCCCCCGATTCATCAACTGCCACGAAGGCGCGATTTCGGCAAGCTTTACCCTGCCCTAAATCCCGTCTAGGAAGCCCCCCAACCCGTCAAAGCTCAGGTTTTCCGTGACCAACCCGCTCGAACAGGAAGTGGCGCGCCGTCGCACCTTCGCCATCATCTCCCACCCGGACGCCGGCAAGACCACGCTGACGGAAAAGCTGCTGCTGTTCGGCGGCGCCATCCAGCTGGCTGGTCAGGTGCGCGCCAAGGGTGACCGTCGCCGCACTCGCTCCGACTGGATGTCGATCGAGCGCGCCCGCGGCATCTCGGTCGTCACCTCGGTCATGACCTTCGAATACGAGGGCACGGTCTTCAACCTGCTCGACACGCCGGGCCACGAGGACTTTTCTGAAGACACCTACCGCACCCTCACCGCGGTGGATGCCGCCGTCATGGTCATCGACGCGGCCAAGGGCATCGAGGCGCGTACGCGCAAGCTGTTCGAGATCTGCCGCCTGCGCGACATCCCCATCATCACCTTCGTCAACAAGATGGACCGCGAGGCGCGCGATCCCCTTGACCTGCTCGATGAGATCGAGAAAGGCCTGGCGCTGAGCGTCGCCCCCATGGTCTGGCCCATCGGCCAGGGAAAGGAATTCGCAGGCACCTATGACCTTAATTCTCCGCGCGTCCGTCAGATCGAGCAGGACCCGGAGGGCGTTTCCGTCTCTGGCCCCGATGATCCGCTGATCCCCAAGCTGGTGCGCCCTGACACCTTCGCCAAGTGGCGCGACGAGATCGACCTGGTGAAGGATCTCTGCACCAGCTTTGACCGGCAGGCCTTCCTCGAGGGGCATCTCTCGCCCGTCTATTTCGGCTCGGCGCTGAAGAACTTCGGCGTGCGCGACTTGCTCGAAGCCTTGATCGCCTACGCGCCGCCGCCGCGTGACCAGCAGGCGGCGGGCCGCGTGGTGCATGCGACCGAACCGAAGATGACCGGCATCGTCTTCAAGATCCAGGCCAACATGGACCCCAACCACCGGGACCGTATCGCCTTCATGCGCCTTGCATCTGGCAAGCTCACGCGCGGCATGAAAGCCAAGCTCGTGCGCACCGGCAAGACGGTTGCGCTCAACGCGCCGCAGTTCTTTTTCGCGCAGGACCGGTCGATTGCCGATGAAGCCTTCGCGGGCGACGTTGTCGGCATTCCGAACCATGGCCTTCTGCGCATCGGCGATACGCTCACCGAGGGTGAGGACGTGGTGTTCACCGGTGTGCCCAGCTTCGCGCCGGAAATCCTCAGGCGCGTGAAGCTCGGCGACCCGATGAAAGCCAAGAAGCTGCGCGAGGCGCTGGAACAGCTGGCGGAGGAGGGCGTCGTCCAGCTCTTCATCCCGGCAGATGGTTCTCCGGCCATCGTCGGCGTGGTCGGTGCGTTGCAGCTCGACGTGTTGGCTGACAGGCTTGCCAATGAATATGGCGTGCCCGTCAGCTTCGAGCCGTCGCGCTATGAGGTGATGCGCTGGATCTTCTGCGACGACGCGAGGAAGCTTGACGATTTCATCGCTGCCAACCGCTTCTCCATTGCCACCGATCTTGACGGCGACCCGGTGTTCATGGCGCAATCCACCTTCACCCTGAACTACACGCTCGAGCGCGCGCCGGATATCCGCACCACTGAGATCAAGGAGATGCACAAGCCGCAATGACCTCGCTTCTGGCCTATCTGCCGCTCGACTTCGGCTTCGCCCATGCCATGGCGATCGTGCTGATCCTCACGCTGTGGGCTTTCTACACGCCGATTCTTGGCGTTCTTGGTCGTGGTTCGCTCAACTCCCAGCTCCACATCGTACGCCTGCGCTGGTTTCAGATGCACGAGTCCCTCCCGCGTGAGGACCGCCTCTTCGACGCGGTCCTTCTGGGGCACATCTCGAATTCGATCTCCTATTTCGGCTCGGGCACGCTGCTCGTGATGGCGGGTCTTGTCGGCGCGCTGGCCAATGTCAACAATGTCTTCCTGCTGACGCGCGGATTGAGCTTCATCGATCATGGAATGTCGCTGCAGCTCTTCACGCTCTGCGTCTTCCTCCTCACGGCCATTCTTGTGCAGTGTTTCTTCTCTTTCACCTATGCGCTGCGCAAGATGGCCTACACCTTCGCGATGCTCGGCGGCCTGCCGGCAACGAAGGCTGACTCCGAGCAAGCCCGCATCATGGGTGAGCAGTCGGCCGTCGTGCTGACCGAGGCCGTGCGTTCCATCAACACCGGAATCCGCGGCTATTATTACGCGGTGGCTGCCATCTTCCTGTTCGCGGGTCCCTACGCCTGTATCGCCGCAACGCTCACCATCACGGCATTGCTCTATTACCGGCAGCTCTTTTCGCCCACGGCGACGGCAATTGCGAAATACGTCGACGCTCTGAAGGGCGTGAAAGGCTGACAAACCCTATGCTGTCGTCATCCCGGCGAAAGTCGGGGCGAAGAGCTATGCGTTGACTTTCATCCGCACCGCTTCCGCCGCCAGCGTCTCGATCCCCACCCAGTCCTTCGCCTCGACGAGCTTCTTTGGTGCCATCCATGAGCCGCCAACGGTGATGACGTTCGACAACTTCAAATACGACACCGCCTTTTCCGGCGTGATGCCACCCGTCGGGCAGAAGCGGATCTGCGGCAGGGGGGATTGCAGCGACGAGAGATAGGCCGTGCCGCCCGCCTGCTCAGCGGGGAAGAATTTCTGGATCGTGTAGCCCCATTCCAGCAGTGCCATGCATTCGGATGCCGTAACACCGCCGGGCAGCAGCGCGATGTCATAATCCTCCGCCGCCCCCATCAGCCTGCCTGTGGAGCCCGGCGAGACTGCGAACTTGCAGCCCAGCTTGTAACTGTCGCGCAGTTGCTCCGGCGTCAGCACCGTGCCGGAGCCGACGATGGCGCCTTCGACTTCCGCGACAATGGCGCGGATGCAGTCCATCGCCTTAGCGGTGCGCAGCGTGATTTCGAGAACCGGAAGTCCGCCCTTCACGAGCGCGCGCGCCAGCGGTACGGCATCTTCCACATTCTCGATCACCATCACCGGAACGACCGGCGCAAGCTGCAATGCCTCGGCGAGGCCCTTCTGGTATTCCTTCGTCATCACACTGCCTCGAAGATCGATGCGCCCTGGTCGGCGCGGCCCGCGATGTTGCGGAAGGCCTGGAACAGTTCGCGCCCCGTGCCTTGGTTGTTGGCTGAGAGATCGGCTTTTACGGGTTCGCGGGACGAAAGATCGGCCAGTACCTCGAGCGTACCTGCATCGGCATCGAGCCTTATGATATCGCCGTCCCTGATCTTGGCGATGGGGCCGCCATCGACCGCTTCCGGCGTCAGGTGGATCGCGGCGGGCACCTTGCCTGATGCGCCCGACATGCGGCCATCGGTGACGAGTGCCACTTTCAGTCCGCGCTCCTGCAATATGGCAAGCGGCGGGGTGAGGCGATGGAGTTCCGGCATGCCATTGGCCTTGGGGCCCTGGAAACGCACCACGGCGACCATGTCGCCGTTGAGTTCGCCCGCCCGGAAGGCGGCCTGCAGGTCTTCCTGCGAATGGAAAATTCGTGCCGGGGCTTCGATGAAATGACGGGCCTCCGGGATCGACGACGTCTTGATGACCGAGAGCCCAAGATTGCCGGTCAGCACGTTGAGGCCGCCTGTCGGCTGGAAGGGCTTCGACGCGTCACGCAGTACGCCCTCGTCATGGGACTTCGCAGCGGCATCGGCATAAACGAGTTCGCCGTCGCGGCCGAGCCTGGCTTCCTTGGTATAGCCCGAAAGCCCGGTTCCCATGATTGTCTGCACGTCCTCGTGCAGAAGCCCTGCGCTCAGCAACTCGCGGATCAGGAAGCCCATGCCGCCTGCCGCGTTGAAGTGGTTCACATCCGCCTTGCCGTTCGGGTAGACGCGCGCCATCAGTGGCACGACCTTTGAAAGTTCGGCCAGGTCGTTCCAGGTCAACGCGATGCCTGCGGCCGCCGCCATGGCGATCAAGTGCATGGTGTGGTTGGTGGAGCCACCGGTGGCCAAGAGGCCGACAACGCCGTTCACCACGGCCTTCTCGTCATAGATGCGGCCGATGGGGTGGTAGTCGTTGCCGAGTGCCGTGATGGCGAGAGCGCGCTTCGCCGACTCGCGCGTGATCGCATCGCGCAGTGGCGTGTTGGGGTTCACGAAGGTCGAGCCCGGAAGGTGCAGGCCCATGATCTCCATCAGCATCTGGTTGGAGTTGGCCGTGCCATAGAAGGTGCAGGTTCCGGGGCCGTGATATGAAAGAGCCTCGGCTTCCAGCAGCTGGCTGCGGTCCACTTTGCCTTCCGCGTAGAGCTGGCGGATCTTCGACTTCTCGTCATTGGGAAGGCCGCTGGTCATGGGACCTGCCGGAATGAACACGGCGGGCAGATGCCCGAAGGAAAGAGCCCCGATGATGAGTCCCGGCACGATCTTGTCGCAGACGCCCAAGTAGACCGCCGCATCGAACATCTGGTGCGAGAGGGCCACCGCGGTGGAGAGCGCGATCACGTCACGCGAGAACAGTGACAGCTCCATGCCCGTTTCGCCCTGGGTCACGCCATCGCACATGGCGGGTACGCCGCCCGCCACTTGTGCGGTGCCGCCCACGGCACGGGCCGCCTCGCGGATCATGTTGGGATAGGTCTCGAAGGGCTGGTGGGCCGAGAGCATGTCGTTATAGGCGGTGACGATGGCAAGGTTGGGCGCATCGCCGTTCCGGAGCGCATTCTTGTCATGTGGCCCGCAGGCGGCGAAACCGTGGGCGATGTTGGCACAGCCCAGCGTCTTGCGCTTGGGCGTCAGTGCGATGGCCGCGTCGATCTTCTCAAGGTAGCGGCGGCGCGGCGCGCGGCTGCGGTGGATGATTCTCTCGGTGACGGCGGAAATCGTCGCGTTCACGGGCATCTTATTACCTTTTCAAGGGCACCAGTAGAGCGTCACGGGGGCGGCACCGCGCAGCACCGCGCGCACCGGCATGTCTTCTTGCGGCCCTTCGGCCAGCGCCTGTTTCAGCACCTGCTTCTTTTCGGCTCCTTCGATATGGAGCGCAAGGCGCCCGGCCTGCTCCAGCACAGGGAGCGTGAAGGTGAGGCGCGGTTCGCCCGCGCCCGGTGCCGTGATGGCGATCAGGCGCTTCTGCGTCTCGGCGTCGATGGCTTCGGCCAGCGTGTCGCCGCCGGGGAAGAAGGACGCCGTGTGGCCGTCATTGCCCATGCCCAGCACGGCAACGTCAAAGGCCGGAATCTTCTCGGCCTCGGGGTTGTCGACAAGCGGCACGAAGCGCGCGGCGGCGGCCTTGTTCTGCAACAGGTGGGCGCGGACGAGGCGCGCGTTGGAGCGCTCGGAGGTTTCCGGCACCTGGCGCTCGTCGACCAGCGTCACGCTCACGCGGCTCCATGGAATGTCGATCACTGACAGCTTCTCGAAGAACAGCCTGGGCGTTGTACCGCCAGAGACGGCGAGTGTCGCGCGGCCCTTGGCCTGGATGGCACGGGCGAGTTCGTCCGCCACATCGCGGGCGAGGCTCTCTGCCAGTGCCTCGCGGGCCGCGAAGATGCGTTCGGCTTCAATCAATATCCTGGTCCTCATACCATGTGCGGCCGTCGCGCTCGATCAGCGCCACGGCGGAGGAGGGCCCCCATGTGCCCGCCGTATATTGCTTTGGCAGCTCGGAGGATGCGGACCATGCCTCGAGCACCGGGTCGATCCACGACCATGCTGCCTCCACCTCGTCGCGGCGCATGAACAGTGCCTGATTGCCGCGGACGACATCCATCAGCAGCCGTTCATAGGCATCCGGATTGCGCACGTTGAAGGCATCGGCGAAGCTCATGTCGAGCGGCACGTTGGAAAGACGCATGCCGCCGGGGCCCGGGTCCTTGATCATCAGCCACAGCTTCACGCCCTCGTCGGGCTGCAGCCGGATAACCAGCCGGTTGGGCGCAATCGGCCCCGCCTGCCCGTCAAACACCGAATGCGGGATCGGCTTGAAGGTGACGACGATCTCCGAGACGCGCGCCGGCAGCCGCTTGCCGGTGCGGAGATAGAAGGGAACGCCCGCCCAGCGCCAGTTGGCGATTTCGGCCTTGAGCGCCACGAAGGTTTCGGTCTTGGACGTGTTCGACCCAAGCTCCTCCAGATAACCCTTCACCGCTTCGCCATTGGCGGCACCGGCGCGGTATTGCCCGCGCACGGTGACAGTCGGAACAGCTTCCGCGGTGATCGGCTTCAGCGCCTTCAGGACCTTGAGCTTCTCGTCGCGCAGCGCATCCGCCTGGGTTGAAGTCGGCGGTTCCATGGCGACGAGGCAGAGAAGCTGCAGCATGTGGTTCTGCACCATGTCGCGCAGAGCACCCGCGGTGTCGTAGTAGCCCGCACGGCCCTCGACGCCCAGCGTCTCGGCAACCGTGATCTGCACATGGTCGACGTGGCCGGAGTTCCAAACGGGCTCGAACAGGGCGTTGGCGAAGCGCAGCGCCATCAGGTTCTGCACCGTCTCCTTGCCGAGGTAATGGTCGATGCGGTAGATCTGCGGCTCCTTGAACACCTTGCCGATCGACTCGTTCAGCGCATGGGCGGACGTTCCCGACTTGCCGAGCGGCTTCTCGATGACGACGCGGGTGCGTGCCGTCACCAGATGGTGGGCGGCCAGCTTGTCGCAGATCGGCCCGAACAGGTCAGGACCCACCGCGAGGTAGAAAACGCGGATGCGCCCGGCCTCCGGCTTGAGGACCTGGCCGAGATCAGCCCAGCCGGCATCCTGTGCGGCATCCGCCGTCACGTAGTGCAGTCGGTCGAGAAACCGCGTCATCATCTCGGGCGGACGGTCGGCCGCCGCCACATGGTCCTCGAGGGCCTTGCGGGCGAATGCGGCGAATTCCTCATTCGTCATGGCCCGGCGCGAACAGCCGATGATGCGCGAGCCGGGTGGGATCTGGCCGGCGAGGTCGCGGTGGAACAGCGCCGGCAGCAGCTTGCGCTGGGAGAGGTCGCCCGTGGCGCCGAAGACCACGAGGTCGAACAGCTCCACCGGGATGATGCGCGGGGTCATTGAATATCTTTCGGCCGTGTTTGATGTACGCCGCTCAAATAGCGGCTTTCGATTACGAGTCAATGAAGGCGGCAATACGTCAGGGCAAGTGATTTATTGCAACCCTTAACAAAATGGCCCATGATTGCTGACAAATCAGCAGGTTGGGAGGACGGCATGATCTTGTGTTGCGGCGAGGCCCTGATCGATTTACTGCCTAGAAAAACGGCAGAGGGGGCTGCTGCCTATGAACCCGTCTGTGGCGGCTCGGTCTACAATACCGCCATAGCACTTGGCCGTCTCGACGTGCCGGTCGGGCTGTTCACCGGCCTCTCGACCGACTTCTTCGGCGACATGCTCAGGGACGGCCTCAAGACCTCGAAGGTCAGCCTCGCGTATATCAAGGACTGGGAGAGGCCCTCGACGCTGGCCTTCGTCAAGCTCTCCAAGGGCCACGCCCGCTATTCCTTCTTCGACGACAATTCGGCCGGCCGCATGCTGACCCGGCGCGACCTCCCAATACTGCAGAAGAAGGTGCAGGCGCTCCACTTCGGCTCGATCAGCCTGATCCCGGAGCCGGGCGGTGACACGCTGGAGGCGCTGATGAAGCGTGAGGCAAAGACGCGCGTCATCTGTCTCGACCCCAACATCCGCCCCGGCATGATCAAGGACCGCCGCCGCCATGTGGCGCGCCTCAACCGCATGATCGCCATGGCCGACATCGTGAAGGTGTCGGACGAGGACGTGGCCTGGATGACCGGCAAGGATGACGCCAAGGCCGCTGCCAGGAGATGGCTCAAGCTCGGTCCGGAACTCGTTGTCGTCACGCGCGGCGGAAAGGGCGTGGAAGCCTTTACCGCGCAAGGGTCGATGAGCATGGCGGCACAGAAGGTGAAGGTCGCGGACACGGTGGGGGCAGGGGACACCTTCACCGCGGGCCTCCTCACCGCCCTCCGGGCCATGAAGCTTCTCGACAAGAAGAAGCTCTCCGTGCTGGCGGCTGACGACCTCGCACTGGCTTTGGGCTTCGCGGCAAAGGCCGCCGCCGTCACCTGCTCACGCCCCGGCGCCAACCCTCCGTGGTCGCGCGAGCTGGTTTAGCGCACACGAGTCCCTTCTCCCATCCTTTGGACGGGAGAAGGGACCCGCATCAACCACCTCCCTTGACATTCCCCCCGCCCCCGCCGAGGTGATCCGGCCATGGACTTCCCCGTCGACCAGATCATCCCCGCGCTGTCGCAAGCCCTCGCCAAGGGGCCCTCCGCACTGCTCGTCGCCGAGCCGGGCGCGGGCAAGACGACGCGCGTGCCGCTGAAGCTCATCGATGCGCCGTGGTTGAAAAAACAGAAAATTGTCATGCTGGAGCCACGCCGCCTTGCCGCCCGCAACGCCGCGCACCGCATGGCGGAAACACTGGGCGAAGAGGTGGGTGGAACGGTGGGCTACACCGTGCGCCTCGAGCGCCGCGTGTCGGCGAAAACGCGCATCGAGGTCGTCACCGAGGGCATCCTCACCCGCCGCCTGCAGCAGGACCCGGAACTCTCCGGCACCGGCCTCGTCATCTTCGACGAGTTCCACGAACGCTCGCTCGACGCCGACTTCGGCCTCGCGCTGACGCTCGACATCCAGCGCGGGCTTCGTGACGATCTGAAGATCCTCGTCATGTCAGCAACGCTCGATGCGGCACGCGTCGCCGCACATCTGGGCGATGCCCCTGTCATCGATGCACCGGGCCGCGTCTTCCCCGTGGAGACGCGTTACCTCGACAAGGCGCAGCGCCAGACTATCTCGGCCGATGCCGTCCGCGCAGTCCACCGCGCGCTGGATGAGACGGACAAGTCCATCCTCGTCTTCCTCCCCGGCGAAGCGGAAATCCGCCGCACCGAAGACGCGCTCAATGCGTCCGGCCTGCCGCGCAACACGGTCGTCCGGCCGCTCTATGGCGCCATGAGCTTCGCCGAGCAGGACGCGGCGATCAGGCCATCGCCACCGGGTGAACGCAAGATCGTGCTTGCCACCACCATCGCCGAGACCAGCCTCACCATCGACGGCATCGGCGCCGTTATCGACACCGGCTTCAAGCGCGTGCCGCGCTTCGACCCGGCGTCTGGCATGACGGCGCTCGAAACGGTGCGCGTGTCGCTCGCCAGTGCCGACCAGCGCCGCGGCCGCGCGGGCCGTCTGGGGCCGGGTGTCGGCTATCGCCTGTGGCCCGACGCCGAATCGCGCGCGCTCAAGGCCCATGACGAGCCAGAAATCTTCGTGGCTGACCTCGCACCGCTGGTGCTGGAACTCGCCGCCTGGGGCGTCACCGACCCGAAGTCGCTGCCCTGGCTCGACCCGCCGCCCGCCGCCCCCTTCGCCCAGGCGCAGGACCTGCTGAAACGCCTCGAAGCTCTCGATGCCGAGAACAAGATCACCCCCATGGGCAAGCAGATGGTGCGCCTGCCGCTGCATCCGCGCTTGGCCCACATGGTGATCAGGGGCCACAGCCCGCTTGCCGCCGATCTTGCCGCCATGCTGTCGGAGCGTGATGGCCTGCCGCGTGATGCGGGCGTAGATATCACTTCGCGTCTCTCTCACCTGCGCGGCGGCGCGCGTGACCGCATCCGCCAGACGGCGAAGCA
Organism: Bradyrhizobiaceae bacterium; assembly: GCA_947475225.1. GTDB lineage: Bacteria > Pseudomonadota > Alphaproteobacteria > Rhizobiales > Aestuariivirgaceae > Aestuariivirga. The sequence continues at coordinate 66,955 of CANJMQ010000002.1, forward strand.
GATCCGCCAGATCGCCGGAATCAAGGACGAGGACAGTGAGGTGAGCCCCGGCGTGCTCATCGCCTTCGCCTTCCCGGACCGCATCGCACAAGCCCGTGGCGGTGACCGGCGCTATCGCCTGTCTGGCGGTGGCGGGGCCATGCTGCCGGAGCATGACGCGCTGGTGACGCAGGACTTCCTCGCCGTGGCGACGACCGACGGCGCCTCGGGTGACCAGAAGATCTTCCTCGCAGCGCAAGTGTCGCTCAACGAGATCGAGGAACACTTCAAGGATCAGATCGAGGCTCGCGATGGCGTGTTCTGGGACAGCCGCGCACGCGCCGTGAGCGCGTCGAAGTCCCGCCGCCTCGGCGCGCTGGTGCTGGAGGAGAAGCCGTCTACCAACGCCGACCCCACGCTCATCGCCGAAGCGATGACGCAAGGCGTGCGCGAGATGGGGCTTGCCTCGCTGCCGTGGACCGAGGGTGCGAAGATCCTCCGCGCCCGCGTGATGTTTCTCCGCCGCCTGTTCAACGAGGAGGGCTGGCCAGACCTTTCCGACGAGGCACTTCTGGCAAGCCTTGATGACTGGCTCGCACCATATCTCGCCGGTATCAGCCGCAAGGCGCACCTGGATCGCCTCGACATGCACCAGATCATCCAGTCGCTGATCCCGCATGAACTGGCCCGCAAGATGGACCGCCTGGCCCCGGTGAGAATCGAAGTCCCTTCGGGTGCGGATGTCCGCATCGACTACGAGACCGACGGCGATCCCGTGCTGCGCGTGCGCCTGCAGGAAATGTTCGGCCTTGCGAAAACCCCCGCCATCGCCGAAGGCCGCAGCCCCTTGCGCATTGAACTGCTCTCCCCCGCCGGCCGGCCGCTCGCCGTCACCCAGTCGCTCGAAACCTTCTGGACCAACGGCTACCCGGGCGTGCGCTCAGACATGCGCGGAAGATACCCCAAGCATTCATGGCCCGAGGATCCGCTTAACGCGGCTCCAGTGAAGCCAAGGCGGCTGCGGTAGTCTTCGCTCAACGCACCATCAAAAAATGCCGTCATCCCGGCGAAAGCCGGGACCCAGCTTTGCGCGTGTCGGATGTCCAAAGCTGGGCCCCAGATTTCGCCGGGGTGACGGAGGGAATGGTCCTCTTTCATCCCCCTTGCACCGCGACTCACCCTAACCTCAACCCATGCTCGACGCCGCCACCTTCCGCGAGATCGCACTCTCCAACCCGGCCAACCGCAGTCTCCTCGACGGCCTCGCTGATCTTGCGCTGCCGCAGTGCCACCTCACGGCTGGCTGCCTCTTTCAAACTGTTTGGAACGTCCTCTCCGGCCGCCCTGCAGCGGAGAACATCAAGGACTATGACGTCTTCTATTTCGAGGGGTCGGATCTGTCGTGGGAGGCGGAGGATGCCGTCATCCGCCGTGTGTCACCTCTGGCTGAGAAACTCGGCCTGCCGGTCGAGGTGAAGAACCAGGCCCGCGTCCATCTCTGGTACCGCCAGCGCTTCGGTGGTGATTACCCGCAGCTCCATTCGGCCCGTGACGGCATCGCTCGCTACCTCGTGCGCTGCACCTGTGTCGGGATCGATGTGGCGACCAACGAGGTCATCGCACCCGATGGTTTCGCCGATCTCGAAGCGGGAGTCCTACGCATTAACCCGCTCATTCCCCAGCCAGGCAAGTGGCAGGCCAAGGCACAGAGCTACAGGGCACGCTGGCCGTGGTTGAGGATCGTGGAGGAGGAAGGCGGCATATCTCACCCTTAAGCCCGTCATCCCGGCGAAGGCCGGGATCCTGCTATCTACGTGGCCGATATCCGAAGCTGGGCCCCGGCTTTCGCCGGGGTGACGGGGAGCTGAGGGGAAGCTGCGCACAATCATTCCCGCCTGAGCCCGGTTTCCCTCTTCTCCCCCAACTGCGGTGGGGCCCCTTCCTCTCCCGCAGGGCGGGAGAGGACAAAACGGAACAAAATCCTTATTGACTTTAGTCCTATTATATGCCAACTATCCCATCACTCTCCCCAATCGGGGTCCTGCTCATGACGGTGAGCTCGGGCGGGGTGGAGGGCAGGCCTGCGGGTGTGGCGTAACGTGTGCCGCACTCCCGGGGGCCGAGGAGGAGACCCCGGGGGCAATACGACCCCCGCGCCTCAGGCAAGGCGACACGTTCCTTGGGAACAGTCCGCAAGCGCTACTCCAAAGGCCTAAGACCTGTCAGATGCGGGCGCTGCTCAGCGCTCTACCGCTGGTCCCACAAGGATCAGCTCACCGCGCCGGGCAGCGCCCGCGCCTCCCAATTTCCCTGAGGGATCAATGCCACCCTCGCAAAGGATGAAACATGCCCCGACGTCCCCCGCGCCGCGACCGCCCGGCGCTTGACCTCCCCCCCTCCCAATGCCAAACACCGCCCCAATCATGATTGACACCGCCCACATCCGGAATTTCTCCATCATCGCCCACATCGACCACGGCAAGTCCACCCTTGCTGACAGGTTGATCCAGCTCTGCGGCGCCGTCGCGGACCGGGACATGGTGAACCAGATCCTCGACTCGATGGACATCGAGCGTGAGCGCGGCATCACCATCAAGGCCAATACCGTTCGCCTCGACTACACGGCGAAGAACGGTGAGAAGTACGTATTGAACCTCATTGACACGCCCGGCCACGTGGACTTCGCCTACGAGGTGTCCCGCTCGCTGGCGGCCTGTGAGGGCTCGCTGCTGGTGGTCGACGCCTCGCAGGGCGTGGAGGCCCAGACGCTGGCCAATGTCTACCAGGCGATCAACAACAACCATGAGATCGTGCCGGTCCTCAACAAGGTCGATCTTCCGGCGGCCGATGCCGACCGGGTGCGCCAGCAGATCGAGGACGTGATTGGCATCGACGCCTCGGACGCGATCCCGATCTCGGCCAAGACCGGCGTCGGCGTGCCGGATGTTCTCGAAGCCATCGTCCACCGCCTGCCCGCCCCCAAGGGCGACCGCGATGCGCCCTTGAAGGCGCTGCTGGTCGACAGCTGGTATGACGCCTATCTCGGCGTCGTCGTGCTCGTGCGCATCATCGATGGCGTGCTGAAGAAGGGCATGAAGGTGCGCCTGATGTCCACCCATGCCGTCTATCAGCTGGAGCGTGTCGGCGTATCGCGCCCCAAGAAGGAGACCGTGGACGAGCTGGGCCCGGGCGAAATCGGCTTCTTCACCGCCTCGATCAAGCAGGTGGCAGATACCCGCGTGGGCGATACCGTGGTGGAAGAAAAGAACCTGACAGCCACCCAGCTGCCGGGCTTCCGACCGGCGCAGTCGGTGGTCTTCGCCGGCTTCTTTCCCGTCGATGCAGCACGCTTCGAGGACCTGCGCGAGGCGATCGGCAGGCTCCGCCTCAATGACGCGAGCTTCACCTATGACATGGAAACTTCGGCAGCACTTGGCTTCGGCTTCCGTTGCGGCTTCCTCGGGCTGCTTCATCTTGAAATCGTCCGTGAGCGAATCGAACGCGAGTTCAACGTTGACATCATCACCACGGCACCCTCGGTCATCTACAAGGTCAATCTGCGTGACGGCACGCACCTCGACTTGCACAATCCGGCGGACCTTCCCGACCAGTCGCTGATCGAAGCGATCGAGGAGCCGTGGATCGAGGCCACCATTCTGGTGCCGGACGAATATCTGGGCTCCATCCTCAAGCTCTGCGAGGACCGTCGCGGCCGCCAGAAGCAGCTCACCTATGCGGGCTCGCGCGCCATGGTGGTCTATGACCTGCCGCTCAACGAGGTGGTGTTCGACTTCTATGACCGGCTCAAGTCCGTATCGCGCGGCTACGCCTCCTTCGACTACAAGATGACCGACTATGAAGAGGGCGATCTCGTGCGCCTTGGCATCCTCGTCAATGCCGAACCGGTCGATGCGCTTGCCATGATCGTGCACCGGGCGCGTGCCGAGCAGCGCGGCCGCGTGATGTGCGAGAAACTGAAGGAGTTGATCCCGCGCCACATGTTCCAGATCCCCATCCAGGCGGCGATCGGCGGCAAGATCGTGGCGCGCGAGACGCTCTCGGCGATGCGCAAGGACGTCACTTCCAAGTGCTACGGTGGCGACATCAGCCGCAAGAAGAAGCTTCTGGACAAGCAGAAGGAAGGCAAGAAGAAGATGCGGCAGTTCGGCAAGGTCGAAATTCCGCAGGAGGCCTTCATTTCCGCGCTGAAGATGGACGAGAACTGAGCACGCTGATCCCATTTCCGGGCTGGACCGTAGTTTGGAATGATTCTAAACTGTTGTTCTTGCCGAAGGGACCGTGCCTGCCTTGAAGAGCTTCTCCGACCTCACCGAACAGGAACTCCTCGCACTCGCCATTTCCAGCGAAGACGATGATGCACGCGCCTATGCGGGCTTTGCCCATTCGCTGATGGACACCTACCCCGCCTCCGCCAAGGTCTTCATGGAGATGGCGGAGGAGGAGCATGAACACCGCCGCTGGCTCACCGATCTCTACCGAAAGAAGTTCGGCGACTTCATTCCGCTGATACGCCGTTCCGACATCCAGGGCTTTGTGCGCCACAAGCCGGCCTGGACCATCGGCAAGATGAACATTGAGGAGATGCGCCAGCGCGCCGAAGTCATCGAACTCGAGAACTACCGCTTCTACAAGCAGGCGGCCGAGCGCAGCAACGACGAGCAGGTCAAGAAACTGCTCCTCGATCTCGCCGAGGCCGAAAAAGGGCATGAATCAATTGCCGTCAAGCTGGGCAGCACCCATCTTACCGCCGATGCCAAGATCGAGGAAGGCGAGGCCAAGCGCCGGTTGTTCCTGCTGCAGGTTATCCAGCCCGGCCTCGTCGGCCTCATGGACGGGTCGGTGTCAACCCTTGCTCCGCTCTTCGCGGCGGCTTTTGCCACCCATGACACCTGGCAGACCTTCCTCGTCGGCACCGCCGCATCGGTTGGTGCCGGCATTTCCATGGGGCTCGCGGAGGGGCTGTCGGACGATGGCAAGCTCACCGGGCGTGGCCATCCCCTGATTCGCGGTCTCGCGGCCGGTATCATGACGGCGGTGGGCGGGCTTGGCCATGCCTTGCCCTATCTCATTCCGGACTTCTGGATGGCGACGTGGCTCGCCATCGCCGTCGTCTTCGTCGAACTCTGGGTGATCTCGTGGATCCGCTACAAATACATGGATACGCCCTTCCTCAAGGCGGCTTTCCAGATTGCGGTTGGCGGGTTCCTGGTGTTCCTCACCGGCATTCTGATCGGCAGTGCCTAGGCGAGCCGGATCAGCATCGCGCCGATGACGATCAGCACCGCGCCCGCAAGGCGTGGCAGGCTGACGGTTTCCCTCAGCACCTGCATCGACAGCAGCATGACGACGAGGATGCTGGTCTCGCGCAGCGCTGCGACACTGGCGATGGGCGCCTTGGTCATTGCCCAGATGGCGATCCAGTAGGCGCCGACGGAGAGTGTCGCGCCCACCACGCCGGTCTTCCAGTATGGTGCCATCTCGCGCACGATGCCGGGTCCCCGAAGCCCAAGGGCGGTGCTGGCAAGGAAGATCGCATCAAAAAGGAATACCATGCCGGCATAGGAGGACGGCTGGCCCGAGGCGCGCCCGCCCAGACCATCGACGATCGTATAGGCCGCGATGAACACTGACGTGCCGATGGCGAAAAACAGCGTCAGCCCGTCCAGCCGGACGCCGCGGTGGCCAAGCAGGCTGATCATCCAGATGCCACTCACGAGGATGGCGACACCAACAGCCCCCATCAGCGTCATGTCCTCATGCATGAAGATCCATGTCACGGCAAGCGTGAGCAGGGGAGCCGCTCCCCGGGCGATGGGGTAGACCTGGCTCAGATCACCGGTGCGATAGCTCCGCGCCAGGAACAGGTTATAGCCAAGATGAAGCACGCCGGAGGTCAGGGCATAGGGAAGGCTGGCCAGTGCCGGAAGCGGGAAGACAAGCAGCATGGCGACACCCATGAAGCCCATCAGTGTCTGGATCAGACAAAGTGAAAGGAACCGGTCCAGCTTGAGCTTGACCAGCACGTTCCAACCGGCATGCATGACAGCCGCCGCGAGCACGGCGAGGAAAACGGATGATTCCAAGATGAATGCTCCAGCCTGCCCGCTTAGCGCAGCGCTGTGTGCTTCGCCAGCGCGCTCAGATACAGGATGCCGGGTCGCAGAGGAGGGTCGTGGACTGTCTCGGCCTCAGAGCGATCGTCTTTTGGATCGTCCGGTTCTTGAATATATTCTGAATGCCGGGGAAGTTCGCCACGGGCGGCACATAGGGCATGCAGATCACCGCAACCACCACGTCGCTCACCACGGTCGGGTCGTTCAGCAGGCTGCCGATTGCATCATTGGGATCGGCGAGCCTGGGGGCGGGGACGGTGCAGGCGGTGCCATTGGGAGACGATCTCTTCCAGCGCGTTCCCACAGTGCTGCCGTCCTTGTAGAAGTTATAGAGGTCAATGTGCACGGTTTTGGCGTCGACGGGACGGATCGCCAGTTCAGCGGCCGTGAAGTAGTCTTTGATGGTCGCGACCTGTATCGTCGTGTCACGTCGCGTGACGAGGTCGGCCACCAGTTCCGCTGCTGCGGTAATCCTGCGGCTCATCGCCAGGTCCTGCACAACGTTGATTATGCCGAACAGGAGCATCAATAGAATGGGAAACACGATGGCGAATTCGATCGCGGCCACGCCGGAGTTGCCGGGCATCACGGCGCCTCGCTGTGGTGGCTGTCTCCACATCACATCTCGTTCCGGTAGACGGAAACCCCGTACATCCGCCAGATTCCGGGGTAGGTGGGGACGTTGTGGAAGAAACTGCCCACAAACCCGAAGGAAAAGCGCCAGTCGTAGGTGACGATCAGCGAACCGGCGTCTCCGCGGGTGCCCGGCGAGTAACTCTCGACATAGGCGCCGCTGGGCGTCTGGGCCCCCACATTTTGCGGTGGGTTCGGCATGATCGCGGACAGCGCGGCGAAGGATGCTTCATGCCGAACATCAACCCTGATCCTCGTTGTGCAATTCGGCAGTGGCAGTTTTTGGCAAACCAGGTTCTTGAAGTCGTCTATGTTCATCTGGTCGGGCGTCGACGTGCTGGTGAGCGGGCCTACAGTGCCAATGCGGATCTGCCGTGCTGCGAGGTCCGTTGCATACTGGAGGTTAAACTGGAAAAACAGGAATAGCCCCGTCTCGATTATGACGCCGAGTGTCAGGAATAGCACGGGGCCGACAATGGCAAACTCGATGGCGGTCGTGCCGGCCCGGCAGTGCCAGAATCGACTCAATCTGCTTGGCAATCGGGGCGTAGTCATAAGGCTCTCCCGCGCGCCAATAGGCGGCCTGCTTCTTCTCAGACCAGAATTAGATCATTTTCGAGCAAAATATCAATCAAAGGTTTTCTTACTGGGGTGCCGGTGTGGCGCCGCTGGTCGTCGTGAGGACGGTGGCTGCACCCGGTACCGACATGTCCTCGCCCATGGCCTGGTTGGCTGCCAGGCTGTTCTTGCCTCCTGCCTGCGCGATGTAGCTGCCGGAATAGTCCTGGTTGTCGCCGATCCGCAGGGTTGGCTCACAGTCCTTGCGGCAACTCAGCGTTTTACGTCCGTCAGGTGCGTAGATGGAAACGCTGTAGCTGTCTTCGAAGATGACCCGCACCAGGTAGTCACCCAGTTTTCTGCCATCGCCATCCAGCGCCACGACATTGGTCAGGCCGAAGCCACGCGGATGAAAGAACAGAGACCTGCCATCTGTCGTTACATCGGCAACCGACGGATTGCCGATCAAAACGGTTGCCGGTGCCACAGGCAGTTTGATGATCTTGGACTGATCGGAAATCAGCACAATCTCCTGTGCTGCCCTGGCCTGACCCGGCGCGAGGCCGGTGATAACCAGAATGATTGCTATGATATGCAGTATTCGTAAGTAATAAGAAGCTGACTGACGCAACATGTCGATGTGATCCTGACCTGATATCGCGAAGATGACGCGGGAGCAGTGAATGTTCCCTTAAGTCGTGGTGCACCGCGCGCCTCCCGTGTCGGGACCTTGGATGAACCCACTTTATGACTTCAAAAGAAGTGCTTGTGTATTTTCGTGCAGTAGTGGTGTTTGAGCAAGATAAACTTCGCACGTGGAATATACTGGATAAAGAGTAATCTTTGATTGTGCTTCGTCTCCTTTGAGTTTTAATTTTTGAAAAACTTAAAATCTAAAATTGAACAAAATCAAGTGTTCAATTTCATAAGTATTAAGCGAATTTTTGGATTTTATACTTTTGATATACTTCGTGGCCGGAAATTTTTTTGCCACAATTCATTTCAACCGGAGCGATAAGTCCGCTTGACTTGGAGATTTACTTTTTCTTAAAAGGATCGGGCAAAAATACCACTTTAGGTTCCTGATTGTGACGTCAACACGGACCTTCGGTCGGATGTTTCAACCCTTAGCTGGAGTATTATCATGAAAAATCTTGTGCGCTTCCTGCGCGATGACTCGGGTGCAACAGCCATCGAGTATGGCCTGCTGGCAGCGCTGATTGCGGTTGTCATCATTGGGGCGGTGAGAACCGTTGGCACGTCCCTTAGTAGCGTATTCACAAACGTGAGTACGAATATCAGCCAGTAGCACGTTCGCAAGCGTCGAAACTTAAATCAACACCGGCGGATGCAATCGCAGGTGCTGCAAACTGATAGGGCAGTCACTGTTGACAGTAATACAAATTGCTGCAGCCCAGTTCGCCCTCGTGTTCTTCCCGTTGCTGATGGTTTTTGCGGGAGCAGGGGATGTGATGACTGCGCGCATCCCCAACTATTTTCCGGTCGCCATGTCTGTGGTCTTCTTTCCCATAGCTCTGGCGACCGGAATGCCTCTTCTGTTTTTTGGTCTCCACATCGCGACGGCCATTGTGCTGCTGCTCGTGGGCTTTGGCTTGTTTTCATTCGGGTTCATTGGCGGTGGCGATGCCAAACTGATGGCCGCGGCGGGGCTGTGGCTAGGCTTCCCCAGCGCCCTTCCGTTCATGTTGTTTTCCGTCTTGGCCGGCGGCGTGCTCGCCGCAGCAATCGGCCTGTTATTCATGCTGAATATGGAGGCGGGGATGCGGAGTGTTAGTCTCGACAAGGCCCTTTCGCGATTCAAGCCCAGTGTTCCCTATGGCTTCGCGCTCTCAGCTGGCGCCATTCTCGCTATCCCCTTCACTTGGTGGATGCGGGTGGGCGCCGGCTAAACATAGTTAACGCAAGTTTGACGAATACATCCCAAGGTAGTTTTATCAACTAGTTTGGATGTCTCGTGGATTTGAATCGATGAACAGGTTGCGGCTTCTTCTCATTGCGGCGGCGCTCATTGCGGCGCTGCTGGCCGCCATGCTGTCAGCCAGTTTGCTGCGGCGGCCGGATGCACCGCAACCCAGCCAACCAGCCGTCGTCATCCAGAAGAGCGATACGGTGGACGTACTGGTGGCAGCCAAGAACCTGGCGCAGGGCGAACTGCTCGGCGATCTTACCGTTGAATGGCGGGCGTGGCCGCGCGACGTCGTGACCGACAAGATGATCACCAAGGACTCCATGTCGGACGCCCTGGAGCAAATGAAACCGGCCCGGGCGCGCTTGCCGATTGTGGCGGGCGAACCCGTTGTCGCGGAAAAGATTGCACGTCCCGGCGACCGTGGTTTCATGAGCGCCATCCTGCCCCAGGGCATGCGGGCGGTCGCCGTGCCGATCTCGGAGGTCACGGCGGTGAGTGGCTTCATTCTGCCGAATGACCGGGTGGATGTGATCCTCACTCGCCAGATCGTAACCCTTAGCGGTGGCGAAACCAGCTCCAGTGAAACCGTGCTGACAAATGTGAGGGTGCTCGCCATCAACCAGTCTTTGCGTCCGGGCGATGACGGTGCAACGGTGCCGGACGGCCGCACCGCGGTGCTTGAGCTTGATCCCTTGCAGTCCGAGATTCTGACCAAGATCAACGCCTCGGGCACCCTCACCCTCGTGCTACGGTCCCTTGCCGAGGGTGGTGCTGCAGGCCTCGCGGATGACAAGCCGATGCTGTCGGACGCATATCGGAACCCCCGCAGATCGGCGAGTGGCCCGCTGGTCATTCGCTATGGTCTGGAACGCTCGGTACCGAACCAGCGAGGGATCAGATGACCAGTGTCGACCATCATCACCAACCCAAGTGCAGGCTTCGCGGGTGCCGGTATTTCCGCGCCGCGACCGCATTGCTTGGCCTGATCCTCGCGGTGCTGTGTGCAGGCGATCTCTCACTCACCATGGCGCGTGCCTCGGATACCGATGGCACGCTCGACATGAGTCATCCACAGCTGACCCGCTCGCTGCGCCTCGGCCTGCAAAAGAGTGCCGTGATCAAGCTGCCTTCCATTGTGAAGGACGTGATCGTCGGCAACCCAGCGCTGGTCGATGTCGTATTGAAGAACCGGAGCACGGCCTATCTCTTCGCGCGTACGCAGGGTCAGACCAATGTCTTTTTCCTGGATGCATCAGGCCGCCAGATCCTGCAACTTGATCTTGAGGTCACACTCGATTCCAAGGCGCTCAAGGCGCTGCTCGACCGCTCGCTGCCGGGCAGTGCCATCACGGTTGACAGCACCGGAACCAACGTCGTGCTCAAGGGCCTTGTGGCTGATGCCCAGCAGGGCAAGACCGCGCAGGACCTCGCTGAGCGATTTATCAGCACATATGGCGGCGAAAGCAATTCAGTCGTCAACCTTCTCAAGATTGCCGAGGGCAACCAGGTCATGCTCAAGGTGCGGGTGGTCGAGCTGAAGCGTACAATCCTCAAGCAACTTGGTATCAACTTCGACGGTTCCATCACCGCGGGCACCTTCAAGTTCGACTGGTCAAACACCACCTATCCGCAGAGCAGGCAGCGAATCCTCGATGGGATCGTCAAGATCCCCGGTCTCAGTGGTGGCCCTGTCGATATTACGGCGACGATCCGCGCGCTCGAATCGAGCGGCCTGGCGACAGTGCTTGCCGAACCAACCTTGACCGCAGTCTCTGGCGCACCGGCACAATTCCATGCCGGTGGCCAGTATCCCTATTCGGAGTGTAGTCTGCCGGACCAGACCACGCTCAACTATACCTGCGGCATCCAGTTCCAACCCTATGGCATCACGCTCGACTTCACGCCGACAGTGCTCTCGGAGGGGCGTATTGCGCTCAACATCTTCACCGAAGTGAGCGACCTTGCCGACAATCCCTACGGCGAACAGCCGGTCATCGACTTGCGCAACGCCCAGACCTCGATCGAGCTTCCGTCCGGCGGCTCGATGATGCTGGCAGGCCTCATCAAGAACGCCTCACTGCAGAAGATCAATAACACGCCCGGTCTCCGCTCCGTCCCGATACTCGGAGCGCTGTTTTCCAGCCAGAGCTTTCAGCGCAACCAGAGCGAACTCGTGGTCATCGTAACGCCATACATCGTGGGAGCCACAAACCCTGACCAGCTCGCCACGCCGATCGACCGGCATAACAATGCAACTGACCTGCAGCAGCTGTTCCTCGGTCGGTTGAATAAGATCTATGGCCCTCCAGGTGCTGGCGATGAGACGGCGGGCACCTATCACGGCAGTATTGGCCAGATCATCGAATGAAGGCACGCTTCAGCAAGGACCAGACCACAATGAATACCTTCCCGAAACGGCTCGCCACGGTCACCCTGCTCGCCCTGACAGCTGCGCTTTCCTTTGGCTGCTCATCTGACCTCGCCAGCATTGATGACACCTACGTACCTGCGAGCGTGGACGAAAATTTTCCGATCAGGGTTGTTGAGAAGCCGGTCAAACTCAAACTCGATGTTGCTGATGGACGATTGTATCCTGCCGATGTGAGCGAGGTTGCCGCCTTTGGTCGGCAGGCTGCTCTTCGGGCGTCCACGCCCGTGACCGTCGCCTATTCGGCTGGTAGCTCGATGGCGCGCCAGGGTGCAGGCCATGCGGCTGAGATCCTGGCTCGCCAGGGTCTTGCGCGACAGTTCATCCTCATTACGCCACATGATGGCAAGGAGAGTTCAATTACGCTCGCTTATGCGACGAAGGCCACTGAGACCAAACCGTGCGGCGACTGGTCTGAAAACATGCGCGCGAACCAGTTCAACGAATCAGGCCCCAACTTCGGCTGTGCATTCCAGAAAAATGTTGCAGCCATGATCGCCAGTCCGGAGGACCTCCGGACACCGCGATCCATGACGCCTGCCGCCAGCGCTGCCCAGACTTCAGCACTGACTGGCTACTATACGGGTCGCTGGACAACCCCCATACAAGATAGCACCCTCCAAACATCCCAATGAGTTACTCCTTGGTGAAATCACAGGTCATGCGGGGGCAGAATAGATGAGCCCGGAATTTGAATCTCACAAGCCATCCTACGCTCGTGTAGGCTCTGGGCCCGTTGCACTTGTGCCCCGCGTTAATATTCAGGCATTTTGCGAGTCTCCGGAAACGGCGGAAAGCATTCAAGTCGCCTTTGCGGACCGCCGCATGGCACGGGCCCATGGGACCGTGGTCACCGGCGGTATTCCGGCAGCCGTGCGTCTATACCAGACCCAGTCAACGCCCAATCTCCTGCTGGTCGAGTCGGACGCGCCGCGCGATGTCTTGCTTGCCGACCTCGCTTCGCTTGCTGATGTCTGCCAACCCGATACCAAGGTCGTTGTGATTGGACGCCTGAATGATGTGATCCTCTACCGTGACCTTATCCGTCGGGGTGTGAGTGAATACATCGTCGCTCCCGTGACGCCCTTGCATCTGATCGAGATCATCTCGTCGCTTTATCGCAGCGAAAAGGCAGTTCCGATTGGCCGTGTGATCGCCTTCGTCGGCGCAAAAGGCGGCGTTGGGTCAAGCACGATTGCTCACAACTGCGCCTGGCAAATCGCCCGCAGTGTGGATGTCGAGACCACCATCATCGATCTCGACCTTGCCTATGGTACCGCAGCGCTCGATTTCAATCTTGATGCCTCGGGCGGCATCATTGAAGCTATCGCTGAGCCGGAGCGCGTAGACGCGCTGCTGCTCGACCGACTGCTGGTCAGGCTTGGGGCGAAGTTGAGCCTGCTCGGCGGGTCGGGCGGCGTGGACAAGGACTTCATTATCGAAGCCCATGCCGTTGAGATCATTCTCACGGCCCTGCGTGCCACTGTGCCCATCATCGTGGTTGATGTGCCGAATGTCTGGGCGCCATGGGTCAAGTTCACCTTGCTGCACGCCGATCAGGTCGTACTGACCGCCGAACCCGAGTTGGCGAGTCTGCGCAACACGCGCGCGCTGGCGGACATGCTCAAGGCAGCACGTCCCAACGACCCACCGCCGACTCTCGTGCTCAATCAGGTGGGCGTGCCGAAGCGGCCGGAGATTGCAGGAGCCGATTTCCGCAAGGCGGTCGGTGTCGATGTGGCCGCCGTCATTCCCTTCGAACCGCAAAACTTTGGTGCGGCTCTCAACAATGGAAAGATGTTGCTGGACATGGTGCCACGCAGCAAGGCCGTCGAAGTGTTGCGACGGCTGGCTGATGATTTGTCTGGCGAGAAGCCGGCAAAATCAGCCACGTCTGGTAGCTCACTTATCAAGAAACTCCTCGTATTGGGCAAGAAGTGATGTTTGGAAAGCGCTCAGGCGACAGTCCCTCGAAGGATGTTCTCGCACCCACGATTCAGCCTGTTCGGGCAGATGCCGGCGCCCAGCAGGGCAGGCAGGTTTTCGCGGCGGGGCAGCGTGGTTCCCTGCTCAACCCAGCGGCCGGCAGTCCCCTGGCCATGCAGGGTGCCTCCCGATTCGACGCTGCCCAAACGTCGCGCCGGTCTGACAATTACTATGACATCAAGAGCACGATCTTCAATGCTCTGATTGACGCGATCGACCTTACCCAGCTCTCGCAAATTGATCGCGAGGCGGCGCGTGAGGAAATTCGCGATATCGTAAGCGAGATCATCACCCTTAAGGACGTGGTGATGTCAGTGAACGAGCAGGAGGAACTGCTCGAGGATATTTGCAACGATGTTCTTGGATTTGGGCCGCTTGAACCCTTGCTGGTGCGAGATGATATCTCGGACATCATGGTCAACGGTTCCGGCACCACTTTCATTGAAGTTGCCGGAAAGGTTCTGAAAACAAGTGTTCGCTTCCGGGACAACACGCAGCTTCTCAACATCTGTCAGCGCATTGTCAGCCAGATCGGCCGCCGTGTGGATGAGGCAAGCCCCATCTGTGATGCCCGTCTCCTCGACGGTTCTCGCGTCAATGTCATTGTGCCACCACTGGCGGTCGATGGACCCGCGCTCACCATTCGCAAGTTCAGGAAGGCTCGGCTCAAGCTCGCCGATCTTGTGCGCTTCGGCTCCATCACCAAGGAGGGCGCGACGCTGCTGGAGATCATTGGGCGGGTGCGCTGCAACGTACTGATATCCGGTGGTACCGGATCTGGAAAGACAACTCTGCTCAACTGCCTCACTGCCTATATCGAGAACGATGAGCGTATCATCACATGCGAGGATGCCGCGGAACTGCAGTTGCAGCAGCCGCACGTTGTCCGGCTTGAGACACGGCCGCCCAATCTTGAAGGAGAAGGCGAGATCACCATGCGGGAGCTCGTCAGGAATTGCCTGCGCATGCGGCCGGAGCGCATCATCGTCGGCGAAGTCCGCGGACCGGAAGCCTTTGATTTGCTCCAGGCTATGAACACCGGTCACGATGGCTCCATGGGAACCTTGCATGCCAATTCCCCTCGTGAAGCACTCTCTCGCATCGAGTCGATGATCACCATGGGTGGCTTCGCACTTCCTTCGAAAACCATCAAGGAGATGGTCTGCGGATCTATCGATGTAATCGTGCAGGCTGCGCGCCTGCGGGATGGATCTCGCCGCATCACGCATGTCACCGAGGTGATCGGCATGGAAGGAGACGTTATCATCACGCAGGATCTGCTTCTCTATGAGATCACTGGCGAAGATGCCAATGGCAAGATCCTTGGCCAACACCGCGGAACTGGAATCGCCCGCCCGCATTTCTGGGATCGCGCCCGCTATTTCAACGAGGACCGCCGACTGGCAGAAACGCTCGAGTCGGCTGAAATCCAGGGCGGCGGAGGCTAGTCGCGAATGCTTTTCGGTCTGGACCAGGTTCAACTCGCATTCATTGCCCTGGTGGCGGTGGCAACCGGAAGTGCAGTACTGGCGATTGCGCTACCCCTGCTTCCTTCTTCCGGCTCCGACACACGGATCAAGGGATTATTCACTGAAAGAAGGGCAGCGACAACCAAGAACCAGCCTACGACCGGACGGCTCATCGATGGCCCGAAGGATGGTCGTCGCAAGCAAATACAGGAGTCCATTAAACAAGTCGAAATACGATCCCGCGAACGCAAGGGACGCGTCTCACTTAGATTGCAGATCATTCGAGCCGGCTTAGATACGTCCGTCGCCAGATTCTGGCTTATCTCCGGCACTATTGCCGTCTTGTTTTTGGTTCTGCCTCCACTTCTTGGCTTTTCATGGTACATAGGGATGCTCGGTGGAATTACTGCGTTCCTCGGATTTCCACGCTGGTTTCTGTCCGGTCTCGCGAAACGCCGCCAGAAGGCCTTCATTGAGGATCTAGCCGATGCGCTTGATGTCATGGTACGCGGTCTCAAAGCCGGGCTTCCACTGTCTGATGCGATGCGTGTCATTGCTGCGGAGTCAGGTCCGCCGGTTGGCCCCGAGTTCATGGAAGTCGTTGAGGGTCAGCGCCTTGGCATAACCATTGACCAAGGTCTGGAGCGCATGTTCGAACGTATGCCGCTTCCCGAAGTCAGCTTCCTCGGAATTGTCATCAGCATTCAATCCAAGGCGGGCGGGAATCTTTCCGAGGCACTTGGAAACCTTTCGCGTCTCCTGCGCGAGCGCAAGAAGATGAAAGGAAAAATCCGTTCACTGTCGCAGGAGGCCAAGTCATCTGCCGCGATCATCGGCGTATTACCGTTCTTCATCGCGGGCGCTTTGCTTTTCATAAATCCGAGCTATCTGCAACCGCTGTTCGCCTCGAGTGCAGGACACATGATCCTGGCAGGTGCGGGATTTTGGATGCTCTGTGGGATGCTGATCATGCGCAGCATGATTAACTTCGATATCTGAGGGAGAGAACTCGCCATGTTGGATTCACTCTCCGGACTTCTGCAGCCTGATACGCTGATCACACTGCTGTTTTCTCTGGCGGCCTTCGCAGCTGTCTTGAGCGTGGCCGCTCCGTTGCTGCAGAAAGATCCCTTGAAGTTGCGAATGAAAGCCGTGAGCATTGAGCGGGAAAGGCTTCGCACCCAGAGTAGGGCCAAGACAGGTCCGGGCGATGCACGCCTTCGTGACAACCGTGAATCCGGGTTCGCGAGGCGGGTTGTGGAGGCGCTCAGACTTCGCAAGGTTTTCGAAGCTGATGCCTCACGCGAACTACTGCGCAATGCTGGATTCAGGAGCGAACGTCATCTTGTGATTTATCTTGCAGCGCGCTTTGCTGCACCGATCGCAATGGGTCTTTTTGCTTTTATCTACGTGTCGGTCATCACGGCGGATTCATGGCCGCCGCCCATGCGCCTTGCGGCCGCGGCCGGCGGCGTCATTGCTGGCAACTACATCCCGTTCGTATTTGTGCGCAATCTTGTTTCGCGGCGCCAGGCATCCATTCGTGCTGCCTGGCCGGATGCTCTGGATCTGATGCTTATCTGCGTCGAGGCCGGCATGGCCATCGAACCGGCGATACAACGCGTTGCCCGCGAAATTGGGGCAATCTCCATCCCTCTGGCGGAGGAACTCACACTCACGGTCGCTGAACTATCCTTTCTACAGGACCGGCGAAAGGCACTGGAAAACTCGGCGAAGGGCACTGGAATGCCGCAGGTTAAGTCAGTTGTGACCAGCCTCATCCAGTCTGAACGCTATGGTACGTCATTGGGCACGGCTCTGCGTGTTCTGGCTCAGGAGAACCGGGACATGCGCATGGCCGAGGCAGAGCGCAAGGCAGCAGCGCTGCCGCCGCGACTTACCGTGCCGATGATGCTCTTCTTCATGCCAGCTATTTTCGTGGTGATCCTTGGACCGACAGTGATGACAGTGATGAAATTCTTCTAGGGGGCGATGGTCTTCAACCCTGGCTGCCGCTGTCGCTGATCTGCTGCCATGTATTGGGTTGCGACAACATCTTCTTGAGATAAGCCATGTTCTCCTGCACCTGCTCGGGTGGAAGGTCCTGCTGGGCAAGCGTTGTGGCCTCGTCGAAGCGGCCCTGCAGGCCAATGACGAGCGCGAGGTTCTGGCGGATGCGGGGTTCGCTCTTGGAGCGGGGAAATGCGTCCGCCGCACGCAACTCGGCCTCAGCCTGCTTCAGGTTTCCCTCAAGTGCGTAGGACATGGCGAGATTGTTCATTACGGCGAGGTTTTGCGGGTCCGATGACAAGACCTTGGAGTACTGCTCGCGTGCCTTCTGATAGAGGCCCTTCTGGTCATAGGCTGTGCCCAGTGCCGACATCACGCGCCAGTCGGTGTCGCCATGTTTTTCGGCATCTTCAAGCATAGGGATGGCCTGATCTGCCTTGCCAGCCGAGACCAGCTTGCGGCCATAGAGTCCGGCGACTTTTGCATTCGCAGGGTCTGCCTCGAAGAGCTTCTGATAGACGTTCAGCGCCTCATCCTTCTGCCCAAGGCTTTCAAGCCCGTTGGCATAGGCCAGCCCTTTGCTGGCATCCCTGGGGTTTGCCTGCCACTTGTCACCAAGCTCTGCAAGGGCGTCAAGCGATAGGGGAGTGGTCGAGGCCGTGCTCAGGCTGCTTGCAGGGCCCAGTTGTCCCGTCGTCTTGTTGCAGCCCGCGAGGATCATGGCAGAAGCCAGCAGCATAAGAATGGCGGCGCGGGGCCTGGCCCTCGGCATCACGAAACTCCAGTCCGGTTTATTTGGCTACCTTGACGCGCAACGGTCAATATTTGATTAACCATAAGGAGGTTTCGCGATATGTGAGCCCAAACCCGGAGTTCGCCATGACTGACCTTGCAGACATCCTTCTTCCGTCCACCGCACGCGGCACTGCTGTCATACTCATCGCTGCAGGCGATTGGGAAAAGAAGCGCCGCGATCTCGCAGCAGATGTGCGCGGTTGGGCCGATGCGAACGGGTTCGAGGCCCAGGCGGGACGGGTGCTGGCTGTTGCGGGGCCAAAGGGCGAGTTGAAGGAAGTGCTGGTGGGTTCTGACGGCAGTGACCCATTCGCGCCGGGAAGGCTCTGTCGCAGCCTGCCACCCGGTGCCTATGCGGTGACTGGGTCGGTGGCGCAGCCGGAGATGCTGGCGCTGGGCTGGTGCCTCGAATCATATTCTTTCGGTCGCTACGGCAAAGCGGCCCAGTCGGTTGCGAAGCTCGTCTGCCCGCAGGGTGTGGACCGCGAGGCGGTTCTGCGCGCCGCGAGGGCGAGTTGGATGGTGCGCGATCTTGTTAACACGCCCGCCTCCGATATGGGCCCGGATGAACTGGAGCAGGCGGCCCGCGCAGTTGCCCGAGCGTACAAGGCGAAGCTCACCGTCACCTCCGGCAAGGCGTTGGAGAAGGGTTTTCCGATGATTTACGCAGTGGGAAAGGCAAGCCCGCGCGCGCCACGCCTGATCGACTTCGCCTGGGGCCCGGCACGGGCGCCAAAGGTCACGCTGGTCGGCAAGGGCGTGTGCTTC
The DNA here is from genome assembly GCA_947475225.1 of Bradyrhizobiaceae bacterium. GTDB lineage: Bacteria > Pseudomonadota > Alphaproteobacteria > Rhizobiales > Aestuariivirgaceae > Aestuariivirga. Next base: position 85,645 of record CANJMQ010000002.1, read on the forward strand.
GACACGGGTGGCCTGGACATCAAACCTGCTTCCGGCATGGCGTTGATGAAGAAGGACATGGGCGGTGCTGCCAATGTGCTGGGGCTTGCGCAGATGATCATGGCGGCGGGTCTCAAGGTCAGGCTGCGGGTGCTCATTCCGGCTGTTGAGAATTCAATTGCTGGCAATGCCTTCCGCCCCGGTGACGTGATGAAGAGCCGCAAGGGTATTACCGTGGAGATCGGCAATACCGATGCCGAAGGCCGCCTTGTGCTGGGTGATGCGTTGTCGCTGGCGGATGAGGAGCAACCTGACCTGCTCATAGACATGGCGACCCTCACCGGTGCGGCACGCGTGGCGCTGGGGCCTGACCTGCCGCCGTTCTTTACCGACAACGAAGCGCTGGCCGAGGATATCGCCAGGGCGGGCAGGGAGGTGAATGATCCCGTCTGGCGTTTACCTTTTTGGCAGCCCTACATGCGCCTCTTCGAGTCCTCCGTGGCGGACATGAACAATGCGGGCGACTCAGGCTTCGCAGGCTCCATCACCGCAGCACTATTCCTCAAGCGCTTTGTCGAAAAGGCGAAGGCTCATGTCCATTTTGATATTTTCGCCTGGACGCCGACGGCGCGCCCCGGGCGACCGAAGGGCGGCGAGGCACAGGCCATGCGGGCGCTGTTCGAGGTGATCCGCCGCCGCGCCACATAACGGCTTGCAAGCCCGATAATTTGCCGCCAGACTGTAACGGCTCCGAAACAACCATGGTGGTTGCGAAAAGGCCGTTCATGTCCGTTGCGTTGACCACAGCCGAGGCCCTGACCCTATGGCACGATGTCGCCTTCGCCTTGGTGCGGGACGACGAGCCCGACCTTTCGGTGCGCCAAGTCTGTATCCTGCTTACCATTTATCTCGAAGCGCCACCCCATACGGTGCGCGATCTCGCAAAGAAACTGGCCGTCACCAAGCCGGTGATCACCCGCGCGCTGGACACCATGGGCAAGCTCGAACTCGTCAGCCGCCGGCGCGATGACAAGGACCGCCGAAACGTGCTCATCCAGCGTACCGTCAAGGGCGCGCTCTATCTCGAACGACTGGCGGACACGATTGGCAAGCACGCGAAAAGCCTCTAGGGAGCGGGCATGACAAAGCTCGACGCACGCCTCCACGCCCATCGCTCTGACCTTGCCGACATTTCGCTGGCGGGCAAAGTGGACGCCGAACGCTTCGTGGAACCGCGGCTGATGCAGGTGGTTGAACCTCTCGTCACCGTGCACAAGGCGCAGCGTTCCGACGCCATGCAGCTGACCCAGGCACTGTTCGGCGAGACAGTTAAGCTTTTCGAAGAAGAGGAGGGTTGGGCCTGGATACAACTCACGAAGGATGGTTACGTCGGCTATGTGAACGGTAATGCGCTGACACCGAATATCGTCGCACCCACCCATCGCGTGGCCGTGCCCTCCACCTTCATGTACCCTGATGCAAGCCTCAAGACGTTGCCTGCTATTCCCCTCACCCTCAATGCGCAGGTGACGGTGACGGGTGAGAGTGGCATCTATTCACGGCTTTCAAACGGTCGCTTCATATTCACCGCCCATCTGAAGCAGATGGATGATGTCGAATCAGATTTTGCCGCCGTCGCGGAGATGTTCCGCCACGTTCCCTACTACTGGGGCGGGAAGTCAATTCACGGTCTTGACTGCTCCGGCCTTGTGCAACTGTCGCTTGAAGCCTGTGGCAAGCGCGCGCTGCGCGACAGCGACATGCAGGAGGCGACGCTGGGCGAGAGGTTGATGGTCAATGACCTCGATTCATTGAGGCGCGGCGACCTCGTCTTCTGGGACGGCCACGTTGGCATCATGACCGATGAGAAGACACTGCTGCATGCCAACGGCCACCACATGATGGTGGTGGCTGAACCGCTCAAGGACGCCGTGGACAGGATCGCCGCACGCTACGGGCAGTTGACGAGCATAAGGCGTTTGTGACCGAGGCAGCCATGCCGTGATCCGCCCTGTCGGCGGTCAGTACCCCCGCGCCCGATCCACCAGGTTTTCGAGTTTCTCGCCGCGCTGGTGCTTGCGGATGTTTTCAGCCACATAGGCGCAGATCGTCTCGGGGTCGCTATCTGCGGCGCAATGCGGTGTTATGGTAACTCGCGGGTGCGTCCACAGCGGGTTGTCGGGAGGAAGCGGTTCGGGAACGAAGACATCCAGTGTCGCGGCATGAAGCTCGCCTGCATCGAGTGCAGCGAGAATGTCATCCGCCACCTGCTGGCGCCCGCGGCCCGCATTGATGACGATGGGCGCGCCGAAAGGTCCCTTCCGGGAAAGCTTGCGTATTGTCTGCCGGTTTATGATGCCGTCGGTGTCAGGTGTTGCCGGCAGCAGCGAGACCAGCACGTCGGTACGGGCGAGGAAGGCATCGAATTCTCCGTCGCCCGCGAAGCTCTCAACCCCCGGAATCTCCTTGCGGCTGCGGCTCCACCCCGCCACGCGGAAGCCGATGTCGCGCAGCCTGATGGCTGAGTCCATGCCCATCACACCCATCCCCATGATGCCGACGCTCAGGTCCCTGGCTGCATGGGTGCCGAAGGAGTGCCACACTTTCTTCCGCTGGTTCTCGTCGATGCGGCGCTGCTGGCGGTGGTGCATCAACACATGCAGAACGATGTATTCCGTCATGCGGCCCGTGAGGTCCGGGTCGTTGACGCGCACGATGGGGACGTTGTCGGGCAGCGTCGGGTCCTTGAGGATCGCATCGACGCCGGCGCCCAGCGACATGATGACCTTGAGGTTCGGCAGGCTCTTCACCACGCCGGGCGGCGGGAGCCAGGCGGCGCAATATTGGATGTCGTCCACATTGCCCATCTGGTCCGGCCAGACGCGCACGTCAAGATCGGGAGCCATCTTCTTCATGGCGGCGGTCCAAACCTCGACCGGCCATGTCGGCAGAATGAACAGGAACGCCATTATTGATTCACCACACCTTCCGGCGCGGCCTTGAGGTTGAGGGCGGCCGCGATCAATGCCTTTGTATATTCGGACTTCGGGTTTGAGAAGACCTCGGCGGTGGGGCCGCTCTCGACGGTCACACCATTGCGCATGACGATCACCTCATTGGCCAGTGCGCGCACCACCTTGAGGTCATGGCTGATGAACAGATAGGCGAGGCCATGCTTCTGCTGCAATTCGCGCAGCAGGTCCACGATCTGCGCCTGCACGGACATGTCGAGTGCTGAGGTTGGCTCGTCCAGCATGATGAACTTGGGTTCCAGCGCCAGGGCGCGCGCAATGGCAATGCGCTGGCGCTGGCCGCCAGAGAATTCATGCGGATAACGGTCCATGGTCGAAGGATCGAGGCCCACCTCTGTCAACGCACGCGCCACGATCTCGCGGCGCTGCTCATAGCCCAGGTTGCGGCCTTGCACGGTGAGGCCTTCCTCGACGATCTGCTGGATCGAAAGTCGTGGCGAGAGCGAACCGAACGGGTCCTGGAAGACGATCTGCATCTCCTTGCGCAGCGGGCGCATCATCGCGGTGTTATAGCCGTCGATGTTCTGGCCCATGTAGACGATGGGTCCTTCTGAGCGGATCAGCCGGAGCAGGGCGAGGCCCAGCGTCGTCTTGCCCGAGCCCGACTCGCCCACCACGCCCAGCGTTTGCCCGCCGCGCACAACGGCATCCACACCATCGACGGCCTTGATGTGCCCCACCGTCTTTCGGAAGAAGCCGCGCTTGATCGGGAACCAGACCTTGAGCCCCCTGGTCTCGAGCACCGTGGGCGCCGACGGATCACTCGGCGGCGGCGCACCCTTGGGCTCGGCCGTCAGCAACATCCTGGTATAGGCATGCTGCGGATTGCCGAAGACCTCCTTCGCATCCCCGCTCTCGACAGCCTTGCCGCGCTGCATGACCACGACCGTATCAGCCATCGTGCGCACGATGCCGAGATCATGGGTGATGAGCAGCAGCGCCATGCCGAATTCTGCCTGCAGTTCCTTCAGCAGCTTCAGGATCTGCGCCTGTACGGTGACGTCGAGGGCCGTCGTCGGCTCGTCGGCAATCAGCAGGTCCGGGTTGTTGGCAAGCGCCATGGCGATCATCACGCGCTGGCGCTGTCCGCCCGACAGTTGGTGCGGATAGTCGAGAAGCCGCGTCTCCGGGTCGCGGATTCCCACCTTGCCGAGCAGGTCGATGATGCGAGTCCGTGCCGCCTCGCCCTTGATATTCTGGTGAACCTCGAGGATTTCACCGATCTGCCGTTCCACTGTATGCAGCGGGTTGAGCGATGTCATCGGCTCCTGGAACACCATGGTGATGTCGTTGCCGCGCACCCGTCTGAGGTCGCTCTCGTCGGCGTCGAGCAGCTCCTGCCCCTTGAATCGCACCGAGCCTGAAGGATGTGACGCAGAAGGATAGGGCAGCAGCTTGAGGATGGAGAGGGCTGAAACCGACTTGCCGGACCCCGACTCGCCCACCAGCGCCAGCGTCTCGCCCTTATTGATGGAGAAGGACACCTTGTCGACGGCCAGCGTCGTCCGGCCGCCCTGCGAGAAGGCAACAGAGAGATCCTTCACCTCGAGGAGTTTTTCACTCATGCAAAGGTCTTCCGCGGGTCAAGCGCGTCGCGTACTGCCTCGCCGATGAAGACGAGAAGCGTTAGCATGATCGAGACGACGAAGAAGCCGGTGATTCCAAGCCACGGCGCCTGCAGATTATTCTTGCCCTGGGCGATCAGCTCGCCGAGCGAGGGTGAGCCGGGCGGCAGGCCAAAGCCCAGGAAGTCGAGCGAGGTCAGCACCGTCACCGAGCCCGCGAGGATGAATGGCATGAATGTGATGGTAGAGACAACGGCATTGGGCAGCAGGTGCTTGAACATGATCCTGCCGTCGGACAGCCCCAAGGCGCGGGCGGCGCGTACATATTCAAAATTGCGCGCCCGCAAGAACTCGGCGCGGACGAGGCCGACGATCGATGTCCATGAGAACAGGATCTGGATGAACAGCAAGATCCAGAAGGTGGGCGTGATGAAGGCGGCCAGGATGATCAGCAGGTAGAGACTTGGCATCGATGTCCAGATCTCGATGAAGCGCTGGAAGAGCAGGTCCGTCCAGCCGCCAAAATAGCCTTGCACGGAACCCGCAGCCATGCCGATGAGTGACGAGATGAGCGTGAGAATCAGGCCGAAAGCCACCGAGATGCGGAAACCATAGATCAGGCGGGCGACAAGGTCTCGGCCCTGGTCGTCGGTGCCGAGCCAGTTGAGATTGCCGAACACGCAGTTGGGATCCGTCACGCCCAGCGGATATTTCACGCAGGCCTGTTCGCGCGTCAGCTGGAAGGCCGGCGGCGAAGGTGCCGGCATGGGCAGTTCGTTGTTCACGGTGTTGTAGGAGTAGCGGATCGGCGGCCAGATCATCCAGCCATTTGCCTGGATTTCATCCTGGTTCACCGGGTCGCGGAAGTCGGTGCGCGCAAGGAAACCGCCGAACTTCGATTCCGGATAGTCCACGAAGGTCGGATACAGCCACTCGCCCTTGTAGGAGACGAGAACGGGCCGGTCATTGGCGATGAAGGGTGCGAAGACCGAGATCAGGAACAGCACCATGAACAGCCAGAACGACCAGAAGCCGCGCTTGTTCTGTTGGAACAACTGCCAGCGCCTTCGGTTGAGAGGGGTGATGCGGATCGCCATGGCTCAGACGTCCCGCTTCTCGAAATCGATCCGCGGATCGATCCAGGTATAGGTGAGATCCGAAATCAGCTGCACGAGCAGGCCCGACAGTGTGAAGATGTAGAGGCTGGCAAACACGATCGGATAGTCGCGGTCGAGGGTCGCTTTGAAGAACAGATAGCCAAGGCCATCGAGCGAGAAGATCGTCTCGATCAGCAGCGAACTGGCGAAGAAGGCGCCGATGAAGGCGCCGGGGAAGCCGGCGATCACCAGCAGCATGGCATTGCGGAACACGTGGCCGTAGAGCACCTGATTTTCGCTCAGGCCCTTGGCGCGCGCGGTGGTCACATATTGCTTGCGGATCTCGTCGAGGAAGGAGTTCTTGGTCAGCATCGTCATGGTGGCGAAGCTGCCGATGGCCATGGCAAAGAGCGGCAGCGTCAGGTGCCAGGCATAGTCACCAAGCTTGCCGAGGAAACTCAGCTGCTCGAAATTGTCAGACGTCAGCCCCCTCAGCGGGAACCAGCTGTAATAGCTGCCGCCTGCGAAGACCACGATCAGCATGATGGCGAAGATGAAGCTCGGAATCGCATAGCCGATGATGATGACGCCGGACGTCCACACATCGAAGGTGGAACCGTCCTTCACCGCCTTGCGGATGCCGAGCGGAATCGAAACGAGGTACTGGATGAGCGTCAGCCACAGGCCCAGCGAAATCGACACCGGCATCTTCTCGAGGATCAGGCTGATCACCGAACGGTCGCGGAAATAGCTCTGGCCAAAGTTGAAGGTGAGATAATCCTTGAGCATCAGCAGGAAGCGTTCAGGCGCGGGCTTGTCGAAGCCGAACTGCTTTTCCAGGCTCTTGATGAATTCGGGGTCCAACCCTTGCGCGCCGCGATACTTGATGTTGGCGGCGTCGCTGCCCGGCGTCATTTGCGCCTGGTTGCCGCCCGCCTCGTTCCCCGTGTTGCCGCTGATGCGCCCGGTCGAATCCGTATCATTGCCCTGCATCTTGGCGATCACCTGCTCGACAGGCCCGCCCGGCACGAACTGGATGATCGCGAAAGTCATCAGCATGATCCCCAGCAAGGTGGGGATCATCAGCAGGATGCGTTTCAGGATATAGGCGCCCATGGAGCGGGGTCAGTTTCCGTTGGCGATTCGCTTGGCCTTGGCCTCGTCATACCACCAGGTATCCACGATGCCACGGTCGTATTTGGGCTTTATCTGGGGCTTTCCGAACTTGTCCCAGAACGCCAGCCAATAGGTGCCCTTGTACCAGTTGGGCACCCAGAATTGCTCGGCCCGCAGCACCCGGTCGAGTGCCCGCCCGGCGGTGTTCAACTCCTCGCGGGAGCGGGCCTCGACCATCCTGTCCATCAGCGCGTCGATGGCCGGGGAGGCGACGCCCGAAAGATTGTAGGTACCGGGCTTCGAGGCCGAGTCCGATCCGAAGTATATCCGCAACTCGTCGCCTGGCGTCAGTCCCGTCGAGAAGCGGGTGGAGATCATGTCGAAGTCATAATCTTCCTGCCGCTTGAGGTACTGGGCGTCATCCACCGTGCGGATCGAGGCGTTCACGCCCAGCAGTCTGAGGTTCTTCACATAGGGCCCCAGCACGCGTTCGAACACGGGGCTCTCGATCAGGAACTCGACGTCCAGAGTCTCACCCTTGGCGTTACGCCGCAACGTGCCGTCGTTGTTCCATCCCGCCTCATCGAGAAGCGTCGTGGCGCGGCGCAGCAACTTGCGGTCCTGTCCCGATCCATCCGATGCGACGGGGACGATCGCCTCGCCAAACACCTCCGGACGCAGGCTATCGCGCAAGGGCTCCAGCAGGGCCAGTTCCTCCGGCGTGGGCTTGCCCTCCGCCTTCAGCGGTGAATTCTCGAAGAAACTGGCGGTTCGCTTGTAGGAGTCGAAGAACAGGTTCTTGTTGGCCCACTCGAAGTCGAAGGCCAGGTTCAGCGCCTCGCGCACCCTGATATCCTGGAACTTTTCGCGCCGCAGGTTGAAGAAGAATCCTTGCGCGCCGGATGGAGTCTCGTCCGGCAGTTCCACCCGCAAGACGCGGCCGTCCTTCAGGGCGGGAAAGTTATAGGCAGTGGCCCAGTCGCGCGAGGTGAACTCCTCGCGCAGATCGAGGACGCCGCTCTTCAGCGCCTCGAATCCCGCAATACGCTCGCGGAAATATTCGTAGCGTATCTCGCCGAAATTATAGCGGCCCTTGTTCACGGCCAAGTCCTTGCCCCAATAGTCCTCGCGCAGGCCATAGGCCACATATTCGCCGGGCTTGAAGGAGGTGATCTTGTAGGGGCCGGAGCCGAGCGGCGGCGTCAGCGTCGTCCTGGTAAAATCGACCTTCGCATAATAGCCCTTTGAGAAGATGGGCAGGCTCGCCACGGTGAGCGGCAGGTCACGCGTGCGACTGCCCGTGAAACGATAGCGCACACTGTGCGGGTCAAGCACCTCGCAGCCCGAGACATCCTTGATAGTGATGCGGATGTTTTCTTTTCCCTCGGTGGACAGAAGTCGGAAACTGTCGCACACGTCATCGGCCGTCAGCGGCGTGCCATCGGAGAATTTCGCTTCCGGCCGCAGCGTGAAGGTGACGCTCTTCTTGTCATCCGCAAGCTCGACATCCTTCGCCACCAGTCCATAGAGCGAGCCCGGTTCATCCGCGGCTGGCACCATCAGGCTGTCGAACAGCAGTTCGAGCCCTTGTGCGGCATCGCCCTTGAGAATGTAGTTGTTGAAGCTGTCGAAGGTGTCCATCGCTGCCGTGCCGATCTGCGAGATCTTTCCACCCTTCGGCGCATCGGGGTTCACGTAGTCGAAATGTGTGAAGTCGGCGGGATACTTGAGGTCGCCGAAGGCCGATATGCCGTGGCGCGGCGTTGCCTCGGCTGAAGCGGCGCCGAGGCACAGGGCGATGGCAGCCGCACCGACAAGCTTCACTGGGCAGCCACCTTTTTCGCTTTTTCCTCGTCCCACCACCAGATGGTGGGGAAGCCGGTCGAGAGATCGGGCAGTTTCTCGGGGCGGCCGAAGCGGTCCCAGCGCGCCGTGCGGTCATAGTCGATGTACCACATGGGAACCACATAGTGGTTCCAGACAAGCACCCGGTCGAGCGCCTTGCAGGCTGTAACGAGGCTGTCGCGGTCGGGCGAAAAAATCAGTGTCTCGACGAGTTTGTCGATGGCGGGGTTGGAGATGCCCACGTAATTCCGGCTGCCATTGCGTTTTGCTGCTTCGCTGCCCCAGAATTCACGCTGCTCATTGCCGGGGGAGAGTGATTGCCCCCAGTTTCCGACTACAATGTCGTAGTCGAAGTTCTGTACCTGGCGCTGATACTGTGCGCTGTCGACGGTCTTGATGCTGACGCCGATGCCGAGCAGTTCAAGGCTCTGCTGATAGGGAAGTGCGATCCTCTCGAACAGCGGCGAGTCGAGCAGGAACTCGACGGTCAGCTGTTCGCCCTTGTCGTTCTTCAGAACGTTCCTGCCGCCGTCCTGGGTAATCACCCAGCCCGCGTCGGTGAGAAGCTTCGCCGCCTGACGCAGGTTCTTGCGCTTGTTCTGCGGCGTGTCGTTCAGCGGGTTCGCGAATTCGGTGGTAAACACTTCCGCCGGCAGATGATCTCTCAGCGGATTAAGAAGGGCCAGTTCCTGTTCGGATGGAAGCCCCTTTGCCTCCATTTCGGAATTGTTGAAGTAGCTGCGCGAACGTGTGTACTGGCCGTAGAACAGGTTCTGGTTCGCCCATTCGAAATCGAAGGCGAGGTTCAGTGCCTGGCGCACGCGGGCGTCCTCGAACTTGTTGCGGCGCAGGTTCAGTGCCCAACCCTGCATGCCTTCAACTTGGCGGAGCTTGATCTCTTCCTTCACCACGCGACCGTCCTTCACCGCAGGAAAGTCATATCCTGTCGCCCACATCTTGGATGAGGTTTCGGTGCGCCAGTCATACTGGTCGCCCTTGAAGGCTTCGAAGGCAACGTTTGCATCGCGGAAGTAGATGTATTCGATGGTGTCGAAATTGTTCTGGCCGATGTTCACGGGCAGGTCCTTGGCCCAGTAGTCAGCCACGCGTTTCATGCGGATCGAGGTGCCGAGCTTCACGTCATCGGCCACATAGGCGCCGGAGCCCAGCGGCACCTCGAAACTCGTCTCCTTGATGTTGCGCTGCTTGCCCTTGGCGTCCTTGCCCGTCCACCATGCCTTGGACAACACGGGAAGCTGGCCGGTGATCAGCGGAAGCTCGCGGTTGCCCTTCTGGTTGAAGGTGAAGGTGACTTCGTGTTCGCCGGTCTGGTCTGCCTTGGCGATGTTCTTGTAATAAGCATTGTATTGCGGGTGTGCATCGCGCAGCGCCTGCATGGACCAGATCACGTCTTCAGGCGTGATCGGTGCGCCGTCCTGGAAGCGAGCTTCGGGCCGCAGGCGATAGACCACCATGGAGCGGTCCTCCGGGTACCACACGCCACTGGCGAGCAGGCCATATTCCGTGGAGGGCTCGTCAAGGGCCGAGGTGAGCAGCGTGTCGTTCTGTACCGCCGGGCCCGGCTCTCCCTTGAAGGTATAGGGGTTGAGGTTGTCGAAGGAGCCGACCAGGCCAAAGCGCACCCGTCCGCCCTTCGGCGCTGCCGGGTTCACGTAGTCAAAGTGCTTGAAGTCGGCGGGGTATTTGATGTCCTGGAACAGCGTCAGCGCGTGGCGGAACTCACGGTCCTCCGCATGGGCCATCTGTATGCCCACCAGCTTGGCAGCGGGCGCCAGCGTAGCGAGCTTCAACAGGGTGCGGCGGTTGATCGTCATCAGGCGAAAACTCCAGGGGGCGTCGTGAGGTGCAAGATAAGCAAGCCCGGTCCCAAAAGAAAACACCGGCAAGCGGCTTGCCGGTGTTAAATTTCAGAGAGATTTACGGCCTTTACGGGGCCGGGAAGGGCACCGGGCTATCCGACAGCGTCTGCAGGTAGGCAAGCAGGTTGGCGCGGTCAGCGTCCTTCTTGAGGCCGCCGTAGCCCATCTTGGTGCCCGGAATGGCGGTCTTGGGCGAGGTGATGAATGTGTTCAGAGCCTCATAATCCCAGGGCTTGTCCTTGAGCGCCGCCATGGCGTCCGAATAGGCGAAGCCCTCATGCGAGCCGTGCATGCGCCCGACCACGCCCCACAGGTTGGGGCCAACCTTGTTGGGTCCGCCCTTGGAGCCGTCATGACAGGCCTGGCAGGCCTTGAACACGGCCTGGCCCTTGGTGGCATCGGCGGAGGCCAGCATCTTGCCCAGCGATTCGGCGGGCTCTGCGGCAGCGGTATCGGCGGCGGCGTCGTTGCCGGTTTCCGTCGTTTCGGCGACCTCGATCGCGAAGCCCTGCTTTTCCGGCTTAGGCGCGTGGTAGATGATCTTGCTCAACTCGTTCAGGCCGAAAACCAGCAATGCCGTGCCCAGCACCGCGCCTGCGATCTTGTTGAATTCTAAGCTGTCCATGAAGGTAGAAACCCCTTGAGCCGTCGTCGGGCGCGGAAACTAGTGCTTTCTCCGCGCCGCCGCAATAGTGTAAGGGGGGTTTGCACCAATTTGCCGCGCCCCTTGCTAAGTTCATGATAGACAATCGAAATACCATCATACTGATCCCTGCCCGGATGGCCTCCACGAGGCTTCCCGGAAAGCCCTTGGCCGACATCAACGGGCTCCCCATGATCGTCCAGTGCTGGAAGCGGGCGATGGAGGCCAACATTGGCCAGGTGCTGGTTGCCGCCGCCGAAGTGGAGATCGCCGACGCCGTGCGCGCCCAGGGAGGTGACGCCATCGTCACCAACCCGGCGCTGCCTTCGGGTTCCGACCGCATCGCCGAGGCGCTGGCGTTGCGCGATCCCCAGGGCCGCTTCGAATATGTGGTGAACCTGCAGGGCGACCTGCCAACAATCGATTCCCTGTCGATCCAGCGCTGCCTCGCCGGCCTCACCAATGAGCCCGCCGACATTTCTACCATCGCCGCCAGGATCGAACGCGACGAGGACGTGGCCAACCCGAACATCGTCAAGGCCATCGCGCCGTTGAGCGATGAACGCGAGGTGGCCTTCGCGCGCGACTTCCTGCGCAAGGTGGGGCCGGAGCACGCGCCGCCCTACTGGCACCACATCGGCGTCTATGCCTACAAGCGCGCCGTTCTGGAGCGCTTCGTGTCGCTTCCTGTCAGCGAAAGGGAGGCGGATCGCAAGCTCGAGCAGATGCGCGCCCTGGACAACGGCATGCGCATCGTCGTGGTGCGGGTTGACACGGTGCCGCTGGGCGTCGATACGCCGGCCGAACTTGAAATCGCCCGCCGCATGCTGAGGAAAGCCTGATGCCCCTGAAGATCGCCTACCAGGGCGAACCCGGTGCCAA
>CANJMQ010000003.1 GCA_947475225.1 Bradyrhizobiaceae bacterium
CCGCCGCCGAAGGTCAGTTCCGGGGTCATCGCCCAGTAGCCCCACGCCGTCTTCATGTAGGCGTCGCCGGAGCCGTTGCCGTTGAAGTCGGCGCGCATCTTCAGTTCGACGCCAACTTCGCCAACGGCGGTGTCGGTCGTGGCGACCACCTTGAGCTGGCCGCGGGCCCGCACATCCCAGTCGTCATCGGAGAGGTTGGAATACTTGATCTTGCCGTCGGTATAGGTTACCTCATTTTCCTTACCTTTATTCAGGGTGAACTCCTGAGGTGAGGTCTTGCCGTCTGGGTCCGTGTACGTGAGCTTAAGGGTCGCATTGCCCTGATGGCCGGCGTAAACCACAGCGGCGCGGACGTAGCCCGACCAAGAGATCGTGGTGCCGGCCGGGGCATCAGCCGTCGGCATGACGGAGATGACGGTGGCGCTCTTGTCGATCACACGGTCGCGATCGGAACCGAGCATGCCCGGAATCTGAGCAGCTTCGCCCTTCGAGATGGCGAGGAGCTGGTAGCCAGTCGGAACCGACGGAGCGGTTTCCATGGCGGCCATGCGCGTGTTGAGGGCTTCGACCTGAGCCTTCAGGTCGGACAGTTCGTCGGCGTGGGCGGCGGCGGCAGACACGGCAACTGCCGCACCAGCCATAAGCGCCATCTTCATGGTCTTCATTCTTAGTTCTCCCAAGTCTTGGAGTTGAGACATCCCCCCATCCCCTGCAATCGGATTTGGAGGCCAATGCACGAACTGGTCGAGCACGCAGCAGTTGTCCTATCAATTGCGAGTCAGGTCAACTTCCACGCGATGAATGTGGCGACAATCTTGCCGGATGTTGCCGCATTGCCACAGTTTAAGAGTGCAAAAAGATGAATGAAAACAGGTTTAATTCTATAATTTTGGATGAAAAGGATTACATCGCTCACCAGGTCAGGAGTTTCTCATCCGGCACTATATCGACTCACCTCCAGGGTTGCATAGTGTGCACGCCATGGATGAACCAACTTCCCATATGAAGCCGCTGCGCTGGCTGGCGCACCTACCGCTGGTGATCCTGCCGTTTCTTGCGGCGGCAGCGATCGAGGGGCCACGGCTGCAGCATCAGGTCGAGGGGCGCGTCATGGCGGCGCTGGCCGCAGCAGGACAGGGCTGGGCCACGTTCACGGTCGCCGGCCGGGACGTGGAAATCAGGGGACTGGCACCGGACCGTGGCGCCGCCGATGCGGCGCGGGCGGCGGTGACCGCCACTCCCGGCGTGCGCCGTGTCGATGTGCTGGCGAGGGTTCCGCAGCCATGAACATGCTGGCCGACGCGCTGAACGTCACGGATACGCTCTTCGTGCTGCGCTTCCACTGGTTGTGGATGCTGGTGGCGCTGGGGCTGGGGGCCTGGGTTGGCTGGCGCACCGCCGGGGAGGGCGGCGCATGATCCACTACTATGCCGAGCTGGCCCTGTGGATGGCGGTGCTGTTCCTCATCGGATGCCCAATGGGCGCTCTGGCGCGCCGCCTGCGGGATGGCCGCCAGCGGAAGAAGGGTGTGGCCTCCTAGCCGGCGTCGACCACCTTCAGCCAGTCGCTGATGGCGGCGAGGCTTTCCGGCTCGTCGAGAAAGGGCACGTGGCCGCGCCTGGTGACGATCACCGAGGCAAGCCGCCGGTGATGCTGGTGCATGCCGGCGACGATGTCGGCGCTCAGCAGGTCGGAATGCTCGCCGCGCAGCACCAGCGAGGGCACATCCGCCATCAGGCCGAGCAGCGCCCAGAGTTCCGGCACCTTGCCGGCCTCGATGTCGGCAACGCTCGGGAAGGTCTGCGACAGGGCAGGGTCGTAGTCGGCGCGTGGGACGCCGTTCATCTCGCGGTAGACGCGGCGCGCGAAGGCCAGCCACTCCGCCGCGCTCAGGCTGCCGAAGCCGGGATTGGATGACTGGAGCGCCGCCACGGCCTCTGCCCAATCGCCGAATTGCGGATCGGTGCCGAGGTAGGTCCGTATACGGAGCAATCCCGCCTTGTCGATCTTCGGGCCGATATCATTGAACAGCACGCCCGCCATGCGCGGCAGCGCACGCGCCGCCATGACCATGGCGGCGATGCCGCCGCGCGACGTGCCGATGATGGCGAAGCGCGCGATGCCCAGATGGTCCAGCACCTGCAGTGTATCCGCCACCTCCTGGTCCGGGCGATAGGTGGCGGGGTCGGCCCGGCCGGAGCGGCCGCGGCCGCGGAAATCCAGGGCCAGCACGCGGCGCGTTTGCGCAAGCCGCGGTGCGATGGTCTCGAAGTCCCTGGAATTCCGCGTCAGGCCGGGCAGGCAGACGATGGGAACAGGGCCGGAGCGGTCCGCCGCATAGTCACGCGCATAAAGCGGCGTGCCATCCGCGGCGGTGACGAAATGCTCCGCGTAGTCCATGCCTCAGTCGCAACCGGTGATCAGCGATGCCAGCGACGACTTGCTGCAGCCCTTGGCGGGATCGGCCGCCGCTTCCGGCGCGGGCGAGGTGGAGGCCACATTGAGGCTGTCGGTGCGCGCGCCGCGCATCAGGTCTGCCGTCATCGGGCGCACCGTCTTTGGTGCAAGGCGCGAGCGGTAGACGTGCAGGTTCTGCATCACCTTCTGCACATACTGGCGGGTTTCCTGAAAGGGAATGGATTCGACCCAGTCGACCGGATCGACCTGGCCCGCGCGGAAGTCACCATACTCCTTGATCCACTCGCGCGAGCGGCGGGGACCTGCATTGTAGGAGACGAGGGTGAGCACATAGGAACCATCATGGTCGGCCACGAGGTCGCCCAGGTGCGCGGCGCCGAGCGTGACGTTCACCTGCGGGTTCATCAGCTGCGATGGATTGTACTTGATGCCGTGCTGCTTGGCGATGAGCTTTGCCGTGCCGGGCATGATCTGCATCAGCCCCTGCGCGCCCACCTTGCTGCCGGCGGTGGGGTTGAACTCGCTCTCCTGGCGCGCCAGCGCGAAGACCAGCGGCTTCTCGATGGGCTTGCCCACCTGCTTCCAGTAGGGCAGCGCCCGGACGGGGTAGCCCCACGAGTCGATGTCGATGTTCTGCTGGGCGGCGGCCTTGGCAAGGCGCACGGCCATGGTGGCGCCGCCCGCGTCCCAGACGATTGCGGCAACGGCGTTCATCTCATCGGTATTGTCGAAGCGGTTCGCGAAGGCCCACAGGAACATGTAGAGGTCGTTCTTGGTGCCGGCCTCGTTCATGATCTTGAAGGCGCGCACCACCTCGTCCCTGGCAACCTTGGCCTGTGCAGCGGAGGAGGCCTCGCCGCTCTCGATTTCTTCCGGCACCTTGCCCAGCCCGATCTTCTCGCGCGCCAGCTGGCCGTAGTAGATGGTGGAATAGGCGGATGCCTGCTTGTAGGCGGCCTTGGCGTCGCCCTTGTCGCCCATCGCCTCATAGGCGCGGCCCGTCCAGTAGCCGGCGCGCGCCTTCTCGGTGCGTGATGGCGCGATTTCGGCCAGCCGCTGGAAATGCGCGAGACCGGCTTTCGGATCATTGAGGTCGCGCAGCGCAATCCAGCCGGCGAGGAACTCGCCCTCGACTGCCTCGTCGCCGTCCTCGAAGCCATGCGCGGCGGCAATCTTGTAGGCGGCCTTGCGGGCGCTCGCCGGGTCGTCGAGGCCGACCGAGTGGCGCGCCACGATGCGGCGCTCGATCCACCAGGCCTCTGCGTCGCCGATCTTGTCGGCATCGCCCGGAATGGTGAGCAGCACCTCGCGGGCCTTGGCATAGTTGTCGTTGACGCGATAGTAGCGGGCCAGCGCATAGCGCATGCCCAGCGTCTCGCGCATCGCGCCAGGCAGGCCGGCATAGAGCTTGTCGGCACCCCGCTCACCGCGCACCAGCTTCTGCGCCACGGCGGCGGCCTTCTGGTAATCCGACGGCAGGCGCTTGGCGACGCGGATCGCCGCGTTGGTTTCCTGCGCATAGACCATGCGCCACATGCGGCGCTTGTTGTCATCAACGCTCAGCAGCTTGCCGAATTCGGAGGCGACCTGTGATTCGAGTTCGGCGGAGGCCTCCGGATCAGCCCACACCCTCTGAACCTGGGCCTTGGCACCTGCGGTGTCACCCGTGGCGATCAGGGCGCGGGCCAGCGCCAGGGAGCCTTCGTCGGTGACGGGCTTGCGCTTGGCAAAATGCGAGAGGATGAGCTCCGGCGTTTCCTTGTTCACATAGAGCGAGCGCTCGGCCCGCTTCAACAGCGCTTCCGACAGAGGCCAGTTGGGCGCTGTGTCGAGGAAGGCGAGGATGCGCTGGTAGCCCGCATCATTGGGGTGGTCACGGAGATAGATCAGTTCCACAAGCTTGATCGCCGCCGTGTCGCCGGAGCGCTGGGCGGCTTCACCCGCCGCGACGAAGTCGCCTTTCAGCGCCAGCCTGGCGGCCTCGACGGCGGCCGAGGACGGCTCCGATGCGGCCAGCGCAACGCCGGACTGCGAGACGAATCCGGGCGAGACCATCGCCGTTGTGGCGGCGAGGGCAATCAGGCTGATACGCAGGAACCGGCTGATACGCATGAACGATCCAATCACATCCGTTAATCGTCGAGACCCGCCGCTAGGGCTCAATTGTGCCCAGAACATGACCTGCCGGGTGACCCCATCGACGCTTGCCGCTCCGCGGTGATGCGTCTATGGTGCCGCGCCGTTTGCGGGCTGGCGGAGAAACCAGCTCGCAAACTAGGCCCGCCATGGTTTCCAAGTCATTACCGGAGCAGTCCCGTGCAGTTGAGAGGTTCTTTCCCCGCGCTCATCACGCCCCTGAAGAATGGCGAGGTTGACGAAGCCGCGTTCCGGAAATTCGTGAACTGGCAGATCGAGCAGGGCTCGCACGGCCTGGTGCCTGTCGGCACCACCGGCGAAAGCCCGACGCTCGACCCTGATGAACACAAGCGGGTGATCGAGATCTGCATCGCGGAGGCGAAGGGGCGCGTGCCGGTCATTGCCGGCACCGGGTCGAACTCGACCATGGAAGCCATCGACTACACCGTGCACGCCAAGCAGGCCGGTGCGGATGCGGCCCTGGTGGTGGTTCCCTATTACAACAAGCCCACCCAGGATGGCCTCTACGCGCATTTCAAGGCGATTGCCGATGCGGTGGACATTCCGATCATCGTCTACAACGTGCCGGGCCGCACGGTGGCCAACATCTCGGTCGAGACGCTGGCCAGACTGTCGCATGACTGCAAGAACATCATCGGCACCAAGGACGCCTCCGCCGACCTGACGCGTCCGTCGCGCCAGCGCCTCGCCTCGGGCAAGGACTTCACCCAGCTGTCGGGCGAGGATGGCACGGCGCTGGGCTTCAACGCCCACGGCGGCGTGGGCTGCATCTCGGTGACGGCCAACGTTGCGCCGCGCCTGTGCGCCGAGTTCCAGGAGGCGACTCTGAAGGGCGACTATGCCACGGCACTCGCCCTGCAGGACCGGCTGATGCCGCTGCACCACGCCATGTTCGTGGAGACCAGTCCCGGCCCGGTGAAATATGCCGTGAGCCTGCTCGGCCTGTGCTCTCCCGAAGCGCGGCTCCCCATGGTTCCCGTCGTCGAGTCCACCAAGAAGGCGGTGCGCGAGGCGATGATCCACGCCGGGATCCTGAACTGAGATGAGCTCCAAGAGCGGCGGTGCCAAGGCGTCGCGCAAGGAAGACGGCATCAAGATTGTCTCCGACAATCGCCGCGCCCGCTATGACTATGAGATCCTGCAGGCCTTCGAGGCAGGGATCGAGCTCAAGGGCTCGGAGGTGAAGTCGCTGCGCACCGGCCACACCACCCTGGGCGAGTCCTATGCGGCGATGAAGGGCGGCGAGCTGTGGCTCATCAATTCCAATATTCCGGAATACCGCGAGGCCAACCGCTTCAACCATGAGCCGAAGCGGCCGCGGAAGCTGCTGCTGCACAAATCCGAGATCAACAAGCTCTCGTCCGGCGTGCTGAAGGAACACCTCACCATCATTCCGCTCAAGATGTTCTTCAATCCGCGCGGCCGCGTGAAGATCGACATCGCGCTGGCGCGTGGCAAGAAGCTGCACGACAAGCGCGAGACCATCAAGGAACGCTCATGGGACCGTGAGCGGGCGCGCCTCATGCGCGACAAGGGCTGAGGGCAGGGGCGTGGTTTTCATGCAGCACCTGCTCGGACGGCGCATGCCGAACGTCGAGCTTGAGGCGACGTCGGGAGCGCCCGTCAACCCGTCGAAGATCCAGGGCCCGGCGGTCATCTTCTGCTATCCCTTCACCGGCCGACCCGGCTATCCCAACCCGCTGAACTGGGATCACATCAAGGGCGCCCATGGCTCGACGCCGCAGGCGCTGGCCTACGCCGAGGCCTATGGCGAGTTTCGCCGGCTGGGCGTGAAGCTGTTTGGCCTGAGCCTGCTCGATACCGCGTGGCAAAAGGATTTCGTGGCGCGGAACGAACTCAGCTACCGGTTGCTCTCGGATTATGACCGCGCCTTCCAGTCGCGCCTTGGCCTGCCCATGTTCGAGACCGGTGGCGGTCTCTACCTGCAGCGCATCACCTTCATCCTGCATGATGGCATCATTTCGTCGGTGCGGTTTCCCGTGCCGGAGCCGGAACGCGACGCGGCAGAGGTGCTGGCGGCGCTGGGGTAGGCCGGATGCGGGCTCCTAAATCGAGTCCAGATAGTCCCGCACCCTTGCGAACACAGCCCTGAACATCTCGGGCGTCAGCACGCGCGTGTTGGTGTTGTAGCGCGAGCAGTGATAGCTGTCGAAGAGGCGCACGCCGCCGATCTGGTGCTCGCCGCCATGCGAGAAGGGGTGCGCTGACTTCTTCGCACCCAGTGCCGTCAGCACGCCGTCATGCGCGATGCGGCCCAGCGCCACGATGGCCGTGAGCGCAGGCAGGGCATCAATCCGTCCACGGAGGAATGCGTTGCAGGTCTTGATCTCGACGGGCAGCGGCTTGTTCTGTGGCGGCACGCAGCGTACGGCATTGGCGATCATCGCATCCTGCAGGGTGAGGCCATCCTTCGGGTCAGCCTTGAATGTGCCCTTGGCGAATCCGAAGTGGATGAGCGTGACGTAGAGCAGCTCGCCGGCATAATCGCCGGTGAACGGGCGTCCGGTGCGGTTCGCCCCCGCAACACCCGGTGCCAGCCCGGCGATCAGCAGCCGCGCATCATCCGTGCCGAAGGCCGGCACGGGCGCGTTGAACCAGTTCGGATGCAGCTTCCTCTGCCCGAGCCGGTATTCAACGAGGCGCGGACACAGCGGGCAGTCGCGGCCGGGTTCGGCCGCATGTCTGTCAGATGTCGGCAAAGTCCTCGAAGCTCTCGCGCGGGGCTGGGGCGGCGGGGCGCTCGCGGCGCTCGGATGGGTCGCGGCCGATCTCGTCGCGCAGGTCGCTCAGGTCGATGAACTGGTCGGTCTGGCGGCGCAGGTCATCGGCGATCATCGGCGGGCGCGTGGTCAGTGTCGAGATCACGGTTACGCGGCGGCCCTTGGCCTGCACCGCGGCAACGAGCGAACGGAAATCGCCATCGCCCGAGAACAGCACGATGTGGTCAAGCTGGTCGCAGAGCTGCATCACGTCGACGGCGAGCTCGATGTCCATGTTGCCCTTCACCTTGCGGCGGCCCATGGCGTCGGTGAATTCCTTGGCGGGCTTGGTGACCACGCGGTAGCCATTGTAATCGAGCCAGTCGATCAGCGGCTTGATCGGCGAATAGTCGGCGTCATCGAGAAGTGCCGTATAGTAGAGGGCGCGGATCAGCCGGGCGCGCTTGCGGAAATAGCCGAGCAGTCGCTTGTAGTCGATGTCGAAGCCGAGCGTCTTGGCGGTTGCGTAAAGATTGGACCCGTCGATGAACAGCGCAACGCGTTCATCCTGATAAAAATGCATGTCTGAAAACTCCTGAACGTGTATGGGATCGATTTAGACAGCCACCCAACGACGCTCAAGCAAAATGATTCTGGTTGCCCTCGGCTCCAACAGCAACGGCCCATGGGGAACACCGCGCGAAACCGTGGCCGAGGCGCTGCGCCGCCTCAATAGCGGCGGCATCAGGCTCAGAAAGGCTTCGCAACTGCTGGTCACGGCGCCTTTCGGCGTCACGGACCAGCCGGATTTCGTCAATGCCGTGGCAGAAGTCGAAACACAACTGCCGCCTGAAACCTTGTTGAAGAAGCTGCACATGGTTGAGCGCCTGGCGGGACGGCGGCGCACGCTGCGCTGGGGGCCGCGTACCCTCGATCTCGATCTCATCGACTATCACGGGCTCATCCGCCGAGCCCCGCCGCCGGTGTTGCCGCATCCCGGCATCGCCGAGCGCAT
The DNA here is from genome assembly GCA_947475225.1 of Bradyrhizobiaceae bacterium. Taxonomy (GTDB): domain Bacteria; phylum Pseudomonadota; class Alphaproteobacteria; order Rhizobiales; family Aestuariivirgaceae; genus Aestuariivirga. The sequence continues at coordinate 8,311 of CANJMQ010000003.1, forward strand.
CTTCGTGCTGGCACCCATTGCCGAGATCGCCCCGCAGTGGCGGCACCCTGAGACGAAACTCACCGCTGCCGCGCTGCTCAGGAAGCTCGACCACGATGGCGAGGGGCGCCTGCTCTGAGTTCGGTCGTTCCTGCTTTGTTTCAAAATGAGCAAGACTTCGTCAGCGATAACGCTCCCTTAACCTAACCAAGCCATTTTTGCGTGTGTCAGTTTGTTCTGGAGTTCGGGGCATGTCGTCCAAGCTTAGCTTTACTGCCTGGTCTTCTCTTTCCAGGCCTCAGTTTCTGGTTTCCGCCGCCGCCGCTGTCATGCTTACCGCCTGCTCCGCAGACACCGAGCGTTTCGCGTCGAACCCTTCCAACGCCGATCCGGTCTACACCGCCAGCGTGCCGAAGAATGTGAATGCCTCGAATGTCGGCACCGAAGATACCGGTGTCGCTTCAAAGCCCCTGGCGAGCGCTTCGTCGCAGCCGCCTTCCTATGATTACTCGAAGTCCTACCAGGCACCGCAGTATCGCCAGCCGACGGCGCCGCAGCCGCAGGTCGCCACCGCTGCTCCCGCAACGGGCGGCACGGTGACGGTGGGCCCCGGCATGACGCTCTACTCCGTCGCGCGGGCCAACAACCTCTCGGTCGCCGAACTCGCCGCGGTGAACGGGATCAAGGCACCCTACGCGGTGCATACGGGCCAGACGCTGCGCCTGCCTGGCGGTTCCGCCCCCGCCGCTGTCGCCTCCCAGACAGCCATTCCGCCGGACAACACCACCTTCGCCGAACCGTCAACGACCCCCATCGCGCCGAAGCCCGGCGCGCCGGTGAATGCCACTGCGGCCGCCAAGCCCTTCAAGACCGGCCCGTCGGTTGCCGACTCCGCTGCCGGTGAACTGCACACCGTTGCGACCGGCGACACGCTGTTCTCTCTCGGACGCAAGTTCGGCGTCTCGCCCTATGCCATCGCCGATGCCAACGGCCTGCCGCACACTGCCCAGCTGGTGCTCGGCCAGAAGGTCAGGATCCCGGCGGGCGGCGATGCTGCTGCGAAGGTTGCCGCCGCCAAGCCCGCCGCGCCGAAGACCACCACGGCTGGTGCCGGCACCATGCCCGCCGCTACCGGCGAGGAGGGTACGGGCGAGAAGACCGCTGCCAACGCTGCCGCTCCGGCACCCGAGCCGATCCCCGGTTCCGACCAGACGGCTGATGCCTCTGCCACCACCCCGCCCGCGGCAACCGACCCTGGCCAGCAGGTTCAGGAGGGCGCGCCCATCGCCGGTGCGCCGGGCATGCGCTGGCCGGTGCGTGGCAAGATCATCTCCGGCTTCGGCCCCAAGGCCAACGGCCTGAAGAACGAAGGCATCAACATCGCGGTGCCCGAGGGTACCTCGATCCGCGCCGCCGCCGACGGTGTCGTCGCCTACTCCGGCAACGAGCTGAAGGGCTATGGCAACCTCGTGCTCATCCGCCACGAAGATGGCTACGTCACCGCCTATGCCCACGCCAGCGAGCTCTTCGTGAAGCGCGGCGATACGGTGAAGCGTGGCGACGTGATCGCCAAGGCCGGCCAGACCGGTTCCGTCTCCAGCCCGCAGCTGCACTTCGAAGTGCGAAAGGGTGCCGTGGCGCTCGACCCGATGAAGTTCCTGTCGCAGAATACCGCTTCCGCGAACTGAGATCAGTCCCAAGTCGAACTGAAGGCCCGGAGGCAACTCCGGGCCTCTTGTTTTTGCGCGCTGATGGCGCATGCTCGGCCACTCATCGAGGAGCAGGGCCATGATCACGGTGTGGGGACGGAAGAATTCCGTCAATGTGCAGAAGGTGCTGTGGGCGCTGGAGGAACTGGACGTTCCCTACACGCGCGAGAACGTCGGAGGCAGTTTTGGCGGCAACAAGGATGCCGACTACCTCGCCATGAACCCAATGGGACTCGTGCCGGTGATCCGCGACGGCGACGTCACGATGTTCGAGTCCAACGCCATCGTGCGCTATCTCGCGGCGCGCTTCAGGGCAGGGGTTCTGCGGCCTGCGGAGCACCAGAGCCTCGCCATGGCGGAGCAGTGGATGGAATGGGCGCAGGTGAACTTCGCGCCCGCCGTTGGCACCTTGCAGATGAACCTCATTCGCAGCCTGCCCGAACACCGCGACCAATCAGCGATCGTCACCGCTACGGAGCGGAGCGGTGAGTTGGTGAAGATCGCCGATACCTGGATCGCGCGGCATGACTGGTTCGCCGGCCATGACTTCAGCTTCGCCGACATCGTGATGGGTGCCTTGTTCTGGCGCTATGCGGGGTTCGACATCCAGCGCCCCGCCACCCCGCATCTCATGGAGTGGCTCGACGCCCTCCAACAACGCGAAGCATTCCGCCGCGCGGTGATGGCCGTGCCACGCGCCAAGGACCTGGCCGACTGGAACAGGATCGAGAAGGAGACGGCGTAGCCAGGAAATCCGAGCATCCTTTTCGCGCGGCAGCAAGAGGATGCCCCGGTCAAGCCGGGGCAAAGTGAAGATGGGGGAGAAAATGACGCGCGGAACCCTCTACCCCTCCAGCCGCTGCCCCAACCGTCCCGCCAGGTCCTGGATGTACTGCCATGCCACGCGCCCCGAACGGCTGCCGCGTGTCGCCTGCCATTCGATGGCGCCGGCGCGCAGCGTTTCGGCATCGACCTTGAGGCCGTGGTGCTTCGCATAGCCCTCGATCATTGCCAGGAACTCGTCCTGCGAGCAGTTGTGGAAGCCGAGCCACAGGCCGAAGCGGTCCGACAGCGAGACCTTTTCCTGCACCGCCTCGGAGGGGTTGATGGCTGTCGAGCGCTCGTTCTCGATCATGTCGCGCGGCAGCAGGTGGCGGCGGTTGGAGGTGGCGTAGAAGATCATGTTGGAGGGCCGTCCCTCGATGCCGCCGTCGAGCGCGGCCTTCAGCGACTTGTAGGAGGTGTCGTCGGCATCGAAGGAGAGATCGTCGCAGAACACGATGAAGCGGAAGTCCGGGTTCTTCCGGACGATGTTCATCAGAACGGGGAGGCTCTCGATGTCCTCGCGATGGATTTCGACCAGCTTCAGCACGCCGCCGGACGCCTCGTTGATGGCGTGGTGGGCCGCCTTGACCAGCGATGACTTGCCCATCCCGCGTGCGCCCCAGAGCAGGGCATTGTTGGCCGGAAGCCCCCGGGCGAAGCGCTCGGTGTTCTCGATCAAGATGTCGCGGGTGAGGTCGATGCCGCGCAGCAGTGAAAGGTCCACCCGGTTGACGCGTGGAACGGCTTCCAGTTCCGGCGGACTCGCATGCCAGACGAAGGCCGAATAGCCATCGAGCTCGGGTCGGGCCGCCCTGGCGGGCGCCAGCCGCTCCAGCGCCTCGGCGATGCGGTTGAGCAGTGAATTGTCGATTTCCTGTGCCATTATGAACTCTTAGCCGAGGGCGGGCCGGTGGTAAAGACGCCCCAATCGATTGGTTGCAATAGAGGCAACCATCGCTATATTCCGCCCAAACTTTCGTTCGGGAGAATGTCCTTGTTCATCACTCCGGCCTATGCCCAGGCCGCCGGCGCGCCCGCCGGTGCGGGCGACTTCATCGGCATGGTTCTGCCGCTCGTTCTGATCATGGGTGTGTTCTATTTCCTCCTGATCCGCCCCCAGCAGAAGAAGATGAAGGAGCATCAGGAGATGCTCAAGAAGGTCGGCAAGGGTGATACGGTGATCACCAACGGTGGCCTGATCGGCAAGGTGGTCAAGGTGGTCGACGACAACGAACTGCAGGTGGAGATCGGCGAAAACATCAAGGTCCGCGTGATGCGCTCCGGCATTTCTGACGTGCGCGCCAAGGGCGAGCCCGTCAAGACCGAGGCCAAGTAAGAGCCAATGCTGCATTTTAGTAAATGGAAGGCATTCGGCATCCTGTTTGCCGTGCTGATCTCCATCGTCATGGCGTTGCCCAACGTGCTTCCCGCCAGCTACCAGGACAAGCTCCGGCCCTACGGCCTGAGACCCATGACGCTTGGCCTCGACCTGCAGGGCGGCGTCAACATTCTTCTCGAAATCGACCGAGACGACCTGAAGAAGCGGCTGACCGAGCAGCTCGTCGGCGACATCCGTTCGAGTCTGCGCGAGGGCAAGATCGGCTACAATGGCATCAACCGCAGCCCGGATGGCGTGCGCGTGCGCATCACCAAGCCCGAGGACGTGGACAAGGCGTTGCCGGAGCTGCGCAAGCTGGCGCAGCCCGTCGATGCGGGCGGGTTGTTCGGCTCGGGTGCCGCCACCGCGCTGTTCGACGTCAGCGTCGATGGCCAGCAGGTGAATTTCGCCTTCAACGAGCAGGGCATCAACAACAAGATCCAGCAGGCCGTGAGCCAGTCGATCAAGATCGTCGAGAAGCGCGTCAACCCGGATGGCGTCGTCGAGGCGACCATTCAGCAGCAGGGCAAGGACCGCATCGTCGTGCAACTCCCCGGCGTGCAGGATTCCCAGGAAGTGAAAAGCCGCCTCGACCGCACGGCGAAGCTCACCTTCCAGCTGGTCTGCGAGGCCCAGCCTACGGCGCCAGGCCAGAACCCGCCGCCCGAGTGCAAGGCGCTGGCCATGAAGGGCGATCCCAAGAACATCCTGTGGCTGCAGACGTCGAGCCGCGCCACGGTGGACGGCGCCGACCTCACCGATGCGCGCGGCTCCTTCGACCAGAGCAACCAGCCCGTCGTATCCTTCCGCTTCAACCAGAAGGGTGCGGAGCGCTTCGGCAAGATGACGCGTGACAATGTCGGCAAGCCCTTCGCCATCGTCCTCGACGATGTCGTGATGAGCGCGCCGCGCATCAACGAGCCGATCCTCGGCGGCTCCGGCCAGATTTCCGGCAATTTCTCGGTGGAAGAAACCAACAGTCTGGCCGTGGTGCTGCGCTCCGGCGCGCTGCCTGCCAAGCTGTCGATCGTCGAGGAGCGCACGGTGGGCCCGAGCCTCGGTTCCGACTCGATCAAGGCAGGTCTTCATGCCTCGATCATCGGCCTCGCCCTCGTCGTGTTCTTCATGATCATGTCCTATGGCTTGTTTGGCGTGTTCGCCAACATCGCGCTGCTGGTCAACCTGATCATGCTGATCGCGGTGATGAGCTTCTTCGGCTTCACGATGACGCTTCCCGGCATCGCGGCCATCGTGTTGACCATGGGCATGGCGGTCGACTCCAACGTCATCATCTTCGAGCGCATGCGTGAAGAGTGGCGCAACGGCCGCTCCGCAATGAGCGCCATCGAGACCGGGTTCAAGTCGGCCTTTGCGACCATCTTCGACTCCAACTTCACTGCGCTGATCGCCGCGGTGGTGCTGTTCGGTGTCGGCTCTGGCCCCGTCAAGGGTTTTGCCATCACCCATGCAATCGGCATTCTCACCACGGTGTTCACGGCCTACACGGTAACGCGCTTCATCGTCGCGATGTGGGTCGGCTGGGCCAAGCCCAAGGAGGTTCCGCTCTGAGGAGCGGAGGTCATCTCATGAAATTCAAGCCCATTCGCTTCATTCCGGACGATACCCGTTTCCCGATCATGCGGCTCAGCCGCTTCGGCTTCTTCGTATCGGGCCTGCTGTCGCTCGCCTCGGTGCTGCTCTTCATCTTCGTCGGCCTCAACGTCGGCGTCGATTTCAAGGGCGGCACGGTGATGACCATTCGCACCACCACGCCCGCCAACATCGAGCAGTTGCGCAACGATGTGAATTCGCTCGGCTTCGGCAATGCCGAAATCCAGGAGTTCGGCTCGCCCAATGACGTGCTGATCCGCCTTCCCGCCGTCGAGGGTGGCGAGGACGCGCAGCAGACGACCATCGCCAAGGTCAAGCAGGCGCTTGGAACCGGCGTCGAGTTCCGCTCCGTCGAGGTGGTCGGCCCCAAGGTGTCGGCCGAGCTCGCCGAGCAGGGCATCATTGCCGTGGTCTCGGCGATCATCGGCATCCTGCTCTACGTGTGGTTCCGTTTCGAATGGCAGTTCGCTGCCGGCGCCGTGCTGTCGCTGCTGCATGACGTGCTGATCACCATCGGCATCTTCTGCCTGCTGAGGATCGAGTTCAACCTGCAGATCATCGCGGCCATTCTCACCATCGTCGGCTATTCGCTGAACGACACGGTGGTGGTGTTCGACCGTATCCGTGAATACATGCGCAAGTACAAGTCGATGAACTTGGCCGACCTGATCGACTTCTCGATCAACTCGGTGTTCCCGCGCACCATCCTCACATCCGTCACCACCATGCTGGCGCTGATCGCGCTCTACATCTTCGGTGGGGAAGTGCTGCGCGGCTTCACCTTCACCATGATCCTCGGCGTGCTGATCGGCACCTATTCCTCGATCTTCATCGCTTCGCCGGTGCTGATCCTGCTCGGCACCGTGATGAGCGAGAAGAAGACCGCGACCGATCCCAGAGCCAAGGCCGCCGCGGCACGTCCGTGACGGCGCACTACCCGGGCCGGGCCGCCATCGACTCCTATGGAGCGGGCGGCTTCGGCTTCGCGGGCATGTCGCACAAGGGCTCCATCATGGTGCTTCCCTCCGGGATCTATGCCTGGGACATCGACCCGAAGCTGATGACACCGCGTGATTTCGCCATGGCCATCGCCGAGAAGGGCGACATTGACCTGTTGCTGATCGGCATGGGCCACGACATGGCGCGTCCGCCAAAGCCGGTACGCGCCGCGCTCGAAGCCAGCGGCATCTTGTTCGACCCGATGGCCACCGGCCATGCCGTGTCCACCTTCAACCTTCTCTTCGAAGAAAAGCGCCGCGTGGCGGCCGCCCTCATCGGCGTGGACTTCGCCGCATGAGCGAGGTGGAAGAGATCGTCCGCCGCCGCGACCGCGACCGCTACCTCTCCACCTTCTTCGCACCCGATGCCAGCCGGCCGCATCTCCTGGCCCTCTATGCCTTCAACGCCGAGATCCTGCGCGTGCGTGACACGGTGAGCGAAGCCAATCTGGGGCTGATCCGCCTGCAGTGGTGGCGCGACACCATCGAGAGCATCTATTCAGGCGCCGCCGTGCCGGGCCATCCGGTGGCCGAGGCGCTGGGGCTGGCCATCGCCGCGGGCGGACTGCCAAGGCAGGCGCTCCTTGATCTCATTACTGCCCATGAGTTTGACCTGTTCCATGACCGGATGCCGGGGATCACCGAACTCGAGGCCTACATGGGGGAGGCCTATTCGCGCCTCATCATGATGGCGGCGATGATCCTCGATCGTGAAGCGGCAGGCAGCGCCAGTGAATGTGCTGGTCTCGCAGGTGTCGCGCAGGGGCTGTCACTGGTTATGGGCGATCCCGCGCATCGTGATCCGTTCCTTCCTGATGGCATGAGTGTTCAGGAGGCGCTGGGCCACGCGGAAAACCGCCTCGCACAGGCGATGACGCTGCGGCCGGCCTTGCCGAAGTCCGTGCTGCCGGCCTTCCTGCCGGTGAGCCTGACGGGGCTGTATCTGAGGAAGATCGAGAAGGCGCCGGACGCGCCGCTTGCGGTTTCACCCGTGAGGCGCCAGCTGACGATGTGGTGGACGGCGAAGCGCTGGGGCTAACCCACTTACCGTCAACCCGGCGAAAGCCGGGACCCAGTTTTCTTGCCGCGCAGTCTGAACCAAAACTGGGCCCCGGCTTTCGCCGGGGTGACGGCCTCAATCGACTACTCCGCCGCCTTCAGCGCCGCGCCACCCAGCCACGCCTCGAAAGCGGCCTTGGCGCGCGCCGTATAGGCGTGCTTCCTCTCCACCGCCTGCTCGGTGTGCTTCAGACGCACGCCGTCCTTCACCTTCACCTTCTCGATGGGCGGCAGCAGGCCGAAGTTGATATTCATCGGCTGGAAGGAGGATTTCTGCCCGTCCGTCGTTTCGATGTGGCCACCGGTGATGTGGTTGATGAGCGCGCCATGCGCCGTGGTGGGCGGCGGCACGTCGAAGGGCAGCCCCAATACCTCCGCCGCGGCCATGCGGCCGGCCATCAGGCCCATCGCGGCGCTTTCCACATAGCCTTCGACGCCCGTGACCTGCCCGCCAAACCGCAGGCGCGGTTGAGCCTTCAATCGAAGCGCACCATCGAGCACGCGCGGACTGTTGAGGAAGGTATTGCGGTGCAGCCCGCCGAGCCTTGCGAACTCGGCAGTCTCGAGGCCGGGAATGGTGCGGAACACCTTCACCTGGTCGGCGTACTTCAGCTTCGTCTGGAAGCCCACCATGTTGTAGAGCGTGCCGAGCTTGTTGTCCTGGCGGAGCTGCACCACCGCATAGGCCTTTTCGTCCGGCTTGTGCGCATTGGTGAGTCCGCGCGGTTTCATCGGTCCATGGCGCAGCGTTTCCGCTCCGCGCTCCGCCATCACCTCGATGGGCAGGCAGCCGTCGAAATAAGGGGTGGATTTCTCCCACTCCTTGAAGTCGGTCTTCTCGCCATCCATCAGGGCACGGACAAATTCCTGATACTGCTCCTTGTTCATCGGGCAGTTGATGTAGTCCTTGCCGGTGCCGCCGGGCCCCACCTTGTCATAGCGCGACTGGAACCAGGCAGTGCCCATGTCGATTGTCTCGCGGTGGACGATGGGGGCGATGGCGTCGAAGAAGGCAAGCGACTCCTCTCCCGTGAGCGAACGGATTGCCTGCGCCAGCGCGGGCGAGGTGAGGGGACCGGTGGCAATGATGACGCTGTCCCAGTCTGCCGGCGGCAGCCCGGCGATCTCGCCTTCGGCCACGGTGACGAGCGGATGGCGCTTCAGCGTCTCGGTAACCTCGGCCGAAAAGGCATCGCGGTCCACCGCCAGCGCCCCACCGGCGGGCACCTGGTGGCGGTCGGCCATCGCCATGATCAGCGAGCCGCTGCGCCGCATCTCCCAATGCAGCAGCCCCACGGCGTTGTTCTCGGAGTCGTCCGAGCGGAAGGAGTTGGAACAGACCAGTTCGGCGAAGCCGCCGGTGCGGTGGGCGTCGGTGCCCACCTGCGGGCGCATCTCGTGGAGGATGACGGGCACGCCGAGGTTCACGGCCTGCCAGGCGGCTTCGGACCCGGCCATGCCGGCACCGATGATGTGGATGGGCTTTGTCATGCGGCGCTCCTAGCATGGCGGGGCGGGAGGTGAAAGACTTCGACCCTTCATACCGGCCGCCCGCAGGAGTAGGGTCTTGGTCATGAGCAGCACCCTCCAGGACATTTCCGCCGAACTCGACGCCATCCGCGCCCAATCGCTGTGGAAGGTGGAGCGCCCCATTCTCGGCCACCAGTCGTCGCACGTCCGCGTGAACAGCGGCGAGGTACTGAACTTCTGTGCCAACAACTACTTGGGGCTTGCCGACCACCCGGACCTGATCGCCGCCGCGGGGGAAGCCCTCTCATCGCACGGCCTCGGCATGGCTTCGGTCCGCTTCATCTGCGGCACCAGCGACCTGCATCTGGGCCTCGAGCAGCGCCTCGCCGATTACCTGCAGATGGAGGACTCGATCCTCTTCGCCGCCTGCTTCGATGCCAATGGCGCAGTGTTCGAGCCGCTGTTCGGTGAGCAGGACGCCATCATCTCGGACGCCTTGAACCACGCCTCGATCATCGACGGTATCCGCCTCTCCAAGGCCAGGCGCTTCCGTTTCGCCAATGGCGACATGAACGACCTCGAATCCCAGCTCAAGGCCGCGCGTGAGGCAGGCGCGCGGCGGGTGGTCGTGGTGACGGACGGCGTGTTCTCGATGGACGGCTACTTCGCCAAGCTCGCCGACATCCGCGCACTGGCCGACCGCTTCGATGCGCTGGTAATGGTGGATGATTGCCACGCCACCGGCTTCATCGGGCCGCAAGGCCGCGGCACGCCGCACCGGGCGGGCGTCAAGGTCGATATCCTCACCGGCACGCTGGGCAAGGCGCTGGGCGGTTCGGCGGGTGGTTACATTGCGGCAGCCAAGCCCATCGTCGACCTGATGCGCCAGCGGGCCAGGCCCTATCTCTTCTCCAACGCCCTGCCGCCGCCGATTGTCGCGGCGGGCATCATCGCCATCAATATGGCGGAGCAGGGCGATGACCTGCGCGCGCGGCTCTTCGACAACGCGAAACGCTTCCGCGCCGGCATGAGCAAGGCGGGTTTCAACCTGCTGCCGGGCGAGCACCCCATCATCCCCGTGATGCTGGGTGAGGCGAAGCTGGCGCAGGAGATGGCGGCGAAGCTCTATGACAAGGGCATCTATGTCACGGGCTTCTTTTTCCCCGTGGTGCCGAAGGGGCAGGCGCGCATCCGCACGCAGATGTCGGCTGCGCACTCTTCGCAGGACATCGACACCGCCATCGCCGCCTTCACGGCCGCGGGGCAGGAACTGGGAGTGATTTGACATGCGGGCACTGGTGAAGGCGGAAAAGGCAGAGGGCCTCGTGATGCGTGACGAACCCGTGCCGCAGATCGGCCCGGACGACATCCTCATCGAGGTCGCCAAGACCGGCATCTGCGGCACCGACCTTCATATCTGGAAATGGGACGAATGGGCGCAGAAGACCATTCCCGTGCCGATGGTTGTGGGCCATGAGTTCGCCGGGGTGGTGACCGAGATCGGTTCCCACGTGCGCACCGTGAAGGTGGGCGACCGCGTCTCGGGCGAGGGCCATCTGATCGGTATGAAGAGCCGCATGGCGAGGGCCGGGCACTTCCACCTCGACCCGGAGACCAAGGGCATCGGCGTCAACCTGCCGGGCGCCTTCGCGGAGTATCTCAAGATCCCCGCCTTCAACGCCATCCATTTGCCGCCCGAGGTGGACGACGAGATTGGCACCATTCTCGATCCCTTGGGCAATGCCGTGCACACGGCCTTGTCCTTCGATCTCGTGGGCGAGGATGTGCTCATCACCGGGGCTGGCCCCATCGGCATCATGGCGGCGGCCGTCTGCCGCCACGTCGGCGCGCGTCATATCGTCATCACAGATATCAATGACTACCGCCTCGACCTCTGCAACCAGGTGACGGATGCGGTGACGGTCAACGTCTCGCGCGAGGACCTCTCCGACGTCATGCACCGGCTGCGGATGAGTGAGGGCTTCGACATCGGGCTTGAAATGTCCGGCGCCCCCAAGGCCTTCGACCAGATGGTGGACCGCATGATCATGGGCGGCAAGATCGCCATGCTCGGCATTCCCTCGGGCCCCACCACCGTCGATTGGAACCGCGTGATCTTCAAGTCGCTGACGATCAAGGGCATCTATGGCCGCGAGATGTTCGAGACCTGGTACAAGATGATTGCCATGCTGCAGTCCGGCCTCGACGTCCGCAAGGTCATCACCCATCGCATGAAGGCGGCGGATTATGCCCAGGGCTTCGCGCTGATGAAGCAGGGGAGCTGCGGCAAGGTGGTGCTGGACTGGGCGTAAACCTAAATGTCCGTCATCCCGGCGAAAGCCGGGACCCAGCTTTCCACGGGTTCCGACGTCCGAAGCTGGGCCCCGGCTTTCGCCGGGGTGACGCCTTTCAGGGGGGTGCCTTGCCAAGCCCGTCCATGAGGGTTACGCAGGGGAGAAACCCCGGCAACCCTCATTTTTCCGAGACCACCCCATGCTGAATGTCTATGGTGCGGCCAATGGCTGCCTGACCGAGTTCCCGGCCTCCGCCACGGATCTGCCGCCGGATGCCGTGTGGATCGACCTCGTCGAGCCCACCGCCAACGAGGAATCGAAGGTCGAGGGTGTTCTGGGGATCGACATCCCGACGCGTGAGGAACTGGCCGAGATCGAGGCCTCCTCCCGGCTCTACCAGGAGGATGGCGCGGTGTTCATGACCGCCAACCTGATCCGCCGCGGCGACAATGACGAGCCGGAATCATCGCCCGTCACCTTCATCGTCAAGGACAACACGCTGATCACCGTGCGCTACCACCATCCGCAGGCCTTCCCGGCCTATGTCAAGCGGGCGATGAAGCCGCAGACCACGACGATGAACGGTTGGGGCGTTCTGATCTCGCTCCTCGAAGCCGTGGTCGATCGCGCCGCTGACCATCTGGAGCGCGCTGGCCAGATCGTCGACGAGACGTCCAAGAAGACCTTCGGCGCCAAGCGCACGCTCGCTGGCGTGCACAAGCAGAATCCGCGCAAGGGCGTGAACCTTCAGGAACTGATCGAGCGCATCGGCGAGGAGGGCGACTTCGTCTCCAAGATGCGCGAGAGCCTCGTGTCCATCGGCCGGGCGGTTGCCTTCATGCAGGCCATCGAGGACCAGACGCGCGAGAGCAAGCAGGTGAAGGAGAACAAGGCGCGGATCAAGATCCTGCAGCGCGATATCGTTTCGCTTACCGACCATGCCACCTTCCTGTCCGGCAAGATCAGCTTCCTGCTCGATGCCGTGCTGGGCCTCATCTCCATCGAGCAGAACGGCATCATCAAGATCTTCTCGGTGGCGGCCGTCGTCTTCCTGCCGCCAACGCTGGTGGCGTCGATCTACGGCATGAACTTCGCCTTCATGCCGGAGCTGCAGTGGCAGCTGGGCTACCCCTTCGCCATCCTGCTGATGATCATGTCCGCCGTGCTGCCCTACTACTACTTCAAGGGCAAGGGTTGGCTGTAATGCCGGTGGTGCTCTGGGTTGCCCTTGGCGGGGCCATCGGTTCGGCGGCGCGCTACGGCGTCAACGTCTGGTCCGCCCGCATGTTCGGCATCGCGTTCCCGATGCATACGCTGATCGTCAACATTCTCGGTTGCTTCATCATGGGGGCATTGACTGAAATGATGGCGCTGAAGTTCCACATCGGGCAGGAGACGCGCGCCTTCCTGATCACCGGCATCCTCGGTGGCTTCACCACCTTCTCGGCTTTTTCGCTGGACTTCGCCTATCTGGTGGAGAGGAAGCAACTGGCGGCGGCGGGTGGCTATGCGCTGGCCTCGGTGGTGATCTCGCTCCTCGCCGTCTTCGCCGGCATGAACCTTGTCCGCACGCTTTACGCCGCATGAGCGAGGTGAAGCGGCATGTGGTGACCGAGGAAGAAGCCGGCATGCGGCTCGACCGATGGTTCAAGGTCCACTTCCCGCAGGTGACCTTCGCCTACCTCAACAAGCTCACCCGCACGGGCCAGGTGCGCGTCGGCAGTGCCCGCGCCAAGACCAACACCAGGCTCGAGGCCGAGCAGGAAATCCGCGTGCCGCCGCTGGCCTTCGACACCAGGCCGGCCGACCTGCCCAAGGGCGAGGTCAAGCCGCTCACCCCGCAGGAGCGCCGCCTGTTCGATTCCATGGTGCTGTTCGAGGACCGTGACATTTTCGTGCTGAACAAGCCCTCCGGCTTCGCCGTGCAGGGCGGCACCAAGACGCACCAGCATCTGGACGGGCTGCTGATGGGACTGGGCGCCGAGATCGGCGAGCGCCCGCTGCTGGTCCACCGGCTGGACCGGGACACCTCCGGCGTCATCGTCATCGCCAAACGCCGCTCCATTGCCGCGGCACTGGGCAAGCTCTTCGCCACGCGGGCGGTGAAGAAAACCTATTGGGCGGTTGTGAAGGGCGTGCCGAAGCCCGCGCAGGGCCGCATCGAGGTGGCACTGATCAAGGCCAAGGGCCCCGAGGGCGATCGCATGCGCGCCTCGCGCGAAGGCGAGGAGGAGGACGAGCAGCGCGCCGTCACCTTCTACAGCGTCGTCGACAAGGCACCGGCCGTCGCCGCCTGGGTGTCGTTGAAGCCGGTCACCGGCCGCCAGCACCAGCTCCGCGCCCACATGGCGCACATCGGCACGCCGATCATGGGCGACGAGAAATATGGCGGGCTCGATGACCTGCCCGACGGCATGGACCGCAAGCTCCACCTTCACGCCCGCCGCATCATCTTCCCGCACCCGCGCGAGGGCACCGTCGACATCACCGCCCCGGTGCCGGACCACATGCTGAAAAGCTTTGCGCTGTTCGGCTTCGACGCCAACCGTTTCGAGGAGGGCGAGGGGTGAAGCTCGCGATCTTTGACGTCGACGGGACGCTGGTCGACTCCCAGGCCATGATTGCCGCCTCGCTCACCGCCGCCTTCCGGGCGGAGGGGATTGCCGTGCCGGAGCGGTCCCGCATGCTGTCCATCGTCGGCCTGTCACTGGTCGATGCCATGGCGGCGCTCACCCCGGGTGAGGATCACACCACACACGAGCGCCTCGCCGCCGCCTACAAGCGGGCCTTCTGGGAACATCGGTCGCGGGGTGAGCACGCCGAAACGCTGTTCCCCGGGGCCGAGGAGCTGCTGGTGAAACTTCGGGAATGCGGCGACGTTGCCTTGGGGATCGCCACCGGCAAGTCGCGCCGTGGCGTTGCCCACCTCATCGAGAAGCATGGCTGGGACGGATGGTTCGCAACCATCCAGACAAGCGACGACCACCCATCCAAACCGCATCCATCGATGATTGCTACGGCGCTCTCCGAAACAGCTACGGCAGCAACCAAAACCATCATGATCGGCGACACAAGCTACGACATCGAGATGGCCCGCGCCGCCGGTGTCCGGGCCGCCGGCGTTTCATGGGGCAACCATGCCGCGGCTGAGTTGACCAAGGCCGGGGCACATACAATTTCTCATGATTTCAATGAACTGGAGCGTCACCTTGACTCGCTTTGGCAGGAAAATGCCGCATGACCGCCCGCCGCCGCTTTTATAAGGACGTCACCGTCACCGACGACCTGGGGATTGCCCTCGACGGCCGCCCGGTCAAGACCCCGATGAAGGCCCCCCTTCGCCTGCCGACCCGCGCCTTGGCTGATGCGGTGGCCGTTGAGTGGGAGGAGCAGGGCGAGGAGATCAAGCCCGCCACCATGACCCTCACCAAGCTCGCCAATACGGCGATCGACAGGGTGGCGGTCCAACATGAGGCCATCGTGCAAGAGGTTCTGGAATATGCCAATTCGGACCTCGTCTGCTACCGCACCGACCGCCCATCGGACCTCGTTGCCCTCCAGGTGAAGGACTGGGACCCCATCGTGGATTGGGCGCGGACCGCGCTCGATGCGCCCTTCGAGGTCACCGACGGCATCATCCACCGTCCGCAGCCCGAGGCGGCCATCTCCGCCTTCGCCCCTGTGGTTCAAGGCCTTACAGACTTCGAACTCGCCGCCTTCTACTCGATCATGACGCTGACCGGTTCTGCAATCCTCGCCATGATGCTGACCCGCAAGGCCATCGCACCGGAAGCCGGCTGGACGGCGGCCCACGTTGACGAAGACTACCAGATCGACCATTGGGGCCAGGACGACGAGGCCCGCGACCGGCGCGCCGGTCGGCTTGCGGAGTTCATGACCTGCTGCCGCTTCATGGAACTGGCGCGCGTCTAGCCAAGCATAGCCTTTCGGCTGATTTGACGGAGCCATCCTCCGGCCTTAACACCTTTTGAGACAACCGAATTTCCCCGGAGTGCCCCATGCAGGAGATCCTCGAGAAGCTTGAAGCCCGGCGCGTGCAGGCGCGGGCCGGTGGCGGGAGCAAGCGTGTCGCGGCCCAGCATGCCAAGGGCAAGCTGACGGCGCGCGAGCGCATCGATCTGCTGCTCGACGAGGGCTCCTTCGAGGAGTTCGATATGTTCGTCGAGCACCGTTGTACCGATTTCGGCATGGAGGAGCAGAAGCTCCCCGGCGATGGCGTCGTCACCGGCTGGGGCACGGTCAACGGCCGCGTGGTCTATGTCTTCGCCAAGGATTTCACGGTGTTTGGCGGCTCGCTGTCAGAATCCCATGCCCGCAAGATCACCAAGATCCAGGACATGGCACTGCAGAACCGCGCGCCCATCATCGGCCTGTTCGATGCCGGTGGTGCGCGCATCCAGGAGGGCGTCAACGCGCTTGGCGGCTATGGCGAGGTATTCCAGCGGAACGTTTTGTCTTCCGGCGTCATCCCGCAGATCTCGCTCATCATGGGCCCCTGCGCGGGCGGCGACGTCTATTCACCGGCCATGACGGATTTCATCTTCATGGTGCGTGACACCAGCTACATGTTTGTCACCGGCCCCGACGTCGTGAAGACCGTCACCAACGAGACGGTGACTGCGGAAGAGCTCGGTGGTGCCTCCGTCCACACCACAAAATCTTCCATTGCTGACAAGGGTTACGAGAACGATATTGAAGCATTGCTTCAGATGCGTCGCCTCATTGACTTCCTGCCTTCTTCCAATACCTCGCCGCTGCCTGAACTCCCCAGCTTCGACTCGCCCGAGCGCATCGACGCCTCGCTCGACACGCTGATCCCGGCCAACCCGAACCAGCCTTATGACATGAAGGAACTGATCCTGAAGATGGTCGACGAGGGCGACTTCTTCGAGATCCAGGAGGCCCATGCCCGCAACATCATCACCGGGCTCGCCCGCATCAACGGACGCACCGTGGGTATCGTCGCCAACCAGCCGATGGTGCTGGCGGGCGTGCTCGACAGCGACGCTGGCCGCAAGGGTGCACGCTTCGTGCGCTTCTGCGACTGCTTCAACATCCCGATCGTGACGCTGGTGGACGTGCCCGGCTTCCTGCCCGGCACGGCGCAGGAATATGGCGGCCTCATCAAGCACGGCGCCAAGCTGCTCTTCGCCTATGCCGAGGCGACGGTTCCCAAGATCACGGTCATAACCCGCAAGGCCTATGGCGGTGCCTATGTGGTGATGGCGTCCAAGCACCTGCGCGGCGATGTGAACTATGCCTGGCCCACCGCCGAGATCGCCGTCATGGGCTCCAAGGGTGCCGCCGAGATCATCTACCGCGCCGAGCTCGCCGACCCCGCCAAGATACAGGCCCGGGTGAAGGACTATGAAACCCGCTTCGCCAATCCCTTCGTCGCCGCCGAAAGGGGCTTCCTCGACGAGGTGATCATGCCGCACTCGACCCGCAAGCGCATCGCCCGCGCCCTCAACATGCTCCGCCACAAGGAGCTGACAAACCCGTGGAAGAAACACGACAACATCCCGCTGTGAGGCTCCCCTCGGCAAGCCGCGCCGATTGCGCTAGGCTAAAACCATAATGGAACTGCAGGTACTCGCCACCCGCCTCGGCCTCGCGCTCGCCCTCGGCTTCGTCATCGGCCTCGAGCGCGGCTGGAAGGAGCGGGACGAGGGCGAGGGCCAGCGGGCTGCCGGCATCCGGACCTTCTCGCTCATCGGCATTCTGGGTGGCCTGTTTGGCGTGCTGTCGCTGGGGGGTGACCGCATCCTGCTGGCGGCGGGCTTCATCGCAACCTCTGCCGTCATGGCCGCCTTCATCTGGCGCGAGAATGCCCGTGAGGGCGTCTATGGCGCCACCACCATGGTGGCGGCTCTCGTCACCTTCATGCTTGGCGCCGTCGCCGTGCTGGGCGACATGCGGGTGGCGGCGGGGGCGGGCGTGGTGACGGTGGGCCTGCTGGCCTACAAGTCCACGCTGCACGGCCTCCTCTCGCGCATCACCTCTCAGGAGCTGCGCTCCGCGCTCGTGCTGGCAGCCATGACCTTCATCGCGCTGCCGCTGCTCCCTGACCGGGCCATTGACCCATGGGGGGCGCTCAATCCGCACCAACTGTGGCTGATCACCATCCTCATCGCCGCCGTGTCCTTCGTGGGCTATGTCGCCGTGAAGTTGGTCGGGCCATCGCGCGGGCTGGTGTTGGCAGCGGCATTGGGCGGGCTCGTTTCATCCACCGTGGTGACGCTGACACTGGCGCGGCTTGCACGAGACAATGCCGCGCGGCTCGGCCTGCTGTCCGGCAGCATCCTGGCGGCGGGTGGCGTGATGATGGTGCGCGTGCTGGTGCTGGCGGGTGTCATCAACCTCTCCCTCGCCGTGGCGCTGGCGGTGCCGCTGCTGGCCGCTGCCCTGTTCCAGGGTGTTGCGGCCTGGGCGCTGATCGGGCGCGACGGCCGGAGTGGTAGCGACACGAAGCCCGATGGCCTGGTCCACAAAAACCCCTTCCAGATGTCCGAAGTACTGAAATTCGGGGCGATACTGGGCATCGTCATGCTGGCGGCCGGCATTGCCAAGAGCCTGTTCGGCGACAGTGGGTTGATGGCGGTGGCCGCCATCTCCGGCCTTGCCGATGTCGATGCGTTGACGCTCTCGGTCGCCAACATGGGCCCCGCATCGGCCATCGGAGTGGGGGCCGTACTGCTCTGCATCGGCGTCAACACCATCGCCAAGGCCGTCTATGCGGGAATTGCCGGTGGCTTGCGGATCGGCATCACGCTCTTCCTGCTCAACATGGCTGCGATGGCGGTGGCGGTCGTCGGCTATCTTCTGGTACCCTCACTCCATCTTTGAGGGGGAAATCCGTGCCTGACCGCCGCAGCCTGCCGCCCATGGGGGCGATCGAATTCGCCATCGACAAGGCGTTCCGCCACTGCTTTTTCGCCTTAGGCCTGGTGATCGGCTGGGCCATGCTGCTGCTGCCGCTGGTGGCACTCGCCTGGTACGTGGCGTTCCGCAGCGGGCTGCCGGATGTCAAGGCGTTGTCGCCCGCCGCGATGGGGGTGCTCGGGTTGCTGGG
This sequence comes from Bradyrhizobiaceae bacterium, assembly GCA_947475225.1. Taxonomy (GTDB): domain Bacteria; phylum Pseudomonadota; class Alphaproteobacteria; order Rhizobiales; family Aestuariivirgaceae; genus Aestuariivirga. The sequence continues at coordinate 26,727 of CANJMQ010000003.1, forward strand.
GCTTTGCGTACTGCTCGCGTGCTTCTCAATGGGCGTCAACTGGAACCGCCGCATACTGCTCGATGAGCGTCCCACCCTGCTGGGGCGCTGGCGGCTCGACGGCGTGGTCTGGCGCTATATCGCGGGTGTGCTACTGCTGGTTGTAGTGCTGGCCATCTATGTCGGTGTGGGCTTTGGGATATTGACCGCTGCTGTGCCCGCGCTTGCCATAAAACTGGGCGGCGCGGCAAAGCCTGCCATGATCGCACTGACGGTGCTGCTCGGGCTCTCCGGCCTCTTTACCGTGTATCGGCTGGCTAGCTGGCTTCCCGGTCTCGCCACGGGCGACGGGGCCTATGGGCTCGGCACCGCATGGCGCGTGACGAGCAAAAACCGTTTCGCTTTTCTCTCTTTCACCTTCTGGCTGCTGTTCACCCTCGCCATCATGGGCGGTTTGGGTGCGGGTGCCTTCTTCGCGCAGCAATCTCTACCCCAGCCCTGGGTGAAGCCTGTTGCCTTCGCCGTCATCGGGGCGCTTGTCTGGCTGGCGCTGCTGGTCATCCACAGCGTGCCGGCGGCGCTCTACCGAGCGTTCTGTGGGGTAGAATTTGGAGGGAGCGAGCCCTAGACCCGCTCGCCCACCAGGTCATATTCTTCCGCTTCGACGATCCGCACACGGACCATGTCGCCGGGCTTCAGATCCGTTTCGCCCGGCAGGAACACGTTGCCGTCGATTTCGGGCGCGTCCCACGGCGAGCGGGCGATGGCTTCTTCGTTGTCTTCGTCGATCTCGTCCACCAGCACGTCGATCTCGCGGCCGACCTTGCCCTGGAAGATTTCTGCCGAGATTTGCTGCTGGGCCTCCATGAAGCGCTCCCAGCGCTCCTGCTTCACTTCGTCGGGAACCTGCGGCAGGCCCAGTTCATTGGCCTTGGCACCGGAAACGGGCTCATACTTGAAGCAGCCGGCGCGCTCGATGCGGGCTTCCTTCATCCACTGCAGCAGATACTCGAAATCCTGTTCCGTCTCGCCGGGGAAGCCTACGATGAAGGTGGAGCGGATGGCAATGTCCGGGCAGATCGAGCGCCACGTGGCCAGCCGGTCCAGCACCTTTTCCTGGTTTGCCGGGCGCTTCATGGCCTTCAGCACGTTGGGGGCGGCATGCTGGAAGGGGATGTCGAGATAGGGAAGGATCTTGCCCTCCGCCATCAGCGGGATCACCTCGTCGACATGCGGGTAGGGGTAGACGTAATGCATGCGCACCCAGGCGCCAAGATCGCCCAGTTCCTTGGCAAGGTCGTAGAACTTGGCGCGCACCTCGCGGCCATGGAACTTTGACGTCGCATACTTGATGTCGACGCCATAGGCCGAGGTGTCCTGGCTGATGACGAGCAGTTCCTTGACCCCCGCCTTGACCAGCCGCTCCGCCTCGTAAAGCACCGAGGCGCCAGGCCGCGACACGAGGTCGCCACGAATCGACGGAATGATGCAGAAGGAGCAGCGGTTGTTGCAGCCCTCGGAAATCTTGAGGTAGGCATAATGCTTCGGCGTCAGGTGCAACCCTTGCGGCGGCACGAGGTCCATCTTCGGGTCGTGCACGGGGGGCAGCGCCTTGTGCACGGCACCCACCACCGCCTCATACTGGTGCGGGCCGGTGACGGCGAGCACGCCGGGGTGCGCCTTCATGATGGTTTCGGCCTCGACGCCCATGCAGCCCGTAACGATCACCCGACCGTTCTCGACCATCGCCTCGCCGATCGCGGCGAGCGATTCTGCCTTGGCGCTGTCGAGGAAGCCGCAGGTATTGACCAGCACCACGTCCGCGTCTTTATAGCCGGACGACATGACATAGCCCTCGGCGCGCAGCTGGGTGATGATGCGCTCACTGTCGACCAGCGCCTTGGGGCAGCCGAGCGAGACCAATCCGACCTTGGGGACATGCTTGTTCATGGGGGGTCCTTAGCGGAGGAGGCCGGAAAGCGCAAATAACTCGGGCCTCGGGGCACTTCACGAAATACTCGCCTTTCGGCATAATCCGGGTTATTGGCAACGGCGCGTTGCAAAGCCAAGTTGCAGTGGGGAAGAAGAAATGATTTCAAGACGTAAGCTGATGCTGGCGCTGGGCGCCTCGCTGTTGTCGGGGGCTGCGCAGGCTGCGACCAGCGCCACAGCGCCGCCGCCGGAAAAGGCCAAGCCAGTTGCCAAGGCTCCCGCCAAGACGACCGTCGCCAAGAAGCCAGCGGCGAAGAAGGCCCCAGCGAAGAAGCAGGTGGTCAAGAAGAAGGCCCCGCCGCCGCCGCCGCGCCTCATTATCACAGTCAACAAGGTCAGCCAGAAGATGACCGTCGTCCTCGATGGCGACGAACTCTACAAGTGGCCGGTCTCGACCGGTGCCCCGGGCTACGAGACGCCGTCGGGAACCTTCCGCCCCTTCCGTTTGGAGAAGGAGCACTTCTCCAAGGAATGGGACGACGCGCCAATGCCCTATTCGATCTTCTTCACCGGAGATGGTCACGCGCTGCACGGCAGCTATCACGTCAAGAGCCTGGGCCGCCGCGCCTCGCACGGCTGTGTGCGTATTCTGCCGGCCAATGCTGCAATCCTCTTCGCGCTCGTCCAGAAGACTGGCATGAGCAACACCCGGGTCATCATCAAGGGCGGTTTCTTCGCTGATGGCAGCACCGTGTCCGAAAAGCCGAAGAACAACCCCTTCTCGAAGTGGTTCAATTGATCCCCAAGGGCCGCGCACCACGCGGCCCTCACTCCACCACCATGCATCTCTCGTAGCGCGCCATCACGGCCCGGGCGAACAGAGCGGTGGTCATGCGGTGTTGGATCTTAGGGCTTTTCAAGGTGATTTGCGGCAGCATGGCGTAGGGCGGCGGCTTGCAGGTCTTCGCCGTGAAGGCGTCTGACACGCGCTTGTAGGTCTCGGTATCACGGAAGGCGAATTCCTTTTCCCGCAGCAGGTCGGCCCGGAGCGACTCGTCATCCAGCAGTTTCAGGTTCCGCAGGGACGTTTCGGTGGCGCTGGCCTCTGGTTTGGTTTTTCCGCCCTCATAAAGCATCAGGTCGCCATCGAGGGCGAGGCCGACATCGGAGAGCTCCGCCACCATGTGCTGGAATGCGGCGTTGCGGCTGGCATACCGGCCGGCGTTGTAGTCGGCGAAGACGAAGAGGCGGGAGGGATAGTCCGCGCGATAGCCGAGCAGCATGCGTGTGCCATAGGCCACGCCGCCCTTGCGCATGTAGAGTTCGTCTCGGAGTTTCCAGATGGCGCCAAGCCCCAGGCGGCGATCCTTCGCCTTTTCAACCTCCGCGATGGTGAAGGCGGCGGAGACCTGCATGGAGCCCAAGGTTGCCACCGGGTTTGCCGCATCGATGCGGTGCGCCACCGCCCCGGCATTCAGCAGGCGCGTCGAGGCATATTCCCGGAATAGGTAGAAGGTGAGGTTGCGGTAGACGAGGTCGAGGTCGCGCTCGGTGCGCGCGGCGCGGATCATCGCGAGGTAGCTCTTATCGGGGGTCGGCTTCATGGCAAGAAATATTTCCACCCCCGCCGCCGCGGCGCCCGGCAGCACGGGCAGCGCGGCGAGTTTCGCCTTGATCTGCTGTTCCGCCATGCGGCCGAGGCCCGCCACTTCAGGATTGGCGGTGAAGGTCGATTCCTGGCCGATCACCGCCATCACGCTGCAGACATTGCTGCGGCTCGGGCGGATGGCGTTCACTGCAAGGGCGCTTGCGATGTCCGCTGCCCAACCGGGGGCGTCCTTGCCCGGTGGCACGACCTGCCGGGCCAGAGCCCGGACGTCGATGCCGGTCATGTCCTGGTCTGTGGCCAGGGCAGGGAGGGGGAGGATCAGAACCGCCAAGGCGGTCGCGAAAAGCCGTTTCATGTCAGGGGGAAGCGCTTAGACCATGGCGATGTTGCAAGCACGGCAGCTTTGCGGCGAATTGTGGGACAGCCATTCCTTGACAAACCGCCCCCTCCATGCGCTCTAGCGCCCCGAAACCTGATTTCTCGTGAGGACTCAATGCACGCCTACCGCAGCCACACCTGTGGCCAGCTCCGCCCCGAAAACGCCGGTCAGGACATCCGGATTTCCGGCTGGGTCCACCGTGTCCGTGACCATGGCGGCGTGCTGTTCATCGACCTGCGCGACCATTACGGCATGACCCAGGTGGTGGCCGACCCGGATTCGCCCGCCTTCAAGACCGCCGAGAAGGTGCGCTCCGAATGGGTGATCCGGGTGGACGGAAAGGTGCGTCCGCGCCCGGCTGGAACCGAGAACACCGAGCTTCCCACCGGCCTCATCGAGGTCTTCGCAACTGACATCGAGGTACTGAGCCAGGCGGCCGAGCTGCCGCTCCCGGTGTTCGGCGACACCGAGTATCCGGAGGACATCCGGCTGCGCTACCGCTTCCTCGATCTCCGCCGCGAGCGCATCCACAAGAACATCATGAAGCGCGGCCAGATCATCAACTCGCTGCGCCGCCGCATGGTGGACCAGGGCTTCTTCGAGTTCCAGACGCCGATCCTGACGGCCTCCTCGCCCGAAGGTGCCCGCGACTTCCTCGTGCCGTCGCGCATCCATCCCGGCAAGTTCTACGCACTGCCGCAGGCCCCGCAGCAGTTCAAGCAGCTGATCATGATGTCGGGCTTTGACCGCTACTTCCAGATCGCGGCCTGCTTCCGCGACGAGGATGCCCGCGCCGACCGTTCGCCCGGAGAGTTCTACCAGCTCGATATCGAGATGAGCTTCGTCACCCAGGAAGACGTGTTCAACGCGGTGGAGCCGGTGCTGCGCGGCGTGTTCGAGGAATTCGGTGGCGGGCTTCCCGTCACCCAGAAGTTCCCGCACATCGCCTATCGTGACTCTATCCGCTGGTATGGTTCGGACAAGCCGGACCTTCGCAACCCGATCAAGATGCAGGCCGTCACCGAGCACTTCAAGGACTCGGGCTTCAAGGTCTTCGCCGGCATGATCGCGGCCGACCCCAAGGTCGAGGTCTGGGCGATTCCCGCGCCGAAGGGCGGCAGCCGAGCCTTCTGCGACCGCATGAACTCCTATGCTCAGGCGCAGGGCCAGCCGGGTTTGGGCTACGTGTTCTGGCGCGAGGGCGAGGAGGGTGGCGCCGGCCCCATCGCCAAGAACATCGGGACGGAGCGCACGGACGCGATCCGCAACCAGCTGGGCCTCGGCGTGGGCGATGCCTGCTTTTTCGCCGCCGGCCGTCCGGAGAAGTTCTACAAGTTTGCTGGCGATGCCCGCAACAAGGTGGGCGAGGAACTGAACCTCACCGCCAAGGACCGTTTCGAGTTCTGCTGGATCGTCGACTTCCCGATGTATGAGTGGAACGAAGAGGAGAAGAAGGTCGACTTCTCACACAACCCCTTCTCGATGCCTCAAGGAGGGCTCGAGGCCTTGGAGACCAAGGACCCGCTGGATATCCTCGCCTACCAGTACGACATCGTCTGCAACGGCGTGGAATTGTCATCTGGCGCCATTCGCAACCATCGTCCCGAGGTGATGAAGAAGGCCTTCGAGATCGCCGGTTACCCCGAGAGCGTGCTGATCGAGAAGTTCGGCGGCATGTACCGCGCCTTCCAGTATGGTGCACCGCCCCACGGCGGCATCGCGCCGGGTGTTGACCGCATCGTCATGCTTCTGTGCAACGAGCCCAACATCCGCGAGGTGGTGCTGTTCCCGATGAACCAGCAGGCCGAAGACCTGCTCATGGGTGCGCCCTCCGAGGTTGGCCCCAAGCAACTCCGCGAACTTCACATCCGGCTTAATCTGCCAGAGGCGTGAACTCGCAATTGTGTAACTGAAAGCGCCCGGCCAGGAGCCGGGCGTTTTCATTTTTTGTGATGACGTTCGAATAAGCGCAAGGGAAGCTCCCTCACTCGTTGGCCGACACCGAAACACCGAGCTTGGTGATCGCCTCGCCGGGCTTTGCCGGATCAAGCGTGCTGAAATCCGAGATTTTCATCGGCACAGTGGGCTTCACGCTGATCATCAGGCTCTTCGGGTCGGCGAGGAACTTGCTCACCGCGTCGACGGCCTGCTTGGTGAGCGCCTCGTTCTGGAACTGCACGAGGGTGAGCTGAACGGTGGGCGGGATGGATGCCAGCAGTACCTTCTCGTCCATGCCCTGCATGGCCGCAACGAGTGGCAGCATCTTGCTGGTGATCGAGGCGTCGTCGAAGCGCAGGGAGCCCCCCTTGATCTCGACGGTCTGCAGCTGTGGCGACATGGCGACGAAGTCGATGCCCTTGCCGGCCATCTGGTCCTTCAGCATCTGCGCGTAGGTGGTTATCGGCAGATTGTCGATGGCGGCGTTGAAGCTGAGGGCGCCCACGTTGCGCGCGCCCAGCGACAGCTTGAAGCTATAGGCGAGGTTGTCGCCGGAGGAGGTAAGGTCGCCTTCGGTGCCAATGTCGAAGTTGAGGCCGTTGTAGCCCAGCTGCTTCCACATGTTGCCGATGTCGAAGGCCGCCAGCGTCGCTTCGGGCACCGCTACGTTGTTGACCTTGAGCGAGAACTTGCCGATGCCGCTTGCCGGGTCGCCGGTCCAGGCCGTGTCGATGCTGTCGATTTTCACCGTCTGCCCCGAGGCCGTGATGGTGATGGGGCCGGAGGTCATCTTGTTGGCGAAGGTGAGGTTCGAAAGCAACTCGTCCTTGGGGGTCGGCGCTGCGGGCAGGGCGCGGATGTACCAGCCTTCGGCGGAGGCGCTGGGAATGCTGACGGAAAGGTTCGTGTCCTTGCCGATCAGTTCCACCGCCGTGTTGGTGAAGCTCGCCTTGCCGATCTGCCAGAGTGAATTGCCCTGGTCGGTTATGCCGGTCAGGTCCACTTCCGCCGTCTTGACGCTCATTGCCGGCTCCGCGTCCTTGGCGGGCTTGGCGAGCGAGAGGTTGGTGATGATGACGTTGCCGCCGTCCACCTTCAGGCTGTCATAGGACGGTTTGGCGGAAGTCTGCCGCTGGAGGTTGTCGAGAAAGGCCTGAACCGCCGCCGGCACGTCATCGGCGTGGGCGAGGCCCGGTAGGATGGCCGCCGAGGACAGGCAGGCGACGGTCAGGGTTTTCTGGAACAGTGTCATGCGATCTCCTGGCAGTAAGCGTGGCCCTATTGGACAAGAATAAGTGAACACCGCATGAACGTCACGAGATTATGGCAGGCTTGCGCCGCGCTTGTGACCGTTGTTAAAGAGCGCGAAATGGATGGGGATTACCCGATGCGCAAGATTCTGGTGGCCGTCATGCTGGTACTCCTGCCGGTGCATGGCCTGAGTGCGGCGGCCACGGCGGCGACCACGCAGACAGCCGACCAGCAGATTGTGGTCAAGAAGAAGCAGCAGGCTGCTGCAGACGCCAAGAAGGCCGCTGACGCTAAAAAGGCGGCGCAGGCCAGGAAGGCAGCGGATGCAAGGAAGGTTGCCGCTGCGAAGAGGGCGCAGCGGCCCGGCTGGGCCTGCGATGGTTTCCTCGAATGCCTGTTCCAGAACCAGAACAAGCCGCGTGCCGGCGTGCAGAGGGCTTCGACGAGGTCTTCCTCAACCAGCAAGCTCGCATCGATGGACGAGACGACGGGCCAGGATATCGACTGGGCGCCCGCCACCAAATATGCCATTGGCTCCATCATCGTCTCGACGCCGGAACGGGCGCTCTATTTCGTGACGGGCCCGGGCCAGGCGCGACGCTACAGCGTGGGCGTGGGCCGCGAGGGCTTCCAGTGGTCGGGTAACTCAACCATCGTCAGCAAGGCTGAATGGCCGACCTGGCGTCCCCCGCAGGAAATGATCCAGCGCGAGGCTGCCAAAGGCCACATGTTGCCGCCTGAGATGGCCGGCGGCCCAGAGAACCCGCTTGGCGCGCGGGCCATGTACATTGGCGGGAAGATCTATCGCATCCATGGCACCAACTCGCCGGGCTCCATTGGCACGGCGGCCTCGTCCGGCTGCATTCGCATGATGAATGCCGATGTCATCGAGCTCTATGGCAAGGTCAAGATCGGTGCCCGGGTTTACGTCTATCAGTAAGGGCGTCGGCAGAAACACGAAGGGCCGCAGTTTGTTGCGGCCCTTTTCGTTGGGGCGGACCCCCTGGAAAGAACTGACCCCGGAGGCTCTCGCCATCCGGGGTCCAGTCCTGAAGTCTCGGAAGATTACTTCTTCGCGGCCTTCTTGGCCGGCTTCTTAGCGGCCTTCTTGGCGGCCTTCTTAGCCGGCTTCTTGGCGGCCTTCTTGGCGGCCTTCTTGGCAGGCTTCTTCGCAGCTTTCTTCGCAGCCATTGCTGTCTCTCCTAGAGTTGTTAGTGCCCCACAACGCAGGTAAGCCTCACATAGACGGGCAAGCTGGCATGTTGGATACGAGCTTGACCAGTCATCGTTGTGTTTTCTGCACCCGCTTGTGTGATTCGGCAATATGCCGAACAACATCTTGTATGCTCGCGGATTCTTTCTAACAATCGGTAAACGCTGGGGAAAACGGCAAAACCGTTCGTGCACGGACAAAAATGCGAAAGCACCGCAAAAAGCCAATGAAATGAGGCTGTTTCGAGCTCGTCAGTCTACGGATGAACCCTGCTTTCAGGCCCTCCCGCAGAGGCTCGCTTCTGTCAAGATGGTCGGTGGTGGTGCCGAAGTAATTGTGGATAATTTTTCCGGGACGTGACTTTCGACGGACTTTCCAGGCCGTTGCGGAGGCCGCTGGGCGGGGTTTGTCATTGCGGTGGCGAGACGGAACTGCCGCCATTGAACCCACTCCTGAGCGCTTTCGGGAACCCAAAAAACAAGAGAGGCCGGAACGCGTCCGGCCTCTGATGTGTCACTCGTCATCAACGATGAGTTTAAGAGCAGCCGCTCGTCGAGCCGCAGGTGTCGCATTTCAGGCAGGTGCCGTTGCGCACCATCGTGAAGTTGCCGCACTCCGAGCAGCTCTCCCCCTCGTAACCCTTCATGCGCGCTTCCGCACGGCGGTCACTGGCCGAGATGACGGAGGTCGTGGTTTCAATAGCCACTGCCATCTCCTGGCGCGTGGTTGTCACCTGCGTAGGTGCATCGATGAGTGCCAGTGCACCGTCGGCGCGGGCGGTCACCGCCGCGGCAGTTGCCGGCATCGGCTGCGAACTCGACATCACCACCACGTTGGAGGTGGCAAGGTTGGGCCGCCGCACGAAGCCCGAGGACAGGACGCGGGCCGCAGGAACACGCGGGCCGTTGTCGCTGTCTTCGCCCTTGCCCAGCGAATCGAAGCCCATTTCGGAGGGCTCAACGTGGGCGAGGTCGGAACGGCCGAGGTAGGACACGGCCAGTTCGCGGAACACGTAGTCGAGGATCGAGGTCGCGTTCTTGATCGAGTCGTTACCCTGAACCATGCCGGCGGGCTCGAACTTGGTGAAGGTGAAGGCATCCACGAACTCTTCCAGCGGCACGCCGTACTGGAGGCCGACGGAGACGGCGATGGCGAAATTGTTCATCATCGCCCGGAGGGCAGCGCCCTCCTTGTGCATGTCGATGAAGATTTCGCCCAGCTTGCCGTCGTCATATTCGCCGGTGCGGAGGTAGACCTTGTGGCCGCCCACCACCGACTTCTGGGTGTAGCCCTTGCGGCGGTTAGGCAGTTTCAGGCGCGAGCGTTCGCGCTCCACCACCCTCTCGACGATCTTCTCGACCACCGTCTCGACCCGGGCCGCGACCGTCTTGGTCATCAGTGCCTCGGCCACGTCGTCGGCATCCTCGTCGTCATCGGCCAGGAGCTGCGAGGACAGCGGCTGCGACAGCTTGGAGCCGTCGCGGTAGAGGGCATTGGCCTTGATGGCCAGCTTCCACGACAGCATGTAGGCGCTGGCGCAGTCCTCGACGGTGGCGTCGTTCGGCATGTTGATGGTCTTGGAGATGGCCCCCGAGATGAAGGGCTGGCTCGCCGCCATCATGCGGATATGGCTGTCGACCGACAGGTAGCGCTTGCCGAGGCGGCCGCAGGCATTGGCGCAGTCGAATACCGGCAGGTGCGCGTCCTTGAGCCCGGGGGCGCCTTCCAGCGTCATCGCGCCGCAGACATGGATATTGGCCTTGTCGATGTCGGCCCTCGAGAAGCCCAGGTGGGCCAGCATGTCGAAGCCGAAGTCGTTGAGGTTCTCGTCCGACAGGCCCAGCACCGAGCGGCAGAACTCCTCGCCCAGCGTCCACTTGTTGAACACGAACTTGATATCGAAGGCGGAGGCGAGGCCGGACTCGATCTTGGTGATCTGTTCCTCGCCGAAGCCCTTGGACTTGAGCGCCTGATGGTTGATGCCGGGGGCATCGGCAAGCGAACCGTGGCCTACGGCATAGGCGATGATCTTCTCGATCTGCTCGGCGTTGTAGCCCAGCGTCCGCAGCGCCTCGGGAACAGCCTGATTGATGATCTTGAAGTAGCCGCCGCCGGCCAGTTTCTTGAACTTCACCAACGCGAAATCGGGCTCGATGCCGGTGGTGTCGCAATCCATGACAAGACCGATCGTGCCGGTGGGTGCGATGACGGTTGCCTGGGCGTTGCGGTAGCCATGTTCCTCGCCGAGCGAGACCGCGAGGTCCCAGGCGCGGCGGGCGGCAACTGCGAGTTCCTTGTCCTTGAGATCCGTCTCGTCGAGGGCGACGGGGATGGTGCGCAGGTCCTCGTAGCCGACGGCCGCGCCATAGGCCGCGCGGCGGTGGTTGCGCATGACGCGCAGCATGTGCTCGCGGTTCTTGGCGAAACCGTTGAAGGGGCCCAGTTCCTTCGCCATCTCGGCGGAGGTGGCATAGGAGACGCCGGTCATGATGGCCGAGATGGCTGCGCAGATGGCGCGGCCCTCATGGCTGTCATAGGGGATGCCGGCGGTCATCAGCAATCCGCCGATGTTGGCGAAGCCCAAGCCCAGCGTGCGGAACTCGTATGAGAGCCTGGCGATCTCCTTGGACGGGAACTGCGCCATCATCACCGAGATCTCGAGCACTATCGTCCACAGGCGGACGGCATGCTCGAAGGAGGCGATGTCGAACACGCCGGTCGCCGGGTCACGGAACTGCAGCAGGTTCAGCGAGGCGAGATTACAGGCCGTGTCGTCGAGGAACATGTATTCCGAGCACGGGTTCGAGGCCCGGATCTGGCCCGAGGCGGGGCAGGTGTGCCAGTCGTTGATGGTGGTGTGGTACTGGATACCTGGGTCGGCCGAGGCCCACGCGGCGTAGGAGATCTTGTCCCACAGGGCGGCGGCCTTGACGGACTTCGTCACCTTGCCGGTGAGGCGGGACTTCAACTGCCAGTCGAGGTCGCGCTCGACGGCGAGCAGGAATTCGTCGGTGACGCGCACCGAGTTGTTGGAATTCTGGCCTGACACGGTGCGATATGCCTCACCGTCCCAGTCGGTGTCGTAGGTATCGAACTCGAGTTCGGTATAGCCCTGCTTGGCGAACTGGATGACGCGCTTGATGTAGTTGTCGGAGACCAGCGCCTTTCGGGCGTCCTTCACCGCGCGCTTCAAAGCCGGATTCTTGTCGATCTCGTAGCAGTCGCCGTCGGGGCCTTCGCAGTTTATGCAGGCCTTCATCACCGCCTGAAGGTGCTTCTTGACGGTCTTGGAACCGGTAACGAGTGCTGCCACCTTTTGTTCCTCGCGGACCTTCCAGTCCACGAACTCCTCGACGTCCGGATGGTCGACGTCGACGATCACCATCTTGGCCGCGCGGCGCGTCGTGCCACCCGACTTGATGGCGCCCGCCGCGCGATCGCCGATCTTGAGGAAGCTCATCAGGCCCGACGACTTGCCGCCGCCCGACAGTCTCTCGCTTTCACCGCGCAGATCCGAGAAATTGGAGCCGGTGCCGGAGCCATATTTGAAAAGGCGCGCCTCGCGCACCCACAGGTCCATGATGCCGCCCTCGTTGACGAGGTCGTCGGCTACCGACTGGATGAAGCAGGCATGCGGCTGCGGATGCTCATAGGCCGACTTGGACTTGGTCATGCGGCCAGTGTCGGGGTCGATGTAGTAGTGGCCCTGGCCGGGCCCGTCGATGCCATAGGCCCAGTGCAGGCCGGTGTTGAACCACTGCGGTGAGTTGGGGGCGCACTTCTGCGTGGCGAGCATGAAACACATCTCGTCATAGAAGGCGCGCGCGTCCTCCTCGGTTTTGAAGTACTTGCCCTTCCAGCCCCAGTAGGTCCATGTGCCGGCAAGACGGTTGAACACCTGGGTGGATGAGCGCTCACCCACGATGCGTTCTTTCTCCGGCAGCTTGGCGAGCGCCTCCTCGTCGGGGACCGAGCGCCACAGCCACGAGGGAACAGTCTCTTCCTCGACGCGCTTCAGTGCCGCAGGAACGCCCGCCTTGCGGAAATACTTCTGAGCGAGAATGTCGGTCGCTACCTGGCTCCAGGACGAAGGGACATCGATGTTTTCGAGCCGAAACACCACGGAACCATCCGGATTCTTGATCTCACTGGTGGCGCGGCGGAAGTCGAGATCCGCGTAAGCGTCCTGCCCTGCCTTGGTGTAGCGGCGTTCAATGCGCATTCTTTTCAAGTCCCTCTTTCAAATCGTTGCCACGAGCACACGAAAAAGCTGCCCGAGGTGCTCCATCCACCCAGTTGCAAGACACACAAACCCACCCTGTCCTCGGAAACTGCTGTTCCCGAGCATGTCTGGCTCTTCTTTTGAGTGTTCCGTTAAGGATGATGCTGCCCCCGCAGCCCCGTCCTCTCAGCCCCTCAGCCTTGATCCGAATGTAGTACCGGGAAGCCAGACACGTCAATGCATAGTATCTTAACGAAAGATTAACACCACATCTTGTGTCTTAAGCGTGAGGCCTCCGGCTCACATACACACGTTCATACGATTCTCGAGGTAAGCTCAAGAACTCCCTTGGCTTATGCGCGCTGTCCACAGGCCTGACACCGGCTACCATTTGGTAAACGCCGCCAAGTCAAACTGGCAAGGCGAATGGTGGTTTCTCAACAGGCGGCTGTCATCACCGCTATCCACAGGCCATGATTTCTCGCTTAGGTCTAGAATTCCGCCTGTTGTCCCAGGGGTACGCCGGGTTTTGGCTCCCGAATCGGCCCCAACATGAGCAGCAGGACCAGGGCCACGAGTGTGCATCCGCCCAGCAGCAGCCACGCCTCGTTGACGGCCAGGGTCACGGCACCTTCCTGGATGGTGTCCATGACGCCGAGCAGCCCCATCGGGTCGGTCGGGTCGGGAAGTTCGTCGGCCGTGATGCGGAGAAGCCGGGCGGCGGCCTCCGGGTCTGACGTCATCAGGTCCTTGATCCGGTCGGCATACTCGGCCGAGCGGCTGAACAGGATGGTGTCGATGAGCGCGATACCGATGATGCCGCCGAGCGCCCGGGAGAGATTGTAGAGGCCGCTCGCATCGCTCACCTTCTCGGGAGGCAGGAACCCCATGGAGAAACGGGTTACTGGCACGATGCACAGGCCCAGTGCCACGCCTCGCACAACCTGGGCCCAGAACAGCTCATCATATCCGGACAGTCGGGTCTCGAAACCGCTCATGAACAGCCCAGCCGCAAACATCGCAAAACCGATCATGCTGAGGAGACGGGCGGGCATCACGCGGTCAAGCAGCACCGAGAGTGGGGCCGAGATCAGCTGGGCAAGGCCCGTCACCAGCACCACCAGTCCGATGTCGACGGGCCCCAGGTAGCGAACCAGCGAAAGAAAGACGGGCAGCAGGTAGACCGAGCCATAGAGCCCGATCCCCAGAACGAAGGACAGCGCACAGCCGTAGGCGAGGTAGCGATCCTTGAACAGGTTGAAATCCACGGCAGGCCGCGGCCGCATGATGGTCAGCGTCATCAGTACCGCAAAGCCCACGAAGAGAGCGAGGGTCACCGGCGAGAACCAGCCGAGGTCTGGTGCCTCCTTGAGCCCGATTTCCAGACAGGCCAGCGAAATTGCGATGAACACGACCGAGACGACGTCAAGATCGCGCAGCAGGCTCAGTTCCATCTTCTCGCTGGGCAGACAGAGCAGGCCGAGCACCACGGTAATGGCGCCTGGAATGGTATTGATCAGGAAGAGCCATTGCCAGGACAGGTTCTCGGTGATGAGCCCACCGACGATCGGACCCGTCGATGGCGCGATCACCGCGACCACGCCCGCCAGAACGGTCGCGACACCCTGTTCGGTGCCCGGCTTGAACAGCAGGAACACGGCGGCAAAGACCAGCGGCATCAGCACGCCGGCCGCCATGCCCTGCAGCACCCGGAAGCCGACCAGCGTCGCAAAACCGTTGCTCATGGCGCATCCTATGGACGCCAGGGTGAACATGAGGACGGCAATGGCCAGCAGCTTGCGCATCGAGAACATGCGCATCAGGAGGCCGGTCAGCGGGATCGTCACGATTTCGGCAATGAGATAGGACGTCTGCACCCAGCTCATCCGGTCGGCGCCGATCTTCAGCGCTTTCTCAATGACGCCGAGCGAGGTGATGACGATCTGGATGTCCAGCACGGCCATGAACATGCCGGCGCACAGCGCCGCGAAACCCAGCCACTTGCGGGTTACACTCAAGGGGGTTGCGGCCAAGGCACTTTCCGTCATGAGGCCGGTACTATGGACCAGCCGTCTGGCCTATCCAATGATCGATACGCAGTTGTGAGACTTGTATTTTGGGGTTGTATTTTCTTATGTGATAATCAAGGAACAGCCTGTACCGGTTGCGGATTTGCCATTTCCACAGGTCGCGTTGTCGCGCCGCCACGGAAAGGGCGCGAATCCCCGCCGCAAGACTGTTATGGTCAGATATTGAATGCGCGACTGAAGGAAGCCGCTCCGCCGTGTTGGACTACATTCAGCCCTATCTTGAGTATTTCACGGCCAATCCGGAGTGGGCGCTCGTCATCATATTCCTGATTGCGCTGGGCGAGGCACTTTTGATCATCGGCCTGTTCGTACCCTCGACCGCCGTGCTGGTCGGGGCAGGCGTGCTGGTGGGCACCGGGCACTTGCATTTCTGGCCTGTCTTCTTCGCCACCTGCCTTGGTGCCATCGCCGGCGACCAGTTTTCATATTGGGCGGGCCGCATGTTCGGCGAGCGGCTGAAGACCCTTTGGCCGCTGAACCATTATCCGCAGCTCGTCGCCAAGGGCGAGGACTTTGTGCGCGTTCATGGCGGCAAATCGATTGCGATCGGCCGTTTCGTTCCGGGAGTGAAGTCGGTTGTTCCGGGCATCGTTGGCATGTTCGGAATGAACCAGCTGTTCTTTGTTTTTGTCAACGTGACGTCGGGCATCTTCTGGTCCTTCGCCCATGTCCTGCCGGGGGTGCTGATCGGGCAGGGCCTTGCCTTCGCGGGTGAACTCTCCGGAAGGCTGCTCGTGGTACTGCTGGTGCTGCTCCTCATCCTGACGCTTGCCGGCTTCGTGATCCGGCTGGCCGCGGCGGGTGTCTCGCCCTTTCTCAACCGCCTGCTGGCACGCGTCTCGGCCTGGGCGAAGGCGCGGCGTGGTCGCTCATGGCAACGTTTCGCAAAAGCCGTGTCGCCGGACAATCCGCGCTCGGTGATGATCGTGCTGTTCGCTGCCATCATCTTCACAGGCCTCATCGCACTCATCAACCTGGCGATCCGTGCCGCGTCCACTGATGCCGTCTCCAACATGGACGTTTCGCTTGCCACCCTGATGCGTGAATCGCGAAACGCCCCGGCGGACGAGCTGATGACGGTGGTCACCATGATGGGTGACACGATGGTGATGACGTCGCTGGCGCTGGCCATCCTCGGCTGGCTCGTCTGGCACAAGGCCTACCGGGCCGCCTGGGCCGCGGGTATCGCCATCGTCGCCGCCAAGATTTTCGAGCTCATCATGAAGCTTGGAATCCAGCGGGCCCGGCCCACCGAACTGTCTTATTCGGGCGCGAGCATCTTCAGCTTCCCATCCGGACACGCCACCATGGCAGCGGTCATCTTTGGCATCCTCGCGGTGCTGGTCAGCCATTCGATGGGCCGTTGGGGCAGGGCTGTGGTCTATGCCATTTGCGCCATACTGGTGGTGGCGATTGCCTATTCGCGGCTCTATCTCGGCGCGCACTGGCTCTCGGACGTGCTTGCAGGCCTCACCTTCGGCGTGGTGATGATGGCGGCTTTCGGTGTTGCCATCGAGGCCATCCCGCCGCGCCGCATCAAGCCGCTCGGGCTGTTCGCCACTGCTCTTGTGGTGTTTCTTGCCGCCGGAGCGCTGCATGTTGCCACCGGCTTCGGCCGGGCGAGCGAGATGTATGCGATGCCCGAGCCGCAGACACTTGTTACGGTCGCGCAATGGGTGGAGAAGGACTGGCAGAAGCTTCCTGCCCGCCGGATTGACCTTGCCGGCAAGCCGGAGGAAACCTTTATTGCGCAGTTTGCCGGCAACCTCGACCTGCTGGCCCGACAATTGGAGAACAGTGGCTGGATCTCGACCCCGGTGTGGACGTGGCGGCAGAGCCTCCCCTACCTGAACCCCAACGCGGCGCTTTCCGATCTTGCACCCCGCCCGGCGCTGCATGAAGGCCTCAAGGCCAAGCTGACGCTCACCCGAACCCCTCCCGGCGAGAATGGTGGCCGCGAGGTAATCCGCATCTACAAGACCGGTCTCGCCGCGGCCGAAGGTTCCATCTACAAACCGATCTATCTTGTGAGCCTTACTCGCGAGGTGAAGAGCCACGGCTTCGATCTCTACGCCATTCCATCGCAGCGTCCCGCCTCGGACCTGGATGTCGAGGACCTGCGCGGCCTCTTGGCCCGTGCCCAGGGAATCGCCGTAATTTCCGAGTACGTGCGCGCGGGAACCCGGCAGGAACTGATCACCGCCATTCCGTGACAGGGGCACTTCAAGGTGGTAAAACGGAAAACGCTCAATCATGTATGGCAAAATCTGTCCGGAATGACTTTGTCAGCAAATTGAAAGATCGTTACAGCTAATCAATGAGATCATGACCTTACCCCTTCTCAAATATCGCATACGGCGGCGTGGAGCCTTGCTCCTGATTGTCGCGTCGCTTGCTGCGGTTTCGCCGCTGGCTGGGTTGGGCGCACGATCGGCGCACGCCGATGACGGTGGCGACGGCGGTGGCGACGGCGGTGACGGCGGCGACGGTGGTGGCAGCGACGACGGCGGCAGCGACGACGGGGGTAGCGACGATGGTGGCGGCAGCGGTTCCAGCGGCAGCTCGGGCGGTTCGCAGTCCTCTGCAGGCGGTGGCCAGTCCAAGGGCGCACAGGGCAGCCAGTCAAGGGATGGCGCACTTGCCAAGCGACTGAAGAATAGCATCGCACCGATCCGGGAGATCGAGGCTCTGGCCAGCAAGATCAAGCCCGGCGAGATCATCGACGTCAAGCTCTACAAGGACCGCAAGACTTACGTCTATCGCGTCGAGGTCATGCAGCCCAGCGGCTCGATCTATGACATCAAGATCGACGCCGTGACCCGCAAGTTGCTGAGCGCAAGGCAGCGCTGATGCAGGTTCTGCTAGTCGAGGACGAGGCGGTGGTGGCGCGGGCCCTCTCCGATGCCCTCAGGAAATCAGGCCTCGGGGTCGACCTGGCGCAAGACGGCGAGGAAGCCTGGTACATGGCCGGAATCGGGGAGTATGCTGCCATTGTGCTCGACATCGGCCTGCCGCGCCTGGATGGCCTCTCGGTCATGAAGCGGTTGCGTAGCGAAGGGGTCGCAACGCCCATCCTCATCCTCAGCGCCCGTGGCAGCTGGCCAGAACGCGTAGCCGGCATCAATGCTGGCGCTGACGACTATCTGCCCAAGCCCTTCGAGACTGAGGAACTGCTGGCCCGCGTTCATGGCCTCATCCGCAGGAGCACGGGCACCACCGCGGCAAAGCTTGGTGCAGCCGGGCTGGAGCTCGACCCGGCCTCGGCCACTGTCACGGTCAGTGGCGACGAAGTCGATCTCACGCAGATGGAATACCGGCTGCTGTTCCATCTCGTCTCCAATGCCGGCAAGGTCATTGCGGCGGCGGAGCTTGCCGAGGCGCTGTATTCCCACAACCACGAACGTGACACCAACGCCGTGGAAGTTCTGATGGGTCGCCTTCGGCGGAAGATTGGCAAGGACTACATCGCCACGCGGCGCGGCTTCGGCTATTCCTTCAAGGCGCAGGGACAGAGTTGAGCTGGTCGCTCAGAAGGCGCTTCCTGCTTACATCCCTCGGTGTCAGCGCCGCTGTCCTGCTCGCGGCAGGCGCATTCCTCTATGTTCTTTTCGAGCGTGACTTCAGGGCGCGCATCCATGCGGAGACCCACAACCAGCTCATGCAGCTGGTCAGCGGCCTCGATGTCGAGCCGTCGGGCAAGGTCTTAAAGACACAGGCGATGACCGATCCGCGTTTCCGGCAGCCGACCAGCGGCCTCTATTGGCAGGTGGAATCCAAGAGCGGCGAGGTTCTGCGTTCGCGTTCATTGTGGGACGCAACGCTTACAACCGGAAATGAACCGTGGCGCAACATCGACGAGCCGGAGGCATTCCCCGGTCCGTTCGGCGAACCGGTGCTGCTCCACGCCAAGCTGATCTCGCTTGGCGAAGCGCCGGACCGCCAGCAACTGCGCGTTATGATCGCGGTGAATGAGAGTGAAGTCACTCGCCCCACGTTGTACTTCGCGATCAATCTCGGCCTCTCGCTTCTCGTTCTGGGTCTTGCCATGCTGGTTGTCAGCGTCGCGCAGCTCGGCATGGTGATGGCGCCTGTCAACAGCCTTCGGAACTCGGTGCGCGATATCCGTGACGGCAAGTCGGCGCGGGTCTCGGGTGAGTACCCCGTCGAGATCGCCCCCGTCGTCAACAAGCTGAACTCGCTGCTCGAACAGCGTGAGCAGATGGTGGAGCGGGCACGCTCGCGGGCCGGCAATTTTGCGCACAGCCTGAAGACGCCGCTCACGGTGATCGATACACTGCTTCCGAGGCTGCGTGTCGGCGGTCAGCATGACACCGCCGGCGAGATTGGCAGGCAGACCGCACAACTCCGCAAGCATGCTGACCGGGAACTGGCTCGCGCTCGCATGGCCGCCGGCCACGGTGAACCCGTGAGGGACGTCCGGGCCGTGGTGGAGGAGATCGTCACAACCATCCGCCATCTGCCGCGTGGCCGCGACATCGCTTTCGTCGTCGACGTTCCGGCCCATATTGCGGTCCGCATGGATCGTGAGGACTTTATCGAGATGGTCGCCAATGTGCTCGACAACGCCCGCAAATGGGCGCGCTCGAAGACGGTGATCCGCCTTGAGCCTGGCGACACGGACCTCGTCCTGTCCGTGAGCGACGACGGCCCGGGCATTCCTGTCGCCGACATGGATTCGATCGTTGAACGTGGCCGTCGCCTCGACGAGGGCACGGAAGGTACGGGCATCGGCCTGGCCATCGTCAATGACATCGCCGATGCCTGCGGCCTGCGAACCTCCTTCACGATCTCCGAACTGGGCGGCTTGCGATTCTCGGTGACGTTGCCAGCCACCATTGCGGCGCGCGCCGTAACCCGTTCGACGACCTGAACCGAGGCGCGCTGGCCGCCTGCCGCGATGACGGAACACTGATCTAAAACAGTGGCTTCGTTGTATCTTTCGATCCGGCGCATCAACGGTCATCAACGTGAGGCTCGGTTGCCAGGTGGCAATTCGGCACTGGACTGGAATGGTCCATTCCGCCATATTCCGCCGCAATTTCAGGGGCCGTCAGGCCCGCAACGGACGAGTCGAAATGTTATTCCTGAAGCAGCTTTTCACCTGGTGGAACGGCCAGACTCTGAACACCCGGTTTTACACATGGCGCAAGGGTAATTACGTTGGCGCCGACCAGTTCGGCAACAAGTACTACCGCGCCAAGTCGGCCCTGCCGGAATCGATCAGGGAGCGCCGCTGGGTCGTTTACAACGGCTACTCGGAGGCCTCAGCCATTCCGCCGGGCTGGCACGGCTGGATGCACCATCGCACCGATGTGCCGCCGACCCAGGAAGACTACGTTCCGTATGAGTGGCAGAAGCCCTATATCCCCAACCAGACAGGCACCCCCAACGCCTACCGGCCGAAGGGCTCCATCCTGTCGGGTGCGAAGCCGGCGCCGCATGCGCCGGATTATTCGGCCTGGCGGCCTGAATAGGGCACGTCATATTTCGGCTGGGGTTCATCAGTAATTCCGGCCTGCGACTAAGAGGAGCGGCGGCGTGAAGAACTCGATGGTTGAGACCCTGATCGGCGCGGCTGTGATCTTCATCGCGGCGGCGTTCTTCTTCTTTGCCTACCAGACCTCCGGCAAGGGCCACGCGTCAGGCACCTATCGCATCAGCGCTGAGTTCGACAATGCCGAGGGTGTGAGCGTCGGAACCGACGTGCGGGTCGCCGGTGTCAAGGTGGGCTCCGTCGTCGATTTTACGCTCAATACCGAGAACTTCCAGGCCAACACGGTCATGGAACTCGATCCCAAGGTGAAACTCACCGACGATGCCACCGCCAAGGTGACGGCGGAGGGTCTGCTGGGTTCCAAGTTCATTGCCCTCGAGCAGGGCGGCTCCGAGACGCTGCTCGCCGATGGTGGCGTCATCTCCAACACGCAAGGCGCTGTGGACATTTGGTCACTGATCAGTCAGGCGATGTTTGCCAACAAGGGCCCAGGGGATCAGAGCGCCCCGGACCAGGGTGTCCCGCCCTCCGATACCAAGTCTCCGTGATGGCAGTGGCAAATCCCGACACGCGGCGTCAGCAATGGTCCGCCGGATCTTACAACACCCACGCCCGCTTCGTGTCTGATCTTGCCGCTGGTGTTGTCGAATGGCTGGCGCCCAAGCAAGGCGAGCGTATCCTCGATGTCGGTTGTGGCGACGGGGTGCTCACCGCCGAACTGCGAGAGATGGGCGTTGATGTTGTCGGCGTCGACGCGAGCGCGGACTTCATCGCCGCCGCCCAGGCCCGTGGCCTCGATGCCCGGTTCATGGATGGCGAGGCGCTGGATTTCAATCGGGAATTTGATGCGGTGTTTTCCAACGCGGCCCTGCACTGGATGCCGAAGGCTGATGCAGTGGTCTCCGGCATCGCCCGTGCCCTGCGGGCGAATGGCCGTTTCGTCGCCGAATTCGGTGGCCACGGCAATGTTGCGGCCATCGTCACCGCCATGCGCGCCGTCGGAGAGAGGCACGGCGGCGATCTCTCTCTCGCCAATCCGTGGTACTTCCCGGCACCGCAGGTCTATCAGACGCTGCTCGAGCACCATGGTTTCAGCGTGCGGCGCATCGCCCTCATTCCGCGCCCCGTGGTGCTGAAAACCGGCATCGAAGGTTGGCTCATGTTGTTCCGCAAGCCCTTC
Source organism: Bradyrhizobiaceae bacterium (assembly GCA_947475225.1). Classification (GTDB taxonomy): domain Bacteria; phylum Pseudomonadota; class Alphaproteobacteria; order Rhizobiales; family Aestuariivirgaceae; genus Aestuariivirga. The sequence goes on from CANJMQ010000003.1 coordinate 48,035, forward strand.
TTCGCGCAGTTTGGCGAGGATGCAGAGCAGGCGCTGGCCGAGACCATCGATCTCCTGCGTCCCGCCCTGTGCGATGCCGATGGTAACTGGACGGCGGACTATGTGCGGCTCCGCGTCGAAGCGGTGTTGTCATGAAGCGCATCCTGCTCGGCGCCGTTCTGCTGCTTCTCGCGGCCTGCACCTGCGGGCCTGCCAAGGCGGAGCGTGTATCCAATCCGATCGCGTTGTTTGCGGGGCTCGACAAGATTACCGGTGTCACCACCACCTTCGAGATCCCGATCGGCGAGGAGCGGCGATTCGGCAGCGTCATCGTAAAGCCCGACGTGTGCTATACGCGTCCCGTCACCGAGGAGCCGAAGACCACGAGCTTCGTGAAGATCGACCAGATCGAGATGGACAACACCCGCAAGCCCATCTTCTCCGGCTGGATGTTCGCCGAAAGCCCAGGTCTCAGCGCCATGGAACACGCCACCTATGACGTGTGGCTCACTGGCTGCCGCGACCCAAAAGCCCCCCCGCCAGCCGTGGAGACGATGCCTGCGCCCGATGCCAGTGGCCAGCCAGGACAGGCCGATCAGCCGAAGGACAATCAGCCCGAGGACTGAGCACTCGTCGCCCAGGCGAGCACCGCCTCGGGATCGTCGTCCTGTTTGAACGCCGAGAAATCCGCGTTGCGGTCCAGCAGTGGTTCCATCACCCTGTGATAGTCCACGCGTGGCATGGCGATGGCGCCCAGACGCTCGAGGTGCGGGTTCACGAACTGCGCATCCAGCAGGCCGAAGCCGCCCCGGTTCAGCCTTGCCACCAGATGGACGAGCGCAACCTTTGAGGCGTCCGTTGCGCGCGAGAACATGCTTTCCCCGAAAAAAACCGCGCCGAGGCGCACGCCATAGAGGCCGCCCACCAATTCGCCATCCTTCCTGCATTCGATGCTGTGGCAGCAACCCATGCGGTGAAGTTGCGTATAGAGTGCCTTGATACGGGCATTGATCCAGGTCGAGCGGCGGTCCGGCGTCTTCGCGGCGCAGGCAGCGATCACGGCGGAAAAGTCACGGTCGACGCTCACATCGAACAGCTTCCGGCGCACCGTCTTCCTGAGCGAATGCGATATGTTCAGGCCATCGAGCGGGATCACGCCGCGCTCTTCCGGCTCCACCCAGTAAAGCGCGTTGTCCTCGGCGCTTTCCGCCATCGGGAAGATCCCCGCCGCATAGGCGCGCAGCAGGATCTGTGGCGTGATCGAACTCATCAGGCCTGACGGGCGAGGTAGTGCTCCAGCCAATGGATGTCGTAGTGGCCGTCGATGATGTCCGGCTCGGCGAGCAGCTGCTGGAACAGCGGAATTGTCGTTTCGATGCCTTCGACGACGAACTCGCTCAGCGCGCGCTTCAGACGCATCATGCACTCGGTGCGGCTCTTGCCGGAGACGATCAGTTTGCCGATGAGGCTGTCGTAGTAGGGCGGGATGCGGTAGCCGGCATAGAGCGCGGAGTCGACACGCACGCCGAGGCCACCCGGGAAATGCACCGCGTCCACCCGGCCCGGCGAGGGCGCGAAGGTTCTCGGATTTTCCGCATTGATGCGGCACTCGATGGCGTGGCCGGAAAAGGAGATATCTGACTGCGTATAGGCGAGGTCTGCTCCTGACGCGACCCGCAGTTGCTCCTGCACCAGGTCGAGCCCCGTGATCGCTTCCGTCACCGGGTGCTCCACCTGCAGGCGCGTGTTCATCTCGATGAAATAGAACTCGCCGTTTTCATAGAGGAACTCGATGGTGCCCACGCCCTCGTAGCCAAGCTTCTCCATGGCGCGTGCCACGCGGCCGCCAATCTCGTCGCGCTGCGTGGCGTTGAGGGCAGGCGAATGCGCCTCTTCGAGGATCTTCTGGTGCCGGCGCTGCAGCGAACAGTCGCGCTCGCCGAGGTGAATGGCGCGGCCTTTGCCGTCACCCAGCACCTGGATCTCGATGTGGCGGGGCTTCTCGAGATACTTCTCGATATACACGTCGCCATTGCCGAAGGCGGCCCTCGCTTCCGACTGCGCGGTGCTCATCGCCAGCTCGAGATCGGCCTCGCTGCGGGCAACCTTCATGCCGCGCCCGCCGCCGCCGGCGGTGGCCTTGATGATGACCGGGTAGCCAATGTCCCTGGCAACCTTCTTTGCCTCGTCGATGTCACCCACGCCACCTTCCGAGCCCGGCACAACCGGGATGCCCAGTTGCTGCGCGGTGATCTTTGCGGTGATCTTGTCCCCCATCATGCGGATGTGTTCGGCAGAAGGGCCGATGAACTTTACGCCATGCTCGGTCAGGATGTCCGCGAAGCGGGCGTTCTCCGACAGGAAACCATAGCCAGGGTGCACCGCTTCCGCACCGGTGATCTCGCAGGCCGCGACGATGGCGGGTATGTTGAGGTAGCTGTCGCGCGCCGGCGGCGGCCCGATGCATACGCTCTCGTCGGCGAGCCGGACATGCATGGCATCGGCATCGGCGGTAGAATGGACGGCCACCGTCTGGATGCCGAGTTCGCGGCAGGCACGCAGCACGCGGAGTGCGATTTCACCCCGGTTGGCTATGAGGACCTTGTCGAACATCTGGTTCTACTCGATCGCCACGAGGGGTTCGCCGTATTCGACCGGATGGCCGTTGTCGACGTAGATCGCCGTCACTCTGCCGGCACGGGGCGCATGAATCTGGTTCATCGTCTTCATGGCTTCGATGATCAGCAGCGTCTGGCCTTCCTTCACCGTGGCGCCGACCTCGATGAAGTTCGCCGCACCGGGTGAGGGCGCCATGTAGACGGTGCCGACCATCGGCGACTTCACCGTGCCCGGGAGTTCGGCATTGGCTTTGGGTGCAGCAACAGCGGCGGAGGCCTCATGCGGGGCGGCGGAATGGGCATGCATTGCCGGGGCCGGTGGCGGGGCTGCCATGGTGGCTACTGTCGTCAGCTGCTTGGCGACCCGGAACTTGGTGCCCTTGCGGTCAAGCTCGATCTCGCTCAGGCCCGTGTCATTGAGAATTTCCGCCAGGCTGGCGATCAGCTCAAGATCGGGATCGTTGAGCGCGGTCTTGGACGATGCCTTTTTCGACGGGGGCATTGGTCAACCCTTCTTGTTCGCGATGATGATGGAATGGAGTGCGGTCAGCGCAAGCACATAGCTTTCGGTGCCGAAGCCGCAGATGACGCCGTTGACGGCGGGCGCAATGAGGCTGGTGTGCCGGAAAGCCTCACGCTTGTAGACGTTGGAAAGATGCAACTCCACGCAAGGAAGGTCGGCGGCCTTCAGTGCGTCGTGCAGTGCCACGGAGGTGTGGGTATAGGCTCCGGCGTTGATGGCAATGCCGGAGGCCTTATCGCGTGCCTCGTGAATCCAGCTGACCAGTTCACCCTCGATGTTGCTCTGCCGGAAGTCGACGCTGAGGCCGAGCGAGGACGCGTGGTCGCGGCATCGCGTTTCCACGTCCTTCAGCGTCGCCGCTCCATAAATGGCCGGTTCCCGAAGACCGAGCAGGTTCAGGTTCGGGCCATTGAGCACAAAGACAGGTTTCATCGTCCCCCACGATTCCCCACGGGCGTCAGCGGTTTATAGGCTTTCACCGCGGCAGTTGGAAGCGGCCAGGGCCGCTGCCCTCAGCAGAGCTTGCAGCCGCCGCCCTTGCGGACCTCGTCGATCATCTGGGCCAGGCCGTCAGCCGGCAGGTAGCCGGGCGAGACCTTGTCGTCGATGACGAAACCTGGCGTGCCGTTGATGGCAAGCTGCTGGGCCAGCGCGTGGGTGTCGGCGAGTTCCTGGGCCACGGACGGGTCGGCCATGTCCTTCTTCAGCTTGGCCATGTCGATGCCCTGCTTGGCGGCGGTCTCGTCCACCACCTCCTTGGTGACCTTGCCCTCATGCTCGAACAGGGCCTTGTGCAGTTCCCAGTACTTGTTCTGCTTCTTGGCGGCGATGGCGGCCATGGCGGCGTAATCGGAGTCGCCCCCGAAGATCGGAAATTCCTTCAGCACGAAGCGCAGGTTCTTGTCATTGTCGAGAAGGGTCATGACTTCGGGGAAGCCCTTCTTGCACCAGCCGCAGTTGTAGTCGAAGAACTCGACCATGGTGACGTCGCCCTTCGGGTTTCCGGCAACATAGTCAGCGGGTGAGTGGAATATCTGCTGGGCGTTGGACTGCAGCACCGCGGTGCGCTGTTCGCCTTCCTTCTGCTGCTGCTTGGCCTCCAGCGCCTTGGAGACGTCGAGCAGAACCTCCGGATTTTCGATAAGGTACTCGCGGACGATCTCGCCGATGTCCTTTTTCTGGGCATCGGTGAAGCTGCCATCGGCGAAGGCGGCCGAGGTGACGGCCAGCATGGCGGTCGCGAAGGCGGCAAGTCGGAAGCGGAAAGTCATCGTGTATCGTCCTCTTGGTTCGGTTTTCTCTTAGCCGCTAAGCGGCCTTTCAGTCCATCTCGGTCAGCGCCCGGCAAAGCTCATCACGTCGCTGGCCCTTGTCCATTCGGGTGTTCCGGTCTTGAAGGCGGCCTGTGCGGATTTGGCCTTCTCCATTGCCAGTTTCATGTCGCCCATCAGCAGCGCCGCCTGGGCGGTGGCCAGTTCGGCGCGCGGCACGTCGCCGGTCTGGGCATAGGCGCGGGCCAGCAGGCGGTACGTTTCGGCGGTCTCGCCCTCGCTGCGCTGCGCCTGGCGCAGCAGCTTGATCGCCTCACGGGCATTGGCCGGCGTCTCGGTGTCGATGAAGGCCTGGGCCGCGAGAATCTGGATGAGGCCGTTGCTGGGCAGCAGGTCGAGCGCTTTCTTCACCGGCACAGCGGCTTCTGCCGCGCGGCCGTTTTCGAGCAGGGCCTGTGCCTTCAGTTCCCAGAAATAGGGGTTCTCTGGCAGGTCCCTGGTCAGGCTGTCGATGATCGGCAGGGCGTTCTTGATGTCGCCCCTGCGGAACATGGCGATGGCGCGGGCATAGCGCGCCGGCATTGACTGATCGGAGGCGGGATATTTCTGCATCACCGCCTGCGCCCCGCCGATGTAGCCGGTGAGCTTTGCCTGCACCAACTGGTGGCGCAGGATCAGGGCGGGCGGGTCCTTGGCGTCCCAGTAGGGTGACTTCTGGGCCTCGACCTCGAGGTTGCGGATGCGGTCCAGCGGCATGGGGTGCGACATCACATAGGGATCGACGTCGGCGAGTGCCGCGATGTTCTCGCTCGCCAGCTTCTCGAACAGCGTGATCATGCCTTTGGCGGACTGGTGCGTCTCGTTGAGGAACGTCAGCGCCGCCTGGTCGGCGGAGGATTCCATGCCGCGCGCATAGGTGAGGAAGTTCCGCTGCGCCAGACCTGTGCTGCCGATCATCAGGCCCTGTCCCGCCTGGGCTACCTCGCCATTGCCTGCAGCGACCCCCCCGGCGATGGCCGCGAGGCCGAGCAGCATGCCGATGATCTGGGTATAGTTGGCCGAGTCGATTTCAACGCCCATGCGCGCCAGATGGCCGCCGGCGATGTGGCCGGTCTCATGGGCCAGCACGCCAATCACCTCGTTGGGCGTACTCGCCTGCATGATAAGACCGGTGTTGACAAATATGCGCTGGCCACCGGCCACGAATGCGTTGATGTGGTGGTCGTTCAGCACATAGACCTTCACCGCCCTGGGATTGATCCCGGCTGCCTTGAAGATCGGGCGCGTATAGAGGCGGAGCAGGCCCTCGATTTCAGCATCCCTGATAACGGGCAGCGGCTTCTGCCGCTGTTGAGCCGCCTCGGACCCGACGAGACAGATGCTCATGAACGCCATCAGCACCGCCATCAGGCGGACCGTCGCGCGATATAGCGTCCCTGTTCCGTACATTGGTTGTTGCCCTCTCGGCCCGTCAATCGGGTGAGAATGAGGCGAGTTTGAGGCCCGGCGGACATTGGTCAGCCGGCCAATGGCCGGCTGACCAATTTGTCATCAGCGCTTGCTCCACCAACCGGACTTCCGTTCCACGGCGGCGGGGGTCACGGTGGGGGCAGGCGGTTGCCACCGGCGCGGTTCGGCGGAGGCCGGGGCTTCGGCCACGGGTTGCGGGGCAGCCACCGGTGCAGGAGCAGGGGCCGGTGAAGGAGTCGGGGCCGGAACAGGGGCCGCAGCCGGAGCGGCTTCGAAATCCGCCTCGGCAGCTGGTTCAGCGGCGACGTCGGGGCGCTCCTCTGGGCGTCCGCGGTCCTCGCCACGCGGGCGGTCACGATCGCGGTTGCGGCCAAAGCGGTCGCGGCGGCCACGGCCACGGCGCGGTCGTCCGCCGTCGGAGCCTTCCTCGCCCTCGGCCGCGGGTGCGGCGCCGGTTGGTTCATCGCTTGCGTCGGTGACGGAAGCCTCCTCGCCCTCACCGTCCTCGTCGGACTCGATGCCAGGTTGATCGCCGAGACCCGGGATGTCGTTGCCCTGGGCATCCTGTGTCGGTTGTTCGTCGCGACCACGTCCACCACGGCGCCCACGGCGCCGGCGGCGCCGGCGCCCACCTTCACGTTCTGCGCCATTGCCGTTCTGGCGTTCCTCGCCCGAGGCCTCGCTGGTCTCCTCCGATTCATTTTCGTCGTCGGCCTCGTTTTCGATCTCGCTGGCCTCGACCTCGATCTCCTCGTCCTCGTCCTCGAAGGCAGAGTCCATGCGCACCGGTGCCGCCATCACCTTGCGCGGCGGAATGTTACGCTCAGGAGCCCTTTCGATCAGCGCCTGGGAGCCCTTGAACTCGTCGCTCGGCGTGATGAACACCGAGATGCCGTAAGTGGTCTCGATGGTCAGCAGGTTGTCGCGCTTCTCGTTCAGGATGTAGAAGGCGATCTCGCGCGTGCACTTGACCGTCAGGTTCTCGGGCTTGCGAGCGATGAGGTGCTCCTCGATCGCCCGCAGCACGGAGAGGCCGCAGGACGAGATGGAGCGGACGATGCCGCGGCCCTCGCAATGCGGGCAGGTGCGCGAGGATCCCTCCAGCAGACCCGGGCGCAGTCGCTGGCGCGACATCTCGAGCAAGCCGAAGTGGCTGATATGGCCAACCTGGATGCGCGCGCGGTCGTTCTTTAGCGCATCCTTCAGGCGGCGCTCGACGTTGCGGTTGTTGCGCTTCTCCTCCATGTCGATGAAGTCGATGACCACGAGGCCCGCAAGATCGCGCAGGCGCAGCTGGCGGGCAATTTCGTCGGAGGCCTCGAGGTTGGTCTTGTAAGCCGTGTCCTCGATGTTGTGTTCGCGCGTTGCCTTGCCGGAGTTGATGTCGACCGCCACCAGCGCTTCCGTCTGGTTGATCACCATGTAGCCACCCGAAGGCAGCGTGACGGTGGGCGAGTAGAGCCCGTCGAGCTGGCTCTCCGCCTGGTAGCGTGAGAACAGCGGGCGTGAATCCTTGTACGGCTTCACGTTCTTGGCGTGGCTCGGCATCAGCATCTTCATGAAGTCTTTCACTTCACGATAGGCTTCGTCGCCCTCGACGATCACCTCGTCGACGTCCTTGGTGTAGAGGTCGCGGATGGCGCGCTTCACCAGGCTGCCTTCCTCATAGACGAGGGCAGGGGCCTGGCTCTTCAGCGTCAGGTCGCGGACGCTCTCCCACAGCCGGAGCAGGTAGTCATAGTCGCGCTTGATTTCGGTCTTGGTACGCTGGGCACCAGCGGTGCGGACGATGAGGCCCATGCCCTGCGGCACCTCGATCTCCTTCACCATGTCCTTGAGGCGGCGGCGGTCGCCCGAATCGGTGATCTTGCGGGAAATGCCGCCACCGCGCGCGGTGTTGGGCATCAGCACGCAGTAGCGGCCGGCGAGAGAGAGATATGTGGTGAGGGCGGCACCCTTGTTGCCGCGCTCTTCCTTGACCACCTGCACCAGGATCACCTGGCGGCGCTTGATCACTTCCTGGATCTTGTATTGCTTGCGCTGAACCTTGCGGCGGCGCTGCGGCACTTCTTCCAGTGCGTCCTCGGCGCCGATCGATTCGACATGGACCGCTTCCGGGTCCTCGCCCACGTCCTCGACGCCATTGCCAAGTTCGCCGGGCATGCCGTGCTGGATCTGCGGGACAGGGGCCGCAGCCTCGACTTCCGCGTCGGTGGGCGGTTCGGCTTCGGGGTTCGGCTCGCTCAGGCGGGCTTCGATCTGTGCTTCGGGCTCGGAAGCCTCGGAGCCATTTTCCACGGGTTCGGAGACCGAAGGGTCCTCGTGGTTCGTCGACATCGGCTCGGCGCGCGGCGGCGTGTCGTCGCCGTCCTCGTCGTCCTCGTCATGATATTCAACGGACTCGCCCTCGATCACCTCGGACTCTGACATGTCGAGGACATGCGACTCCGGGCTCTCGTCTTCATTGGTCTCGGGGCTGTGGTCCTCGGCGTAGGAGTCATCCCCCACCGCCTCGGCGTCATCGGCATATTCGGGCTCGGAGATTTCCTCCACGCCGCCTTCGGTGTTTTCCTCACCGCGCGGGCCACGGCGACCGCCCCGACCACGGTCACGGTCGCGCCCACGGGTTCGACGGCGGCCATTGCCCTCGCCCTCGTCGTCCTCGTCCTCAGCCTCGCGGGCGTGCTCTTCCTCTTCCGCCTGCAGCAGCGCCATGCGGTCGGCGAGCGGGATCTGGTAATAGTCGGGGTGGATTTCCGCGAAAGCCAGGAACCCATGGCGGTTGCCGCCATATTCCACGAAGGCCGCCTGCAGCGACGGCTCAACGCGCGTCACCTTGGCGAGGTAGATATTGCCCTTCAGTTGCCGGCGTGCGGCGCTTTCGAAATCGAATTCCTCGATGCGATTGCCCTTGAGGACCACAACGCGGGTCTCTTCGGGGTGGCTGGCATCGATGAGCATCTTGCTGCCCATGGGTCACGTCCTCTGCGCCAGCCCGGCAAGCTTGCCGATAGGTTCTCCGCTCCGGTGAGGAGACGCCTGTTGGAGATGCGGGTGCTGCAGCGCGAATGGGGCATGCGGGTCAAGCCAGAAGACGGAAGCAAACAGGCGACGGGAGCCGGCTTTGCCCGGTCCTCGTTCAGCGCGCTCGTCATGGCGTGGGACATGCCCAGGATTTCCTTATGTTCCGGTTCAGCGGAACGGTTCAAATGGCGGATCCTTCCAAGGATCTCGCGCTTCGACCGCGTCGAGCGGGGGTGGCAGGAACTGCCTCCGGACCCACGCCTCTCGCGAAATTTTCCACCCGGGGTCGATTCTGCCGCGGATTCGCGGCCCTGACGCCCAGGAGACAGACACCTCTTATGGGTCAGGTGGCCAAATTGCAAGTTTCCTCTGAGGTGCGCATCGCAACCATTGGTTAACCCTGCGGCCCTAGCCTCAGGCGGAAACTCGTACCCAAGCGCAGTGCCGCCCGTTCAATGATGCTCGCAACAGCCAGTTCCTGCCGCGTAGCCGCAGCCCGCCTGCTGCCTGGGCTAATTCTGGCTGCGCTGTTCCTGCTCACCGGGTTCCGCCTGCCCGCGGCCGATGCCGCGAACCTTCCGGTCGCCACGGCGGCCCGTGTCGCCGGTGATGAGACGCGCACCCGCTTCGTGGCCGACCTGACTGTGCCGGTCGGGTACACCGTTTACGTCATGGCCAACCCCTACCGGGTGATGATTGATCTGCCGCAGGTCTCCTTCTCCCTGCCGGAGGGGGCAGGCGACAACACGCGCGGCCTCGTCAAGCAGTACCGCTTCGGCCCGGTTGACGAGGGCCATTCCCGCATCGTGATCGACACCGACGGCCCGGTGCTGATCGACAAGGCCTTTCTTCTCAAGCCGAAGAAGGATGGCCAGCCCGCCCACATCGTTGTCGACATCGTCAGGACCACGAAGCAGGCCTTCGACGCCAAGCTCGCCGCCGAAGGCGACTCCGGCACCGCCGAGGCGGCCCCGGAGGACACGCCCCCCGCGAGTGCTAGTGCTCCGGCCAACCCGCGTGATCGCAAGCTCGTGGTCATTGACCCTGGCCACGGCGGAATTGATCCCGGCGCCATCGGCATGGGAAAGACCCGGGAGAAGGACGTCGTCCTGGCATTTGGCCTCAAGCTCAAGAAGGCTCTTGAGGCCGGCGGCACCATCGACGTGGTGATGACCCGTTCGGATGACACTTTCCTCACGTTGCGCGACCGGGTGAAGGTGGCGCGCGACAAGGAGGCGGACCTGTTCATTGCCATTCACGCCGACACGGTGCGTGGTGGTGATGCGCGCGGTGCCACAATTTACACGCTGTCCGAGAAGGCCTCCGACGCCGAGGCTGAAGCCTTGGCCCACAAGGAAAACCGCGCCGACATCATCGCCGGCATCGACCTCGAGGCCGAGAACCAGGAAGTGACCGACATCCTGATCGACCTTGCCCAGCGCGAATCGAAGACCCATTCCCTCGTGTTCGCCAAGAAGGCGGTGGCTGAAATGTCACCGGTGACGGCCTTCACCGGCAAGCCCATGCGCTCGGCGGGGTTCATGGTGCTGAAGGCGGCTGACGTGCCCTCCGTGCTCATCGAACTGGGGTTCCTGTCGAGCAAGCAGGACGAGAGCCAGCTGACCTCGCCCGAATGGCAGCAGAAGGTGGCGGGCGCCATGGGCCGCGCCGTCGAGAAATACTTCGCCACGCAACTTGCTGCCCGCACGCCCTGATCTAGGCATTGCGCCACTCCGATCGAGCATCGCAGATTTTTAAAGGACCGCGCTGGCATAATTGGAAATACTGAGTTTCCTTGTGGTTTTTACCTATGTATAGTAAAATATACTTATAGGTTCGTTGTGGACATCAGTTGCACCTGCACATAAACGTATCCAGCGGCTAACCTGATCCTGTTCCGTACTTTTCCTGCCGCTTTCCCCTTGGCGGAACCGGACTATTACAGCCAATTCGGGGGCATCCCGAGGAAGGGCAACATGAAACTCCTCACCAGGCTACTTGGAATTGCGCTTGTCTGCATGGCATTCGGCCTGCACATAAATTCGGTTCAGGCGGCGTCAAAGATCTCTAAGACCTCTATTGAGCTCTGTGGCTCTAAAGACGTCAGCTACAAGTTTGCCCTCTGCGCCGCCACGACCTGCACGCCTACGGGAAAGCGCATCGCTGTCAATACGCCTGAGGGTGGCAAGCGTTGGTTCAAAGAGGCACTTTGCACCTGCCCCGTGCTCGACACCCAGGACACAGGCCTGCCAGCCGTTGCCAATGTGGCTGGCGGCAACATGCAGGGCAGCTGCCTCCCGCCGAACGTGGCGACGGTCTGGTCGCTCTATTCAACCGCCACCAAGTTCCCGCAACTGAGTGACGGCAATCCGCCGACTTGGAGCCTGCAAGCGGCTGGAGTGCAGCAATGTTCGGCGAGCCTTAATCAGGGCAGGGAATTCGCCCAATGCTTCAGTTTCAAATGTGACAATATTCGCACATCGCTCGAGGGAGGCGTAACCACCACGGTCGCTGACTGTCGTTGCCCGCTGGGCGAGGACGTGTTTTCGGCACTGCCGGCCAAGGCGGCGACAAGCTTTGTCACGGGCGCCGGTACCAGCTGGAGCAATCCGGCAAGCGCTTGCTACCAGCACCCAGTCGGTGGCTTCTGATCGCCGGTTTACTTGTCTAACGACGTCACCCGCGGGGACATTCCCCCGCGGGTTTTTCTTGGTTTGGCAGTGACATGGCCTTTCCTTCGCCCGGCGGGGGGCCGCCACCCAAGGGCCACAATCGACCCCTAGCGAATTAACTGTAAAAGGTCCTGCCGGCTGTGTTATCGGGCGGGCTGCAACAGGCTGGTGTCGTTTCACAGAATGCTTCGTTTCCTCGGTTGGTTGTTCGCGGTCGGTTTCATGCTCTTCGTCGCAGCGGCGGCGGGTGTGGGCTATGTGATCTGGACCGCTTCGAAGGACCTGCCGGACTACACCCAGCTCGCCAATTACGCCCCCCCGGTGATGACCCGCATCTATGCCGCCGACGGCTCGATGCTGGCGGAATATGCCGAGGAGCGCCGGCTCTTCGTGCCCGTAAACCAGATGCCGAAGCTGCTGATCGACGCCTTCACCTCAGCCGAGGACAAGACTTTCTTCACCCATGGCGGGCTGGACTGGCAGGGGATCGCCGCCGCTGCCTATCGCTATGCCCAGGTAAAGTTCACCGGCAAGGGACAGATCGTCGGCGCTTCCACCATCACCCAGCAGGTGGCCAAGAACTTTCTCCTCAGCAACGAGCGCTCGATCGACCGCAAGCTGAAAGAGGCGATTCTCGTTCGCCGCATCGAGCAAACCTTCACCAAGGACCAGATCCTCGAGCTCTATCTGAACGAGATATTCCTCGGCATGAACTCGTATGGCGTGGCCGCCGCCTCGCTCAATTATTTCGGCAAGTCGCTGGACCAACTGTCTCTGGAGGAGATGGCCTATCTCGCGGCACTGCCCAAGGGCCCCAACAACTATCACCCGTTCCGCCAGAAGGCGCGTGCCATCGAGCGCCGCAACTGGGTGCTGCTGCAGATGCAGGAGAACGGCTACATCACCGAAGAGCAGATGAAGGCGGCGCAGGACAAGCCTCTCGAGGTCACCCTGCGGCCTTTCGGCGCCCAGCTCTTCGCCGCTGAAAGCTTCGCCGAGGAAGTGCGCCGAGAGCTGATCGGGCTCTACGGCAAGGACAAGATGGAGAAGGGTGGCCTCTCGGTCAGGACAACGCTTGACCCGAAGCTGCAGCTCTATGCCCGCCAGTCGCTGGCCCGCGGCCTCATCGCCTTCGACAGGAAGCGCGGCTACCGCGGTCCGCTCGGTGTGGGCGAACTCGGCGCCGTGCCGGACTGGGCGCTGCTGATGAAGGACAAGAAGGTGCCCGACGACATGGCACCCTGGCGCATCGCGGTAGTGCTCGACGTCAGCGACAGCGAGGCAACCGTCGGTCTTCAGCCCGCGCTGCAGCCCGACGGCACCATGGCAGCAGAGCGCGAGCGGGGCACGATCCCGCTGGAGCTTCTCAGCTGGGCCCGCGACTATGTCGATGGCACCAAGCTCGGCCCCCAGGTCAAGAAGGCCTCCGACGTGCTGAAGCCCGGCGACATCGTGTATGTTGCGCCCAGTTCCAAGCAGCCTGGCCAGTATCACCTGATGCAGGCGCCGGAGGTCGATGGCGCATTGATCGCCATGGATCCGCACACCGGCCGTGTGCTTGCGCTTGTCGGTGGCTTCTCCTATGGCCGCAGCCAGTTCAACCGCGCCGTGCAGGCGATGCGCCAGCCCGGCTCATCCTTCAAGCCCATCGTCTATGCGGCGGCCCTCGACAACGGCTACTCGCCGGCCTCCGTGGTGCTTGACGCGCCCATCGAGTTCAAGATGCCGGACGGCTCGATGTGGAAGCCCAAGAATTACGAAAAGTCATTCTTCGGCCCCGCCACGCTGCGCCGTGGCATCGAGCAGTCGCGCAACGTGATGACGGTGCGGCTTGCCAATGAACTCGGCATGGCCAAGATCATCGACCTGGCGACCCGGCTTGGCATCTATGACAAGCTCCCCGCCCAACTCGCCATGGCCTTGGGCGCGGGCGAGACGACCCTGCTCAAGATGGTCACTGCCTATGCGATGATCGACAACAGCGGCAAGCGCGTCGAACCCACACTGATCGACCGCATCCAGGACCGTTACGGCAAGACTATCTACCGGCATGACAAGCGCGACTGCTCGACCTGCCTGGCGCCGGACTGGACGGCCGACCTGCCGGAACCCGAACTGCTCGACGTGTCCGACCAGGTGATGAACCCCTACACCGCCTACCAGATCACCTCGATGATGGAAGGCGTGGTGCAGCGCGGCACCGGCAAGAAGGTTCTGGCGGTGGGCAAGCCCGTGGCCGGCAAGACCGGCACCTCGAACGAGGAGCGTGACGCCTGGTTCATCGGCTTCACGCCGGACATGGTGGTCGGCACCTATGTCGGCTTCGACAACCCCAAGCCGATGGGCAAGGGCCGCACTGGCGGCGAACTTGCAGCACCCATCGTCGCCGATTTCATGAAGCTGGCGCTCAAGGACAAGCCGGCAACGCCGTTCCGCGTACCGCGTGCCATTGAGCTCATTCCCATCGACGCCAAGAGCGGCAAGCGCGCCATCTTCGGGCATGACGGCGTTATCCTCGAGGCCTTCAAGCCAGGTGACGAGCCGCCGGATTCGACCAAGATCATCGGCGACGGATCCTCGGTCGCCGCAGCCGGAACCAACGCCGATGGCGGCGTCATGCTGGTGCCGCCGTCGCAGGGTGAAGCACCGGCCCAGCAGGCACCCGACCAGCCCCCCGCCAGTGGCGGGTTGACGGGGCAGGGCGGCGGCCTCTATTGAGCCCCCTGACGTCACTCTCTGATTGAGCAGGAATCATGCGCGCTGAAATCTCGTCGCTCGTCGACGACATGAAGCAGTCCATCGGGCTGCTGAGGAGGCATCTTTGACTGGGACAATTCCCTCCGCCGCCTCGCCGAACTGAACGCCAGGTCCGAAGACCCCTCGATCTGGAACGATCCCCAGAAGGCGCAGAAGCTCATGCGCGAGCGCCAGGACCTCGACAAGCGCATCACCATGATCCGCGACCTTGAGCAGTCGATTGCCGACAACACCGAACTGATCGAGATGGGCGAGAGCGAGGGCGACCAGTCCATCGTCACGGACGCCGAGAAGGCGCTGCTCGCGATGCGGCCCAGGGTGGCGGAAACCGAGATCGAGACACTGCTCTCGGGCGAGGCCGATGCCAATGACGCTTTCGTCCAGATCAACGCCGGCGCCGGCGGCACTGAAAGCCAGGACTGGGCCTCGATGCTGATGCGAATGTACATGCGCTACGCCAACAAATACGGCTACAAGGCCGAGGTGCTGGACGAGCATGCGGGCGAAGAGGCCGGCATCAAGTCCTGCACGCTCCAGATCAAGGGCCACAACGCCTACGGCAAGCTCAAGACCGAATCCGGCGTGCACCGCCTGGTGCGCATCTCGCCATACGACTCGAACGCCCGGCGCCACACCTCCTTTTCCTCCGTCTGGGTCTATCCGGTGGTGGATGACAACATCGACATCGTGGTGGTGGAGTCGGACCTCAAGATCGACACCTACCGCGCATCGGGTGCCGGCGGCCAGCACGTCAACACCACTGATTCCGCCGTGCGCATCACCCACATGCCCACCGGCATCATCGTCGCCTGCCAGGCCGAGCGTTCCCAGCACAAGAATCGCGCCACTGCGATGAAGATGCTGAAGGCCCGCCTCTACGAGATGGAACTGCAGAAGCAGCAGGAAAAGATCGACGCCGCCAACGCCAAAAAGACTGACATTGGCTGGGGCCATCAGATCCGCTCCTATGTGCTCCAGCCCTACCAGCTGGTGAAGGACCTGCGCACCGGCCACACCTCGACGTCTCCGGGCGACGTGCTCGACGGCGAGGTCGAGGAGTTCATCCAGGCCTCGCTCGCTCACAAGGTGAAGGGCGGCGGCGACCAGGTGATCGAGGATATCGAGTAACAGATTGATCCGGCACCCCGGCCTTCGCCGGGATGACGCTTTAACCGGTGGACTTGCCGCCCAATCCAATTCCATGCACTCTTTGTCCCCAAGGAGTGCCGCCATGCTCAACCTCGATCCGCGTCTCTACGTCGACCCATCCGTGCTGCCGCGCGAGCGCAATGAGATTTTCGCCAAGACCTGGCAGATGCTGGGGCCTGCCGCACAGGTTGCCGAGCGCGGACAGTATGTCGCCGCTGACATCGCGGGCATCAAGGTCTTCGCCATGAGAGGACGTGACGGCGAACTCCGCGCCTTCCGCAACGTCTGCCGCCACCGCGGTGCGCAATTGCTGGCGGAGGGCACGGGCCGCTGCGCCACCATCCGCTGCCCCTATCACCAGTGGGTCTTCGCCGATGACGGCCACCTCATCAACGCCCCGTGGTTCGGAGAAGAGCCGGGCTTCGACCCGGCGGACTGGCCGCTGGAGCCGATCCATGTCGCCATCTGGCGCGGCCTGCTCTTCGCCGCCATCGACCCTCAGGAGGATCTCGTCTCGCAATTGGGTGACCTCGTCACCGAACTGGCGGACGAGCCGATCGAAACCTATAGTTCCGTGCGCACCGAGACGGTGAACTTCGACGCCAACTGGAAGATCTACACCGACAATTTCGTCGAAGGCTACCATATCCCCGGCATCCACCCGAAGTTCTTCGCCGCCATCGACTTCGAGCAGTTCAAGACCACCGCACACAAGGGCTTCATCCGCATGACTGCGCCGCCGCGCGAGGGTCTTTTCTATCGTGGCAAATGGCTGTGGATGTGGCCCAACTGGACGCTGTCGCTGTTCGAGGGCGGCATGAACACCTCGCGCATCAACCCCGTCGGTACCAAGCGCACTGAACAGCTCTACCACTTCTACTTCGCTGATCTGGCGCCGGAGCGCGACGAGATGCGCAGCGACACAATTGCAAGAAACCTCGCCGTGGTGCGCGAGGACTACGAAATCTGCGTCAAGACCCATAACAACTACGAAGCCGGCAATTACAGCGCCGGCCCGCTCTCACCCCGCCACGAGCAGGGTGTTCATTACTTCCAGTACCGGGTGAAGGAGAGTCTCTCTCAATAGGCGTCACCCCGGCGAATGCCGGGGTCCAGCTTTCGGCAGGCGTGGAGGTCGACAAGAAGCTGGATCCCGGCCTTCGCCGTGATGACGGGGTCTACGAGAGCACGTCCACCGAAACCGGCCGCGAATCCGCGCCCAGCCGATAGACCACCGGCACGCCGGTATCCAGCTCCCGCTTCAGGATCTGCTCCGGCGTCAGTCCCTCAATGGCCATGATCAGTGAACGGATGGAATTGCCATGCGCCGCCACCAGCACGTGCTTGCCGGACAGCACATCCGGCTGGATGTGCTTCATGTAATAGGGCAGCGCGCGGGCCAGTGTGTCCTTCAGGCTCTCGCCGCCGGGCGGCGGCACGTCATAGGAGCGGCGCCAGATGTGCACCTGTTCCTCGCCCCACTTCTTGCGGGCATCGTCCTTGTTGAGGCCGGTCAGGTCGCCATAGTCGCGTTCGTTCAGTGCCTGGTCCTTCACCGTTGCCAGGTCCTGCTGGCCCAGTTCCTCAAGCATGATCTTCAGCGTGCGCTGCGCGCGGCCGAGCGCACTGGTATAGGCGATGTCGAAGTGGAAGCCCTTGGCCTTCAGCTTCCGGCCCGCCGCATGCGCCTCGGCCACGCCCTGTTCGGTCAGGTCGGGGTCCTTCCAGCCGGTGAACAGGTTCTTGAGGTTCCATTCGCTCTGTCCGTGGCGGACGAGCACCAGAAGACGATCCATGATTTACTCCAGTCCCAGAACGTCGGTCATTGAATAGAGGCCGGGCTTCTTGTCAAAGCCCCAGAGTGAGGCGCGCACGGCACCGCGTGCGAAGATGTCACGGCTCTCGGCCTTGTGGGTGAGTTCGATGCGCTCGGCCTGTCCGGCGAACATCACCGTATGCTCGCCCACCACGGAACCGCCGCGCAGAGTGGCAAAGCCGATGTCTCCCACCGGCCTCGCTCCCGTGTGGCCATCGCGTGAGCGCACGGAGCGGCTCTTGAGGTCAATCCCGCGCCCATCGGCCGCGGCTTGGCCCAGCAGCAGGGCGGTGCCCGACGGTGCGTCGATCTTATGCTTGTGGTGCATTTCCAGCACCTCGATGTCGAAGTCCTCGCCAAGGGCTGCAGCCACCTTCTTCACCATCACGGCCAGCAGGTTGACGCCGAGGCTCATGTTGCCGGATTTGACGATGCGCGCATGGCGCGCCGCCGCCCTGATCTTCGCTTCGCCAGCCTCGTCGATCCCGGTGGTGCCGATCACGTGCACGATGCGCGCCTGGGCGGAGAGTTCGACCAGCGCCAGCGTCGCCTGCGGCACGGTGAAGTCAATGATGCCGTCGACATGGGTGAGCAGCGCGATCGGATCATCGGTGATCCCCACGTCAAGGCGCCCGATACCCGCGAGTTCGCCCATGTCGGCGCCCACATGCGGAGAGTCCTCCGGCTCCAATCCGCCCGCCACTTCCGCTCCCGGCGTTTCGTTGACGATCCGCGTCAGCACACGGCCCATTCGGCCCGCTGCCCCGGCGATGGCAATCTTCATGAAACTCATTCCTTGTTGGGTTGGGCTTTAGCGTAGAGCGGACAGGCGCGTCCACCCTTGTTGCCCATACACATCACCCATCTTGTTCCTCTCCCGCACAAGCGTG
This sequence comes from Bradyrhizobiaceae bacterium, assembly GCA_947475225.1. Lineage (GTDB taxonomy): Bacteria > Pseudomonadota > Alphaproteobacteria > Rhizobiales > Aestuariivirgaceae > Aestuariivirga. Next base: position 66,204 of record CANJMQ010000003.1, read on the forward strand.
GGGGACGGGAAAAGGGAGGCTGAGGTGGACGGGCTTTGCCTCTTAAACCCCCTCGACCAGCACGATGCTGGCGATGCCCGCTCCCTCGCGCTTCTTCTTGGCCGCCTGGTATTCGGGTGAGTTGTAGCAATCCACCGCCGCCTGCAGGCTGGGAAACTCGATCACCACGTTGCGCGGGTGGCCGTCGCCTTCCATCTGGTGGAAGGCGCCGCCGCGCGCCAGGATGTTGGCGCCATATTTCTGGAAGGCCTCGCGCGTGCCGCTCGCATAGTGCTGGTACTGTTTCGGGTCGGTAACCGTGACATGGGCGATCCAGTATCCCTTGGGCATTCTCTCAACTCCTTGAAATTGCGCGTACTATAGCCTGCCCGGTTGGCCTGCGAAATAATTCTTCGCGGCCTCCAAGATTCCGCCTTCCGGCGGCGTCTAAGCTTCGAACACATGAGCGGGATGGATGAGGCACTGGCCGCAAAGGCCAGATCGGGTGACAGGCCGGCGCTGCTGCGCCTGCTGGAGCGCCACCATGACACGGCCTTCCGGTTTTCCTACCGGCTGCTGGGTTCCAGGACTGACGCGCAGGACGTGGCACAGGAGGTGTGCATCCGGCTCGTGGAGCGGATCGCCTCCTTCAGGGGCGACAGCCGTTTCTCGACCTGGCTCTACCAGCTGGTCCTCAATGCCTGCCGCGATCACGTGCGGCGGCAGGGAAGGGTGCGGGACATGCAGCGGGGCTATGCCGCCTTCCACGCCGAAGATCAGGCCAACTGGGCCGACAGCGATCGGCGCCTCCGCTGGCTCTACGTGGCGCTCGACCAGTTGAAGCCCGATCTCAAGGAAACAGCACTCCTCATCCTTGCCGAGGACGTGACCCAGGAAGATGCAGCCACAATTCTGGGCATCAGTGCGGGAACCGTGGCCTGGCGGATGAGCGAGGTGAAGAAGCGCCTGCGGGCGATGGTGGATCATGACGATGAACGACTTTGACGATCTGAAGAAACTGTTTCACGACGAGGCATTGCTACGCCCCGACGAGGATGCCCGCGCCGCTGCCATCGCCGCGGCGATGGTGCATGCCGAAAAAACTTCGGGCATCTCCCAAGAATCCGGATCGATGGCGCGTCTCAGGAACCGGATGGCCAACATCTGGAACCGGAGAACACACATGCGCAGCTTCAATCTGAACCACACGCTCATGGCGGGCGCCAGCCTCGCCGTCCTCACACTGCTGGTGGTCGCCAACCCCGCCCTGCATCAGCTGATGAAGGCGACAGGCGTCGCAACGCCACCCGCAGTCCCGGCGAACCAGCCCGTGTCCGAACCGCCGGGCACAGTTGCCGAACTTCAGCCGAAGGACGAAGCCAGCGCCGATCGCGCTGTCGCCTCGCGCGTGGAGTCCAAAGGCAAGGACGTCCTCAAATCGGCAATCCTGTCGGACGGTTTGACCGCCGCAGGCAACATCGCCTCAAGCGTTGGCATTGCCGAAGTCTATGCCCCGCCGCCGCCGTCCGCCCAGGAGAGCCGCGACCGCTTCACTGACATCACATCCAACCCGGTGAAGCAAGTGGCCACCGACCCGCTCTCCACCTTCTCGATCGACGTCGACACCTCTTCCTACAGCTTCATCCGCCGCGCGCTGCTGGACAACGTGCTGCCGCCCAAGGATGCGGTGCGCATCGAGGAGATGGTCAACTACTTCCCCTATGACTATGAAGGCCCCAAGGATCGCGCCGAACCCTTCAAGGCCGATATCAGCCTCATGCCGACGCCGTGGAACGCCGATACGAAACTGATGCGCATCGGCATCAAGGGCTATTCGCTTGCGGCCGCCGCGAAGCCCCGTGCCAACCTTGTCTTCCTCATCGATACGTCGGGTTCGATGAACGAGCCGGACAAGCTGCCGCTGCTCATCAACTCCTTCCGCTTGGCTCTCGATACGCTGTCACCCGAAGACACGGTGGCCATCGTCACCTATGCGGGCAGTGCGGGAACCGTGCTGGAACCGACGAAAGTCTCCGAGAAGGCGAAGATCCTCGCCGCCCTCGACGGCCTCTCGGCGGGCGGTTCCACGGCCGGGGCGCAGGGTATTCGCCAGGCCTATAACCTCGCTGAACAGCATTTCGACAAGGCGGGGGTCAACCGCGTCATCCTCGCCACCGATGGTGACTTCAACGTCGGCATCTCGGACCCGCGTGAGCTGCAGGACTTCGTCGAGAGGAAGCGCCAGTCCGGCGTCTACCTCTCCGTCCTCGGCTTCGGCCAGGGCAACTACAACGACGAACTGATGCAGGCGCTGGCCCAGAACGGCAACGGTAATGCCGGCTATATCGACAGCCTCAGCGAGGCCCGCAAGGTGCTGGTGGATGAGGCCACCTCCACGCTCTTCCCCATCGCCAATGACGTGAAGATCCAGGTCGAGTTCAACCCCGCCGCCGTCTCCGAGTACCGCCTCATCGGCTACGAGACGCGGCTTCTCAACAAGGACGATTTCAACAACGACCACGTCGACGCCGGCGACATCGGGGCGGGCCACACCGTCACCGCGCTCTATGAGGTGACGCCGAAGGGCTCCAAGGGCCAGCTGGTCGACCCGCTGCGCTATGGCACGGCGGAGCAGCCCGGAACGCCAGCCGGTGAGTATGCCTTCGTGAAGATCCGCTACAAGCTGCCGGGGGAGAACACGAGCCGCCTCATCACCGAGTCCGTCACGGGCGTTGACGAGAAACCCTCGGCGGAAGCGAATTTCGCCGCCGCCGTCGCCGGTTTTGGGCAACTTCTGCGCGGTGGCGAATTCACAAAGTCCTTCGGCTATGACGACGTGATTGCCCTTGCAAACGCCAGCCGGGGGCCCGACCCCTATGGCTACCGCGCCGAATTCATCACCCTCGCACGCCTCGCAAAAACGGCGAGAGTACTGCAGTAACGGTCTGAAATCAGACGAACTCTGTCCGCCGTCCAGTCTGGACGGCGGACGTCGTCTGGCTTATCCATGGGGTATGCACGCGGCGGCCAACATGGGCACTCTCAGAAAGCGCATCTGGACCCTCTATGAGGGCGATGTGCCGGCGGGGCATCGCTTCCGCTACGGCCTCCTGATTTTCGATCTCCTCACCGTCGCCTTCATCATCGCCACGTCCTTCGTGCAATGGCAGGGCACGAAGTATGTGGATATGGCGCTGGGCGTCCTGTTGCTGCTCGATTTTGCGGCGCGGCTGTTCATCGCCAGGCGGCCATGGCGCATGGTGCTGAGCTTCTATGGCCTCATCGACATCGTGGTGATCCTTGCCATGCTGGCCCCGATTGGCGGCGAGGGGCTGGGCTTCCTGCGTGTTGCCCGGGTGTTCCGGCTGCTGCGCTCCTACACCATGGTCAGGCGCCTCCGGCAGGACTTTCCGTGGTTTCGCAAGCACGAACAGCTGATTGGTTCCGCCCTCAATCTGGCCATCTTCGTCTTCGTGATGACGGCACTCGTCTACGAGACGCAGCATTCCTCCAACGCCGAAATCAACGACTATGCCGACGCCCTCTATTTCACGGTCACCGCGCTGACCACCACGGGTTTCGGCGACGTTGTGCTGAGGGGCACCGGTGGGCGGTTGCTCGCCGTCATCATCATGATTTTCGGCGTCTCGCTGTTCCTGCGTCTGGTGCAGGTCATGCTCCGGCCTGACAAGGTGTTCTTCAAATGCCCGGACTGTGGATTGTCGCGCCACGACCGGGATGCGGTGCACTGCAAGGCCTGCGGCCTCCTGCTGAACATCCCGGACGAGGGCGAAGTCTAGGGTCCTGCGTTTTTTCAGCGAATTAACAATGTCTTACGTCCCGCAACCGGTTTGCCCGGCGGCATCGCCCCGGCCGTTGCTTCAAATTTTCTGACCAACCTGCAGGTCACGCTTTGGCCCATCTTTGGTGGCCAAAGGGAGTTGCTGTGAGCAGCGAGGCTTTCCGGATTGCCTGCGGAAGGCCGCGGTGGCACATGTTTGGTGTGAATCAGGTCAGTGGAACAGGAAGACGTTGCGGCGCCTTGCCAGGATAAGCGCTTACAGCTTGATGTCGGTCTTGGCCGTTCTGCTGGTTCTCGCCTTTGCCGTCTATGTGCGGCTGGCGCAGGGACCCGTTTCGCTCGATTTCCTGCGCGGAACCGTCGAAAGCAAGATCAACCAGGGCCTTCCCAACATGACCGTCGCGGTGGGCGGCGTGACGCTGCAGCGCGACAGTTCGGTGGGTGTCCCGCACGTGCTGATCGACGATCTTGTGTTGCGTGACAAGCAGGGTGCCTACCTCGCCAGCGCGCCGCATGCGTCGCTGGGAATCGATGAGTCCGCATTGTTCTCGGGCCGTGTCGTGCCCACCTCCATCACCCTCATCGGTCCTGCCATCCGCGCCCGGCGCAGCCTCGAGGGCAAATTCGCACTGGGCTTCGACGAGCCCGCCCCTGAAAATGAATCCGTACTCATCGACCCCGGCGCCGCCGGCAAGAGTGATCTTGAGGGCGGTGGCGGCAAGCCGGCTGCCCAGCCGGCATTCAACGGCTCAGGTGCGGCCCTGATCGACCTGATCAGTGGCAGTGCGGATGTGCCAGGTATCAGTTCCATCAACGCCATCAATATCAAGAAGGCTTCCATCACCTTCTTTGATGAGGCCAACAATGCGCGCTGGAACATCCATGATGCCGAATTGCATTTCATCCGCCAGCCCGGCGGCTTCATGGTGGAAGCCAATGCCTCGGTGCTGAACAGCGGCGACGAGGCGGGCGACTGGAGAGCATCGGGCAGCGCCGACTACAAGCGCGATACCCATAGCTTTTCGATCGAAGCGCGTGTCAACGACCTGTCGCCGGCCAAGATTTCTGACCGGATCTATGCCTTCTCGAAGCTTGCCCGCGTCGATGTTCCGCTGTCGGGCAAGGTGCTGATGGAGGTCACGGACGCAGGTGTTGTCACCAGTGCGGTCGGCGAGTTCAATGCCGCAGCCGGCGTTGTCGACCTTCCCGACTATCTGGCCGGCCGCCTCAACATCGACGAGGGGTCGCTGCGCGCCGAATATGAGCCCGCGAGCGGCAGCATCAATATCACCGACTCCACGCTTCTCATCGGCAGCTCGCATGCCCAGATGATCGGCCGACTTTCACCGGAGCGCTCTCCCGACGGCCGCCTGACGGCCATCGACATTTCTCTGGGGGCGCGCAACGCCGCAATCGATGCGCAAGGCTCGATCAAGAACCCCGTTGTGGTCGACCAGGTGGTCTTCAAGGGGCGAGCCAGCATCGACCAGGCGCGCCTCGACATCGATGACCTGCAGGTTCGCTCCGGCAATGCTGCCGTTCGCCTGAAAGGCGCGATCGCCGGTGGCGATGAATCGCCAGCCATCATGATCGGTGGCCGCGTCCAGCAGATGCCGGCGGCACTGCTCAAGCAGCTCTGGCCGCCGATTATTGCCGAGAAGACCCGCACATTCGTCAACGAGAATGTCAGGGACGGACTCATCACCGCGGGTGAGTTTACGGTGAAGCTACCCGCCGATTCCATGGCCGAGGCCAAGCGCACCCGCAAGATTCCGGCGGGCGCAATCAACATGAGCATGAAGATGGAGGGGGTCACCAGCGGTTACTTCAAGAAGCTGCCGCCGATCGTCAACGCCTCGGGCGAGGCAAAACTCGTGGACAATGACTTCTCGCTCAAGATCAACGCCGCTGATGTGGTGCTGCCGTCCGGTGCCAAGGGTCATCTCGCGTCCGGCACCATGTTTGCCAAGGACATTCTGGCCGTTGAAACCATGTCGGACTTCGACCTCGACATCGACGCGGGCGCGCAGGCGCTCATCGAGTATCTCGACCTGCCGGACCTGAACCTCATCCGTCACACGGGCCTCGATACCACCAAGCTTCAGGGCGACGCGACGATGAAGGTACATCTTGCCTTCCCGATGATCAAGCCGCTGCCGCCTGAGCGCATCAAGGTGGCGGTCGCCGCGAAACTGGTGAATGCCGCGCTGAAGGATGCTCTGCCTGGTGTGGACATCTCGGATGGCAAGATCGACCTGACGATGGAGAAAGGTGTACTCTCCGCCAAGGGGCCTGCAAGGATCGCGGGCATTCCCTCCGAAATCTCCTGGCAGCGCGGCCCGGCACCTGACTTCCTGCAGTCCGCGGTCATCAAGGCCACGCTTGACGGCGAGCAGCGCCGCACGCTGGGTATCGACCTCGGCACTTTCGTGAGGGGCCCCGTGGCCGTGACCGCCACCATCGACGACCTCGCCGATCCGCAGGGCAGTGTCGACCTCGCGGCGGACTTGAGCGAGGTCGACATGCGCATACAGCAGATCGGCTGGGCGCGGCCGGCCACACCAAAGACCACGGCCAAAATGAGTTATTATTCCAAGGGCGAGAAGGGCCCCCGCGTCGAGGACCTGGAGATCAAGGGCCAGGACCTGTCGATCAAGGGGAGCATGCTGCTTGCGCCCAAGCGCCAGGGGTTGCGCGCAGCCAGTTTTACCGAGATGAGGCTCTCGGACGTCAACCGCTTCGCCGCCAACGTCAAGCTCACCGACAATGTGATGGACGTGCAGGTGACCGGTGATAGTTTCGACGCGCGTCCACTGATCCGCGACCTCTTCGGCGGCCAGAACCGTGACGAGGCATCCCAGGCGGCGGCGGAGGCGAAGGCCAATTCCGGGCGCACGGTGAAGGTCAATCTCACCGTCGGCCGCGTCTATGCGAATTTGGGCGAGATCATCACCAGCGTCAGCGGCAGTCTCGTCTCGCAGTCCTCGCACCTTACCCAGGCCGAAATCAACGGCACCTTCCTCAGCGGCCAGCCCATCGTGTTCCGCGTGACGCCCGTGGAGGGCGGCCGCGAAATGCGCATCAACGGGCGTGATGGCGGGGCGGCGATCCGCGCCGCCAATCTCTATTCCAAGGTGGCCGGCGGCCAGATCGAGTTCTACGCGCTCCTCAACAGCGACGGCACCTCGGTGCGCAAGGGCAAGCTGGTGCTGCGCGACTTCGAGGTGAGGAACGAGGCGGCCCTTGCCGAACTCGACGCGGGCGGCAAGCCGAAGCGTGATGCGCCGCGCAAGGATGGCCCGCGCCGCGATGCGCTCAGGTTCAAGAAACTGAACCTGCCCTTCACCTCCGACAGCCGTTTTATCTGCATCGGCGAGGCGCTGGTGCGCGGGCCTGAACTTGGTGCGAGTGCGGCGGGCCTCATCCGCAAGTCGGACGGCGCAATAGACATTGCCGGCACCATCACGCCTGCCTATGCGCTCAACGCGGCATTGGGCGACATTCCGCTGCTGGGTGACATCATCACCGGTGGCAAGGGGCAGGGCATCATCGGCGTCACCTTCGCCATGGGCGGCACGGTCGACAAGCCGGAGTTCCAGATGAACCCTGTCTCGGCAGTGGCGCCTGGATTCCTGCGCAAGTTCTTCGAATACAGCAGCCGCTGCGAGCCCGGGAAGCCCCTCAAGCGAACCGGCAAGGCTGCAGAGGAGCCGGCAAGTCCGGCCCAGTAACTGTCCACGTCAGTGCCGGGTCGCCTGCCGTGAGTACAAGGCGCGAGCGTGACGAACCGCGGGGCACGCGCCCTGTCACTGCTGAACCGTCATTCACGGGACAAGCATTCTGCAACCATTTGATTCAGTTGATGCCGACCCGTTTCGGCTTTATGCGTTGTCATGAGCGGATGTCGATTGCAGTCCCGTCTGCTCTTTGCCTCTCCCCCTTCGCCAGTCCGCCGGGGGGAGAGGGCTATTGCACACCAGATGAAACAGGTTTCGACCGTGCGCTTGCAGGGCGCACGCACTGGCTGGTTGTGCGCTGTTGAATGTTCTGCTGATTGCGGCGTCGCCGTTTTTGCCGTCGTTGTGTCGCGCTGCGGTGCGGGGCCACCCATGTCACCGAAGAGCATTTAACAAGCCTCGGTTTAGTCAGCAACGTGACAGGAACCGTTTAGTACGGTCACACCTGCTTCAGAGCACGCTTTTAGCGTTCTGGCATCGGCGGATGGAAGTCGGCGTGTGAGTTGGCACGTCCAGGACGACAGCATCATCAGGGGGGTTACCGATGGAATACGATAAGGCGCTGGTCAATGTGCTGGAACCCGGCATCGCCCGCACTGGTACCGCCACCGACAGGATGCAGGAAGAGGAGATCGGTATCACCAAGGGTTTGCCCACTCCGCATCGCGGGCGGTCCAAGTATCCGTTCCGTGACATGGAATTGGGCGATTCGTTTTTTGCTCCCGGCGGTTCCGTGATTGGTCTTCACGGCTGCGCGCGCCGCCATCGGCCGATGCGCTTCACCTGCCGATCGATTGTCGAGAATGGTGTGCCCGGGGTGAGGGTGTGGCGATACCTCTAGCGCGGTTGAAAGGATAGTCCCTTGCCCGCGGCTGTCGCACTTGCTGGACCCGCGCCGGGGGAGATGTATAATCCGCACCATGAATCATCCGTCCCCCCGCGACGTCGTGAACCGCCAGCTGGAGGTTTACAACGCCCATGACATCGAAGGCTATTGCGCACTCTTCGCGCCTGAGGCCACGATCTCCGATCTCGTGACCGGCCAGATGATCTGCAATGGCCTCGACGATATCCGCGACGTCTACACCAGGCGTTTTGCTGAAAATCCCGGCCTCCGCTGCACCGTCCACCAGCGCCTCGAAGCACCGACCCATGCCATCGACAAGGAAACTGTCTATGGCCTGCCTGCAGGCCCTCTGCACATCATGGCCATCTACGAGGTGCGCGAGGGATTGATCAGGAGCCTCAAGTTCATTCGCTGGACGGACTGATTATCTCGAGACGATGTCCTTGCGGCTTTCGGCGGGATGACGGCACTGCGTGACAGTCATCCCAGTTCAAATGTGGTCATCCCGAACACCTTCGCCGTGTTCAGGTCCGGTGCGGGCCCGCGATACATCCGTGCCGTCTCGAACATCGGTTTCAGCCCCAGTGACACTGCGAGGTCTACCGCCGCCCGGTTGGTTCCCGGCGTATCGAGGAAAATCATCCCCTCGGCCACCCGGGTCAGCAGCCCGCGCAGGATGGTTTCGGCATCCGCCACATTGGCCGCGAACAGCGGCCCCACCTTCCAGCCTTCATGGCACTGGCGCACCACGCCATAGCCTGCGATCTGGCCATGGCGGCGAAGCGCCAGTCCGTCGTAGCGCAGCCAATCGGCCAGGAACGCCTGCCGCGGAGCAGGGAAGAGCTGGTGGTCCTGCTCGAAGCGGTCGATGGCTTCGGCGTCGGCGGCGGACAGCGAAGTCAGTGCGGCATCGCTGTGCGCATATCCCGCAGGCAGCAATCCGCCGTGCCGGATGTTCTCATGTGCCAGCTCGAAGCCGGATTTTCGGTAGCTGCCCTGCTGCGCCTTCACGCCATCGAGGCCGATGGTTCGCGCGGGCTTCCGCTCCAGCGCCTCATTCCACAGCGCGATGCCAAGTCCCCTGCCGCGATGGTCGGGCCGGCAGATGTAGAAGCCGAGGAAGCCGAAGGATGGGCCATAATGCACCAGCGAGATGGTGGCCACCAGTTCGCCGTCCACCTTCAGCCCGAGGAAGCCTTGCGGGTCTTGCGCTGCGAAGGCTTCGGCGTCGTGGAGGCCGGGGTTCCAGCCCTCGCGGCGAGCCTAGTCCACGGCGGTGCGGATGCCCTCCATGTCAAGAAACCCGATGTCGTAGCCCATGCCGCCCCTCAGCGCTTTTCGGATGCGTGTGCCTTTGAATCATCTTAAGCCCTGTTGCAAGACCGTAGGATTCACCGATGCAGACCCTCGCAGAGCTTTCCAGACAGCTGGCCGAACACAAAGTCACCTCCCGCGACCTCGTTGAGCGCTCGCTCGCGCTGATCGCCGATCCGGCGGGCGAGGGGGCTCGCACTTTTACCGCTGTTGATCCTCAGGGAGCCCGCGCCGCCGCGGACCTCGCGGACCTGCAGAGGAGGCGCGGTCGCCAGGTGTCGCCGCTCGCCGGCATTCCATTCTCCTCGAAGGATATCTTCGACCTCGCGGGCGAGGTGACGACCGCAGGCTCCAAGGTGCTGCGCAATGCCGCTCCGGCCAAGGCCGATGCCACCGCCATCGCCCGGCTGAAAGACGTTGGCATGATCGTCATCGGCCGCACCAACATGACCGAGTTTGCCTATTCCGGCGTCGGCCTCAACCCGCATTATGGAACGCCGCGTTCGCCTTATGACCGGACGACAGGTCGCATTCCCGGCGGCTCGTCCGCGGGCGCTGCCGTCTCGGTGGCGGATGGCATGGTGAGCCTGGGAATTGGCACCGACACCGGCGGCTCCTGCCGTGTTCCCGCGTCCTATTGCGGCATCGTCGGCTACAAGTCGAGCCACGGCCGGGTCCCGCTCACCGGCTGCAACCCCTTGTCCTTCAGCTTCGACACCATCGGCCCGCTGGCCAACACGGTCGCCTGCTGCGCCATGGCGGATGCCGCGATGGCCGGCGACTGGGACGGCGTGGTGCCGGAGCGGCATGCAAGGGGCCTGCGCCTCGCGGTGCTCAGGGATTTCGTGCTCGATGGACTGTCGCCTCAGGTGGAGCGCGACTTCGACCGTGCCCTGAAGGCGCTTCAGGCCGCGGGTGCGGTGCTGAGCGACATGAGTTTCCCCGAACTGCGCGAACTTCCCACGATCAATTCCAAGGGTGGCATCGTGGCGGCGGAGGCCTTCGCCACCCACCGCGCCCGCATTGCTGCGGCGGGAGCGGACTATGATCCGCGCGTTCGTTTCCGAATCGAACTGGCGGCGTCGATCTCGGCCGCCGACTATCTCGACCACATGGCGCGGCGGCGCGAGATGATCGCGCTCTTCGCGGCCCGCTTCCAGGGCTTCGACGCGGTGCTGCTGCCCACCACCCTCAACACGCCGCCGGCGATTGCCGAGCTTGCCGAGGACAAGGATTATGTCCGCTTCAACGCCATGAGCCTTCGCAACACCTATGTCGGCAACTTCATCAATGGCTGCGCCATTTCGCTGCCCATGCAGGAGAGCGGAGAGGCGCCCTGCGGGCTCATGTCCATGGCGCCGTGGGGCCACGACCGCGATCTTTTCGGGGTGGCAGGGGCACTGGAGCGGGTGCTGCGGGCAGAAAATTGATTCTCGCATGGTGCGAAAATTTCGACAAAAACATGGTTACTCCGTATACGGCATGTTGTTCCGGTATGTTCCGCTTTCGTGCGACATTAATGCCTTTATATCAGATACTTAAGGCTGTTCTATTTTCCCCTTGCATCGCGAACAGAAATAGAACATAGTTCGAACAACGGTAACGCGGCGGGGCTGAGACAGCCGCCGGTGGACCCACTGGACAGCAAGGAGTAAACCGAATGGCACAATCGTCGAATCTGCGGGTCATTGATAATTCCATGGACAAGAACAAGGCACTTGATGCGGCCCTGAGCCAGATTGAGCGGGCATTCGGCAAGGGCTCCATCATGAAGCTCGGTGCCTCCTCTGCGCTGGAGATTGAGGCCATTTCCACGGGCTCGCTGGGCCTCGACATCGCGCTCGGCATCGGCGGCTTGCCGCGTGGCCGCGTCGTTGAAATCTACGGGCCTGAATCATCGGGCAAGACCACCCTCGCGCTGCAGACCATCGCCGAAGCCCAGAAGCGCGGCGGCATCTGTGCCTTCGTCGACGCCGAACATGCTCTTGACCCCGTTTATGCGAGGAAGCTCGGCGTCAAGGTCGATGATCTGCTGATCTCTCAGCCCGACACCGGCGAACAGGGCCTCGAGATTGCTGACACGTTGGTGCGCTCCGGCGCCATCGAGGTTCTGGTGATCGACTCGGTCGCGGCGTTGACGCCGCGCGCCGAACTCGAAGGTGAGATGGGCGACCAGCTGCCGGGCCTCCAGGCCCGCCTGATGAGCCAGGCGCTCCGCAAGCTGACTGGTTCGATCTCCAAGACCAACTGCATGGTCATCTTCATCAACCAGATCCGCATGAAGATCGGCGTGATGTTCGGCTCGCCCGAAACCACCACCGGTGGCAATGCGCTGAAGTTCTATGCCTCCGTCCGCCTCGACATCCGCCGCATCGGCGCCATCAAGGACCGTGACGAGGTGGTGGGCAACCAGACCCGCGTGAAGGTGGTCAAGAACAAGGTGGCGCCTCCCTTCAAGCAGGTTGAGTTTGACATCATGTACGGTGAGGGCATTTCCAAGGTTGGCGAGCTGATCGACCTCGGCGTCACTGCTGGCGTGGTTGAGAAGTCGGGCTCGTGGTTCTCCTACAATGGCGAGCGCATCGGGCAGGGGCGTGAAAACGCCAAGACCTTCCTTCGCCAGAACCCGGACATGGCCAACGCCATCGAGGCCACCATCCGTGGCAATGCCGGTATCGTCGCCGCCGCACTGAGCAATGGTGCGGAAAAGGAAGACGCCGACTCCGACGACTGACCGTCTCCTCCAGGTCAATCCAGAGAAACCGGACGCCACGCCCCAATGGCGTCCGGATGCCCACGGTGTTAGCCCCACACCGCTTGAGCCGGCGCCCTCCGCTGCCCCGTGGAGGGCGCCGTTCGTTTTCGGGCTGGCTTTTCCGCTTCCCTTCCACCACTCTGGCCCTCCCTCTTTCCCCAGCTGCGGGGGAGAGGGGGAACAGGGTCCGCTCGAGCGTGGGCGAGGGGCAAGATGGGTGGACAGCGCCGCCTCCCCCCATTAAGACCCCCTCAAACTCTTCATTTCATTTGCCGGGCGTACCATGACAGGGCTTGCACAGATCCGTTCCACCTTCCTCGACTACTACAAGCGTCAGGGCCATGAGATCGTGGCGTCTTCGCCGCTGGTGCCGCGCAATGACCCGACGCTGATGTTCGCCAACTCCGGCATGGTGCAGTTCAAGAACGTCTTCACCGGCATGGAGAAGCGCCCTTACACGCGCGCCACCACGGCGCAGAAATGCGTGCGCGCCGGCGGCAAGCACAATGATCTCGACAATGTGGGCTACACCGCCCGCCACCACACCTTCTTCGAGATGCTGGGCAACTTCTCCTTCGGCGACTACTTCAAGCCCGACGCCATCGAATGGGCCTGGACACTGGTCACCTCGGAACTGGGGCTCCCGAAGGACAAGCTGACAGTCACCGTCTACTCGGAAGACGATGAGGCGCATGCGCTGTGGAGGAAGATCGCGGGCCTGCCCGAAAGCCGCATCATCCGCATCCCTACCTCTGATAACTTCTGGTCAATGGGTGACACCGGCCCCTGTGGGCCCTGTTCGGAAATCTTCTATGACCACGGCGACAAGATCTGGGGTGGTCCTCCCGGCTCGGCGGAAGCCGACGGCGACCGCTTCATCGAGATCTGGAATCTCGTGTTCATGCAGTACGAGCAGATTTCCAAAGACGAGCGCGTCAACTTGCCCAAGCCGTCGATCGACACCGGCATGGGGCTCGAGCGCATCGCCGCCGTGCTGCAGGGAACCCACGACAATTATGAGACGGACCTGTTCCGCGCCCTGATCTCGGCGATTGTCGAGAAGACCGGCGTTCCGGCGACGGGCGATGCCAAGGCCTCGAACCGCGTCATTGCCGATCACCTGCGCGCGTCGTCCTTCCTCATCGCCGATGGTGTGCTGCCGTCCAACGAGGGCCGCGGCTATGTGCTCCGCCGCATCATGCGCCGCGCCATGCGCCATGCGGAGCTGCTGGGCGCCAAGGAACCGCTCATGCATCGCCTGGTGCCCGCGCTGGTGCGCGAGATGGGCGCTGCCTACAATGAGCTCGTGCGCGCCGAGGCGCTGATCACCGAGACGCTGTACCTTGAGGAGAACCGCTTCAAGAAGACCCTGGAGCGCGGCTTGCGCCTGCTCGACGAGGACTCTTCCGGCCTCAACAAGGGTGACACCTTTTCGGGCGATACGGCCTTCAAGCTCTATGACACCTATGGCTTCCCGCTTGACCTCACGCAGGACGCGCTGAAGTCACGCGGCATCACGGTGGACACCACTGCCTTCGAGGCGGCGATGGAAGCCCAGCGCGAAGACGCGCGACGCGCCTGGAAGGGCTCGGGCGATGCCAAGACCGAGACCATCTGGTTCGAGCTGAGGGAGCGCTTCGGCGCCACGGAATTCCTCGGCTATGACACCGAGATGGCGGAAGGCATCGTCCGAGCAATTGTCATCGACGGCAAGGAAGTGCAAAGCCTCGCCGAGGGCCAGAAGGCCGCCATCGTCGTCAACCAGACGCCTTTTTATGGTGAGTCGGGCGGCCAGTCGGGCGATCACGGCGTGATCCGCACGGCGGAAGGCGCCTCTTTCCTCGTCACCGACACGCAGAAGCGGGTGGGTGACGTGTTCGTACACATCGGCGAACTGATGCGCGGCAGCATCAAGCCCGGCAATGCGGTTGAACTCACGGTGGATCACACGCGGCGCTCCGGCAACCGTATCCACCACTCGGCCACCCACCTGCTGCACGAGGCGCTGCGCCTGACGCTCGGCAGCCACGTGGCGCAGAAGGGCTCGCTGGTCGAGCCCAATCGCCTGCGCTTCGACGTCTCGCACAACAAGGCGATGAGCCCGGATGAGATCCATCAGGTCGAGCAGATCGCCAACGCCATCGTGCTGCAGAACGACAAGGTCTCGACCCGCCTGATGACGGTGGATGCCGCCATCGCCGAAGGCGCCATGGCGCTGTTTGGCGAGAAGTATGGCGATGAGGTGCGCGTCGTCTCCATGGGTCACAACGAGCATGGCGCCGGCCGTTCCATCTACTCGCTCGAACTTTGCGGCGGCACGCATGTGAGCCGCACCGGCGACATCGGCCTCATCAAGGTAGTGGGCGAAAGTGCGTCCGCCGCCGGTGTGCGCCGCATCGAGGCGCTGGCCGGCCCTGCCGCGCGCGCCTATCTCGAGGAGCAGGACCGCCGCGTCCAGGCAGCCGCCGCTGCGCTGAAGGCGCCGGCTTCCGAGATCGTCACCCGCATCGAGACGCTGATGGACGAACGCCGCAAGCTGGAACGTGAACTCGCCGAGGCCAAGAAACAGCTTGCCATGGGCGGCGGCGCCAAGGGTGGCGGCGATGAAGGCATTTCCGACGTGAACGGCATCAAGTTGATGGCGCGCGTTCTGAAGGGCATCTCGCCCAACGACATGAAGGGCCTCGTCGACGAGGGCAAGACCAGGCTCGGCTCCGGCATCGTGGCGCTGGTCGGGCTGAACGATGAAGGCCGTGCGGGCCTCGTGATCGGCGTCACCAATGACCTTGTGTCGCGCTTCAACGCGGTTGACCTGGTGCGTGCCGGTGCCGCCGTGCTGGGCGGCAAGGGTGGCGGCGGAAGGCCCGACATGGCCCAGGCCGGTGGGCCCGATGGTGACAAGGCCGATGAGGCACTGGCTGCGGTAAAGGCGGCGCTGGGCTCATAGCCCAATGCGCACGTCAAAATCTCATCATCGCCGGGCCTGACCCGGCGATGCTTGTTGGCCGAAAAGAAAAACATGCCCGGGTCGCGCCCGGGCCTGATGAATGGGGTGGGGTGACGCCTAACAAGGCGAGGACCTAATCCTTCACCGGCCACTCTGCCGTGTCATGGTCCGGGTGCTGCAGCGAGCCCAGCTTGACGAGGTCTTGCGGCGTGCGGTCATCCTCCGTCCGCTTGGCGGCAAGGCCTGGCAGGCTGTCCGCCCAGGTGAGCTTGCTCTCCACCCCCACCACATGATCCGGCGCTGCGGCGTTCGGGTCATCGAGCGAGCCGATGGCGATTTCGATCGGGCCATAGTCGTCCTCCAGCATGAACAGCGGCGTGCCGCAGTCACGGCAGAAGCCGCGCGCCACCACCGGCGAGGAGCGGAATGTGGCAGGCGTGCCGCGTGTCCAACGGAAGCGCTCCGGGGCCACGCTGACGAGCGGAGCCCCAAAGGACCCGAAGGCCTTCTGGCACATGCGGCAGTGGCAGAAGCCAGCCCCGCCAAGCTGCCCTTCGATGCGATAGCGCACTGCGCCGCACTGGCATCCTCCGGTGTGTATTTCGGTCATGTTCGTCTCCTCACGTGCTTGGTAAGTAGGTCTTACGCTTCGGAAATTGCAAGGCTGACCTTACGGAATTGCGCGCGTGAACCTTGGCGCGCAGGCGCATATCACCGCTCCTGCTGCGCTGCAGCATCAACCAGGAGGGTCATCTTGACCACATTGCAGGACACCGGGGAGGCTTCGGACGAAGCCGCAAATCATGGTCACGGCTCCCGGTCGCCGGGCTTTCTCATTCTCGCACTGGGTTGCATCGGTGTCGTCTATGGCGACATCGGTACAAGCCCGCTCTATGCGCTGCGCGAGGCCATTCTCGCGGGCATGCGGCAGGACGGTTCCATATCGGAGGCGCTGGTGCATGGCGTTCTCTCCCTCATCATCTGGGCGCTCATCCTCGTCGTCACTGTCAAATATGTCCTCATCCTGCTCAATGCCGACAATAAGGGCGAGGGCGGCACGCTCTCCCTCATGGCGCTGGCGCAGCGCGCCTTCGGCAGATCCATCACATGGATCGCGGTGCTCGGCATGATCGGGGCGGCGTTGTTCTATGGCGACGCCATCATCACGCCGGCGATCTCCGTGCTCTCCGCCGTCGAGGGCCTCAACGTCATCACGCCTGATTTCGAGCCCTACGTGTTGCCCCTCACGTTGGTCATCATCCTCGGCCTTTTTCTTATCCAGTCGCAAGGTACGGGCCGGGTTGCGGCCTTCTTCGGGCCCATCACTCTCGTCTGGTTCGCCGCACTGGCTGCTGTGGGCCTCTGGCACATCTCCGACAATCCCTCGGTGCTCATGGCCTTCAATCCGCTCAAGGCCGTTCACTTTCTCGCGCATCACGGCGTCATCGGTCTCGTCGTGCTCGGCGCCGTCTTCCTCGCGGTGACGGGTGCCGAGGCGCTCTATGCCGACCTTGGCCATTTTGGCAAACGCCCGATCCAGGCAGCTTGGCTGGTCATCGTGCTGCCCGCACTGGTGCTCAACTATCTTGGTCAGGGCGCGCTGTTGCTGGCCAATCCCGCGGCGATCGACAATCCCTTCTACCGCATGATGCCGGGCTGGGCGCTGCTGCCCATGGTGCTGATGGCGTCCGCCGCCACCATCATCGCGTCGCAGGCTGTCATCACCGGCGCCTATTCGCTGACCCAGCAGGCGATCCAGCTCGGCCTTCTGCCGCGTATGGAAATCCGCTTCACCTCGGAGTCGCATGCCGGGCAGACCTACCTCCCGCAGGTGAACTGGCTGCTGCTTGCGGGCGTCATCGTGCTGGTGCTGGCCTTCAAGTCATCCAGTGCGCTCGCTCATGCCTATGGCATCGCGGTTACCGGCACCATGGTGGTGACGGCCATGATGGCGGTCGCGGTGATGTGGAAGCACTGGAAGTGGCCACTGTGGCTTGTGCTGCCCATCATGCTGCCGCTGCTGGCGCTTGATCTCGTCTTCTTCGGCGCCAATTCGATGAAAATCCTCGAGGGCGGCTGGATGCCTCTGGTCCTAGGTGCCGCCATCTTCCTGCTGATGTGGACATGGCGCGAGGGCTCTCGCCTTCTGGCGGAAAAGACGCGCCTGTCGGAAGTGCCGCTCAAGGATCTTATCGCCTCGCTCACCAAGCGCCCGCCGTCGACCGTGCCCGGTACGGCGGTGTTCCTCACAGGCGATTCCGAAAGCGCGCCCACGGCCCTGCTGCACAGCCTCAAGCATTACAAGGTGCTGCATGAGCGCAACGTGGTATTCACCGTCAAGACTGCCACGGTTCCCGTTGTGCAGGAGGTGCGGCGGTTGAAGATTGACCAGCTCTCCGAGCATTTCTGGCGCATCGAGGCAACGTTCGGCTACATGGAGAATCCCAATGTTCCCGCAACGCTGCTGTCGATTCCGAAAAAGCAAATGAGCTTCTCGATGATGGACACCTCATTCTTCCTGTCGCGCCGCAGCGTGCGTGCCTCCAAGTACCAGGGCATGCCGGTGTGGCAGGACAAGCTGTTCATCATGATGGCGCGCAACGCCAATGACGCCAGCAGCTACTTCCGCCTTCCGCCCGGCCGCGTGATCGAGGTGGGGAGTCAGGTGACGGTGTGAGCCGGGCGGCGGCGCGCGCAGTGGCCGTGCAACATCCACCCGACGGAGCCGCAAACTCAACGCGGCTATAACAACCCATGATTGAGATATGTCGCGCTCATCGACAAATCACGGTTGTTGTCCTATCGGTGAAGACGCGTGGGAAATTGAAAGGCATGACGATGATGGCTCGCTTGAATGGATGGCTCGGACGTCCGGGCAAGGGACATTGGCACTTTGCCTTGGCGCTGCTGTGTTTTTGCATTTTCAACACGGGCGCGGCGTTCAGCCAGAGTTGCGTGACGACGCCAGCCTGTAAGCCGCAGTTCCATTATGATGGCCTCAACGGCCTGGTGAAAATCAACGACTGCAAGACGACACAAACATCGAGTGCCTGCGCCTGGGCCGATGTCGAATTGCAGGCATCAAACTTCCTCGCCTGCCGGCTTGAGACAACGGGCCCAATCGCACTGTGCTACTACTCGGGCGTACCCGGCGGTACCGGTGACACTCCCGGCTGCGTTCTGTCAGCCGACAAGAAGACTGCCACGTGTGACTGCTACAAGATTTCCAAGAATACTCCGACCGGTGCGACCTATTCCTATGTCGATATCAATTCGATCCTGAACAAGCGCGTGTACCTGACGACCGTCGCGGTCTGTGGCAAGGATGGCTCCAAGTGCCTCAATGGCGCCAATGTCGCGACCAACCCGAGAATGCGGGAGGCGCCCGTCTGCCTTGCAATCCGCAACAAGACGCTGTTCCCCGGCGCGGATGTCGTGTCGGATTACACGCCGATCCTGACCACCCAGAAAGGCCTGACCAGCTATAGTTGCACATCGAACATCTATGCCGGCTGCATGACAGCGCCATGCCATGCCACTGGCAGGGTGGACAATAGCACTGGCCTGCCGCTGGTGCGTTGTGACTGCCCGACGTTTGACGGTCCCAACCAGGTGGGCAACCCGCGAATCAACGAAGTCGATACCTGCACACCAGCGGACGACTTCGTCTGGTCCTCCGCCTACACGCCGCCAACCATGCCGACGGTTCCCTGAGGCACGAGCAGCTCGGGCGTCTTTACTCGCCAGCGCCTTGTCATCTCCAGCTGAAGGCGCGGGAGAAGACATGAAGTCAGCCGCAAAGAAAATGGCCGGGTTCAACCCGGCCATGATGCGTTTCAAAGTTTGCGATGTTTGATTAAGGCCGGGAAAGCCTCTCAGCCCATTGCCTTCTGCAGGTTGGCGTCCACTGCATCGAGGAAGCCCTCGGTGGTGAGCCAGCTCTGGTCCGGCCCGATGAGGACGGCGAGGTCCTTGGTCATCTTGCCTTCCTCGATGGTCTGCACGACGACCTTTTCCAGCGCCTCGGCGAACTTGCTCAGCTTCTCGTTGCCGTCGAGCTTGGCGCGGTGCTTGAGGCCGCCGGTCCAGGCATAGATCGAGGCTGCGGAGTTGGTGGAGGTCTGCTTGCCCTGCTGGTGCAGGCGGTAGTGGCGCGTCACCGTGCCGTGGGCCGCTTCGGCCTCAACCGTCTTGCCGTCGGGCGTCATCAGCACCGAGGTCATCAGGCCGAGCGAGCCGAAGCCTTGCGCCACGATGTCGGACTGCACGTCACCATCATAGTTCTTGCAGGCCCAGACATAGCCGCCGGTCCACTTCAGCGCCGAGGCCACCATGTCGTCGATCAGGCGGTGCTCATAGAACAGCTTGCGCTTCTCGAACTCAGCCTTGAACTCGGCGTCGTAGATGTCCTGGAAGATGTCCTTGAAGCGGCCGTCATAGACCTTGAGGATCGTATTCTTCGTCGAGAGATAAACCGGGTAGTTGCGCACCAGGCCATAGTTGAACGAGGCGCGGGCGAATTCCTTGATCGACTCGTCGAGGTTGTACATGGCCATGGCCACGCCCGCACCCGGCGACTTGAACACTTCCTTCTCGATCACGGCACCGTCCTCGCCCACGAACTTGATCGTGAGCGTGCCCTTGCCGGGGAAGGTGAAGTCCGTCGCGCGATACTGGTCGCCGAAGGCGTGGCGGCCGATGATGATGGGCTTCGTCCAGCCCGGAACGAGGCGGGGAACATTGTTGCAGATGATCGGCTCACGGAAGATCACGCCGCCCAGGATGTTGCGGATCGTGCCGTTGGGCGATTTCCACATCTGCTTGAGGTGGAACTCCTTCACGCGCGCTTCGTCCGGCGTGATGGTGGCGCACTTGACGCCCACGCCATATTTCTTGATGGCGTTGGCAGAATCCACCGTCACCTGGTCATCGGTGCGGTCGCGGTTCTCGATCGAGAGGTCGTAATAGTGCAGGTCCACGTCCAGGTAGGGCAGGATCAGCTTCTTCTTGATGAGGTCCCAGATGATGCGGGTCATCTCGTCGCCGTCCAACTCGACTACCGGGTTCTGGACCTTGATCTTCGCCATGGGAAAAGCCTTCTTTTGCGATGCGGTATAGTGTGCAACGCCTATAGCAGCCTCATCTGCAAGCGGCAATTCAGACTGTAGGCGAGGGCGTCATGCCTCCGTCACGGTTTAATGGCTTGAAATTGCGACAAGTCCCGGTCCAGTCTGCCGACTGACGAGGCGGACGCCGGAGGAAGATCGATGCTGGTTTCGGAGCCGAGGGTGATCGACGGGGGCGGTGCCGTCGAGCTTTCGCTGGGCGGTGAACGCCACCGGTTCCACGCCCTTTGGCTCAGGGACAATGCCCGCGACGACAAGACCCGCAGCCCCGGCAACGACCAGCGGCTGATCACCATCCTCGACATTCCGGCCGAGACGAAGATCGCCGAGGCGAAGGCCTCCGGTGGCACCTTGTCGCTGCGCTTCGAGCCGGAGGGGAGAACCATTGACTTTGACGGCGGCTGGCTGGCCAGCCACGCCTATGACCGGCACGAGAAACGCCAGGCGGGCTGGACGGGCAGGGGCATCGAGCGCTGGGAGTCCCGGCTCCTCAACCAGGTGCCGACCGAAAGCTGGACTGACGTCAGCAATGACCGCCGGGCGCTCGGGCGCTGGCTGGCTGCCGTTCGGCGCCATGGCTTTGCGGTGATGACGGGCACGCCCACCGAGCCCGGAACGCTGTGCAAGGTGGCGGAGCTCTTCGGCTATGTGCGCGAGACCAATTACGGTCGCTGGTTCGAGGTGCGTGCCGAGGTGAACCCCAACAATCTCGCCTACACGAACCTCGGGCTGCAGGCCCACACCGACAATCCCTACCGCGATCCCGTTCCCACCCTGCAGATCCTCGCCTGCCTCGAGAACTCGGTCGAGGGCGGCGACTCCATCGTCGTCGACGGCTTCAGTGTGGTGGAGCGGCTGAAGGCGGAGAATCCGCGCGGCTTCGATCTGCTCTCGGGCCATGCCGCGCGCTTTGCCTACGAGGGCGCGGCAGGTGTGCGCCTGCGTTCCAAGCGGCCGATGATCGAGCTGGGTCCGGACGGTGAGCTGATTGCCATTCGCTTCAACAACCGCTCGCTCGCTGCGACGACAGACGTGCCCTACGACGATATGTCGGACTACTACGCCGCCTACCGCCGCTTTGCGGAGCTGATCGAGGACCCGGCCATGGAGGTCAGCTTCAAGCTGAAGCCGGGCGAGCTTTTCATCGTCGACAACACCCGCGTGCTGCATGCGCGGAAAAGCTTCTCCGGCAGCGGCAAGCGCTGGCTGCAGGGCTGCTACACCGACAAGGACGGACTCTATTCAACTCTCGCCTCGATCGAGGAAGAAGGACTG
This sequence comes from Bradyrhizobiaceae bacterium, assembly GCA_947475225.1. Lineage (GTDB taxonomy): Bacteria > Pseudomonadota > Alphaproteobacteria > Rhizobiales > Aestuariivirgaceae > Aestuariivirga. The sequence continues at coordinate 87,986 of CANJMQ010000003.1, forward strand.
CTGGCATGACCGCGCCGAAGCTCGACCGCTCCAACATCGTGGAATTCATCGCCGATATCTTCGAGCGGCGCGGCGCGGAGTCCTACCTCGGAGAACCGGTTTCGATGTCGGAGCACATGCTGCAGGGCGCGGTGCTGGCAGAGACCGATGGCGCGCCGGAGGAACTGGTGGCCGCCGCATTGCTGCATGACATCGGCCACTACACCTCCGAGTTCGGTCCCATGTCGCTGGGTGACGAACGCGACAATTATCACGAGGAATCGGGTGCGAAGGTGCTGGCCCCTTTCTTCCCGCCGGTCATCACCGAATGCGTACGGCTGCACGTTCCCGCCAAGCGCTATCTCTGCGCCACTGACAAGGGCTATTATGACCGGCTCTCCGAGGCCTCGAAGCACACGCTGCTGCTGCAGGGCGGGCCGATGAATGCGGACGAGGTTAGGGACTTCGAGGCGAACCCCTTCCACAGGGAGGCCGTTCGGGTACGCATCTGGGATGACGAGGGCAAGCGGCCGGGTGTGGAGACACCGGCATTCCGCCACTACGTGCCACTGCTTCAGCGCGTGGTGGAGGGGCAGGCCAAAGCGATCTGAAGGGTTTCCTTAAGGGCAGGGGCGCCCACGGAAGCGGCCCCCTTGTGCTGCCGGGCAGTCTGCAGTAGCCGCTAGGCTATGACGTTACCTGCGCCGCTTCGGAAATCATCGCCACCGTGAAACTCAGCATCGTGATCCCCGCCTACAACGAAGAGTCATACCTTGGGGAATGCCTGCGGCATGTGCTGGACGAAGTGGCGAAGACCACGGACGTGGGGCCGGTCGAGGTTCTGGTGATCGACAATGCCAGCACGGACAGGACTTCGGAGGTTGCGAAGGGTTTCCCGGGCGTGCGCGTTGCCCACGAACCGAGCAAGGGTCCGAGCCATGCCAGGCAGCGCGGACTCGA